>JBAXOQ010000225.1:0-7690 GCA_037133175.1 Actinomycetes bacterium
CCGTTGGCCTGGTCGGCACCCGACCCACCCGTCCGTATCCCCTCGACCTCGGTGTCCTGCTCAAGTACGTCGTCGATCTTCGTCAGACTGGCCGCAATCAGGTTGGTGGCCGAACCCAGTTGTACGAAGGTCGCGAAGGGCAGTAGGAATCCGGCCATGAGTGGTTGCAGTGCCACCAGGCCACCGATGCTCAGCGACCCGTTCAACACCGCGAAGGCGCCGATGCCGATGGCACTGCCCGAGGCAATGATCCGCAAGAACGGGGGCACGGTGGTCAGCAACTGGGTCACGGCCCCGAGTGATTGCCGGTCGTTGACCATGGTGGCGTGGTGTCCGGTGAACCGGCTGAACAGGTCATCTTCAGCGCCGGTGGCCTTGACGAACTCAATGCCGGAGATCCCGGCCGCGGTCTCGCCGTTGAGTCGGCCCTCGTCCTGTAGCAACAGCCGCTGCCCGTCACGTTCGCGCGTTGCGATGAGCCGCAGGACCACGAAGTCCAGCAACGCGATCACCAGTGCCACAACCGCGACCGCCGGGTTGATCAATGCTATGGCGACGAAGTAGAGAATGGCCGACACGGCGCTGGCAACCGCGGCGGGCAGCGGCCCTGACAGTTGTGCAGCGATTGCGTCGGGCATGTTCATGCGCCACGCAACCTCACCGGATGAGCGTTGCGTGTAGTAACGCATCGGCAGCCGCAGCGTGCGCCACGCCAGGGTCGCAGCCATGTTGGTGCTCAACGACGTGGTGGTCTCGGTCAGCGTGCGCATCTGGATCCAAGACAGCCCTACCTGCGCAACCAACGCGACGGCGAGCGCGACAAAAAACCCGCCCAACAGACTGGTTTGCCCGTCATTGAGGATCCTGTTGATAAAGAAGGACAGGAAACCGGCAGCGGCGATTCCCGGTATCGCCCCGAACAGGCCGACGAGCGTCGCGAATGCCAGCGGCCAGGCGTAGCCACGCAGTAGTTGCGGCATGCGACGCAGCACCGAGGGCTTGCGACCGCCGGGATCGAACGACTCGGTGACCGAGAACTTGACGGCGATGCCGGTGAAGTCCTTGTCGGTCTGCGCCCATGAGACTAGTCGGGGTCCAGTGGCGGGGTCGTTGAGGAAGACTCCCTTGTCATTCCACCCCTCGACGACAACGAAGTGGTTGAACTTCCAGAAGGCAACGAAAGGCGTGGGGAGTTCTTCGAGTTGAGGCAGGTCGGCCTTGAAGCCTCGGGCATCCAGGCCGTATTGACGGGCGACCTCGGCAAGCCGCAGCGCAGTGGTGCCGTCACGACTGATGTTGCACTCATCGCGCAACACGTCCAGTGGGACGTACTTGCCGTAGTGGGCCAACACCATGGCCAGGCAGGCCGGACCGCACTCAACCGCCTCCATCTGGATGATCGTGGGAACCCTGCGGCGTTTGCGGTCAGGAATCGGCGGTGGCAGCGCCTTCATCGGTGATGTCGATCCTGACGCTGCCATGCTCAGGACCCGAAGACGTAGTCGATCGGCCGCTTGGGGTCGATCTCAACGGTTACCGGGAATGCGGTGCCGGGCAAGTACTCGGCAAGTTGATCTGCCGGGCAGTCTGCCTCCGCGAACTGAATCGAACCCTGATCACGCACGTAGGCAACCACGAACGGGTCGGGCATGAACTTGACGAGGGAGTCGGCCGGTTGCGCGTAAGGCCGCACACTGGTGATCACGCAATGGATCGCGTCCTTGCCGGCCGGTTCGAGCCAGACGGTTCCACCTTCGCTGACGCTGCCCTCGGTGAGCTCAGTCGCTTCAAGTCCGGGCAGCAGCAATGCCACCTTCGACCCGCCCTCGCGACCGATGCCGGCGATGACCAGAATCGGTTCCCCCGCCTCGACGGGCCAGCCAGCCGCGGGGCCAAGCAGCTGCATCACCACACCCGGCCCGGGAGCCACAACCCGCACGGTGGTTCCTTTGGTGGTGATGACCCGGGCGACCACATCGCCAGGATTGACTTGCGTTCCAGGCACCGCGACGCCGTCCTGAACAATGCCCTTCTCCTGCGCCGTCAGCGTGATGAAGCCGCCGTGGTCGATGTAGCCGATTCCTCGAATGGGGGTACGCGTTGAGGCGATCACAGCGAAGATGACGCCGGCCAGCACCATGACCACCAGAGCGACCGCGATCAGCCACCGCCTGGCAGGAACCAGACGCACCTGCGGGCGTTCCTCATCGGCCGTGCGCAATGCTTGCACGGCGTTCTCACGAAACATGCTGGACATGGATCACCCCCCTATTTGTCCGCCACCAACGGTCCCCAGTACTGGTCGATCTGACTCTTCATCTTCGCAAGCTGGTCTGCCGTGGGAAAGGTAATGCCATAGATCTGGTTCGGGCGCGGCAGCTTGGTGCGCACATCAGGGCCAACCAATCCGAATGCTTCCAATGCGGCGAACCGCGCCGGCAGGGCTCGACCCTGAAGGAATGAGAGAGCACCAGAATCCCCATTGAGTTGCTCGATCCACAATGCCGCAGCACACGGATGCGGCGCATCAGCAGTGATCGCCTGTGCGTAGTAGGAGCCATACACGGCATCGGCCGGAATCGTGACCTGCAGCGTGTTCGCAATCGACCCGCCGTCTTGAGCACGCGGGAACGTGAACAGCCACTGCAGGGAGATCGGCGCCTTCGCCGTCAGCAGCAGTGACGAGTCCTCAATGACTTTCAGGTTCCCGGCTTTCTTCAGGTCGGCGAAATACCGGATTCCCGGTAGCACGTCGTCAAACGATCCGCCATTGGCCAGCGCCGCAGCGACCACGGCCCCGAACCCTGCCCCTGACGTGCGGGGGTCACCGTCCATGCCGACTTGACCCTTGTAGCGGGGAGCCCGCAAATCAACCCAACCGGACGGCACGTTCGGCTGGAACTTGGTGTTGGTACCAATCGCCATGATGCCGTAGTACGAACCAACCCAATAACCGTCCGGGTCCTTCAACCCGGCTGGGATCTGCGCCCAGGTCGTACTCCGGTAGGGCTGCAGCAGTCCGTCAACGCGCGCCTGGTGGGCAAACGTCGGCGACAGGTCGACAACGTCGGGTCGTCCGGGGTCGCCAGCCATCTCTTTGACGGTCGCGAGTTCCTCTCCCGAACTCGCATCCGGATTCATGACCCTGACATCGATGCCGTAGTCCTCACGAAAGGAATCCAGGATCTGTCCGTAGTTTGCCCAATCCTGCGGAACGCCGATGAGGGTCAGGTGACCCTCCTTCTTGGCGTTCGCTGCAACCTCGCGCAGAGTGTCCCCGCAATCCAAGGCAGACCGGGCGACCGGGGCGCCGGTAGATCCCGAAGGGGTGGGCTCGCTCGTGGCGGAGTTCGCGGAACATGCCGCGAGCAGCGCCACCAATCCGGCGCCCACGACGAGCGCTCGTGCCCGACCCACGCTCACCACTCCCCTGACTCGAAACAAAGACCATCGCATCCTCAGTTGGCGCGGCAATGGCTGCAACTACGCCAACTACCAGCCTAGGCGTGCGGCCCGGCCGTTGCGCGATCGTTGTCGCGCAGACGCCTGGCTAAATGGGCCAACGCTCGTTTGTGTGCCATCACAACCTGGACACTTCTTCGATCCGACCAGCATCTCCACCGCCCTGCCAGTCCACCTTGATCAGGCAGGGTTAGCATTCGGTGACATGCAGGACGCGGTGCCAGGCAAAGCAGGCTGGAACCTGCGGGTGGAAGCCCGAACCGATGGTCTGGTCACCCGTACCCGAAACTTGTTCGCTAGCCAGATCCGAAGAACTCCCCTCCCCAACTGACGGTGACGCGTGAGACAGTCAATACCCGAAATCTCGGTTGCGATCCCCGCGCGCAACGCAGCCGACACCATCGCCGAGCAGCTCAGGGCTGTGCTGTCGCAACAGGGCGCCGGAGCGCTCGAGGTGGTGGTGGCTGACAACGGCAGCACCGACGCCACCGCAGCGACGGTGAGGTCGATGGCACAGCTCGATCCGCGACTTCGGTTGATCGACGCCTCGCACGACCGTGGTGAGCCGGGCACCCGGAACGCAGCTGTCGCGGCGTGCCGTGCCCCCGTCGTTGCCAGTTGCGATGCAGATGACGTGGTGCGCCCGGGCTGGCTCGCGGAAATCCGGAAAGCTTTCGCCAACGATGCCCACGCAGTACACGTCGTACGCGAAAACTGGTCGCTCAATGCCGGCTTCGAACAAGCAGGTGCGCCGCGGTACAGCATGAACTCCTGGTTGGCAGGTGGCGCCTTTGCGATCGAGCGAGAGCTCTTCCTCGAACTCGGGGGGTTCGATCCGGCCCTACGCGTCGGAGCCGACACCGAGTTCGGATTCAGGTTGCTCGATCACGCAGGCCGCCACCCCTACCGGGCAACTGCTGCTGTGGTCAGCGTGCGGCTGCCGCACAATTCGCTCTCCACCTTCAACAGAGCACGAAGCCTGGCCCTGACTTGGCCCGAATTGCGCCGGCGTCACCCATCCCACATGCGTCCGACGGCAACCGAGGCCTGGTCCGTGCGGGCGCAGTGGTCGCTGTGGTTGCTGCGTCACCTACCTTCGCTGGCCGGACCGCGGCGTCTGCAATGGGCTGAGGTGTGCGGCACAATCGCGGGCGAGGCGGAGGGATCGATCATCGACGCCTTGCCCGGCACCCTTCGGGCGCCGTAGCGTCGGCTAAGTTCTCTCCGTGCCCACCGGTCATAGTCGGCAGGAGTGCCACGTGCACTGGTCGATCCCGGATGGCTGACTATCCGCTCCTCGTCTGTCGCACGCTACCCCGCACCCCGACAGCAAGGCCGTCGGCGTCAAAGGCGGGCTTCCCCAGGATGACGGCATCTGGGATGTGGTGGCTTTTGTTGACCGGAAAGCCATCTGTGACCCGATTCGCCAGGCAGACCTGGCAATCCACGGATGCCCTGGATTGCCGCAGCGCAACCTAGCCCACCAACAAAGATCAACCACAGCTATCGACTTGTGGACCTTGATCGGATACTCGACCGCATGATGACAAAAAGAGCGTCTGACCTGGGGAAACGTCCCGGTTTCGGCTCTGGCACAAGGGGTTTCGGTGTGGGGCCCCGCTGCGGAATCGAACCGCAGACCTTCTCATTACGAGTGCGAACTTATGGTCATTTTCGCGGTCCTATTGACCCCAAAGACCAGCGTTTCCGGGGATTGAGTAGGAACCAGTGTGGATGAGTAGGAATCATTTGGTGCACGTGCACCGAACGGCAATCGGAGTTCGCGCCGGGTACCGCACAAGGCGGGCGTGCCGACGCGGTCATAGGCCAATCGTCGTGCACTGAACTGGTTGAACACGCGGCGCGCCACCAGGAGTGAGCGGACCACTACGGGAATGCAGATCGTCGGCGCCCCGGAGAGGCACACCGAGCCTCCGCAGAAACAACTGCAGACGGCAACCGCGTGCGAGGCTACGATGGACTCCGCAGGACCCGAGGCGAAAGGAGTATCGCGATGGCGTTTTCACGGATAACCTCTGACCCCCAGATCATGGCGGGTGCACCGGTCATTCGGGGGATGCGCATCCCGGTCGCCACTGTCGTGCGGATGGCAGCGGCAGGATTGTCCCGATCCGAGATTTGCGCCGAACTCCCCGACCTTGAAGAACAGGACGTCGCCGAGGCGCTTTCCTACGCTGCGGCCGTGGTTAGTGACCACGTGGTCGAACTGTCGGCATGAAACTCCTGCTCGACCAGAACATCCCAGTTGGAGTTGAGCAACTACTCCAAGAACACGGGTGGGATGCGGTTCATACTCGTACCCTCGGCATGGCCCGCGCCACTGACCACGACCTGCTCGCTTACGCACTCAGAACCGACCGTGTGGTGGTATCCGCTGATCGCGATTTCGGTGATCTCTTGCGTACGTCTGGGGCAAGTCACCCCTCGCTCGTGTTCCTGCGGTTGCGGGTGGTCGTCACCTCGGCTCAGGTCGCGGGCCTGCTGATCTCTGGCCTTGAAGACCTCTCGTCGACCCTTGAGTCGGGTTGCATCGTCACGCTGACTGATGCGTCTCGGCGCATCAAATCGCTACCGATTGAGTGACCCTGCCCACCAGCAACCCCCGACCCCTCTTAGGGCCCCGCTGCGGAATTCTTAGGGCCCCGCTGCGGAATCGAACCGCAGACCTTCTCATTACGAGTGAGAACTTAGGGGCATTCTCGTGGTGCTATTGCCCCGAAAGGCCAGTGTTTACGTGAGCTGAGTGGGAACCGGTATGGATGAGTAGGAACCATTTGGTGCACGTGCACCAAATCGTCCATAAACACTCCGCGAGAATCGATCCTCCCGAGTGCCGCGCTCTCGGTCGCTGTCGCGTCACTGGTCGGCAGCGTTCTGCATCCCGCCATGATGCAGCTACACCACCGCGGCCGAGACACTTGCTGGCTTTGCGGCGCCTGACAACGGTCGTCTGGCAGACGCAACCTCAGAGCGGATTCGGACCGGTTCGATGCCGCGCGTGAAGTACTCGGGCTCACGCGGTCGGAGGCAATCTGTTGGGCGTTGGCGAATTTGGAACTCCCGGCGCGTCATACGGCGTTGGCGGACGACCACGACTCCCTGTACGCGCAGTCTGACAACGATTACCCGATCGGCAGCAGCGTCATCACGACGTGAAGCGCGGCGAACCACGGAACACACCCGCTACGCGATGCGGATGCGTTCCTCGCCGAAACGAGCAACTATTTCGACGTCTCCACCCAACGCTTCCACGTACGAGGCAAGAGTCCCAATCTCATTTCGATCAAGCTCGCCGTTCTCCAACTTGCTGATGCGCGCTTGGCCAACGTGAAGCGCATCAGCAACGTCCTGTTGGGTCATTCCCAGACTGACCCGAAGCTCGGCTAGAGCAGCAGATCGTTGCTGCCGACGCATCTGCTCCTGCAGCTCAGCAATGCGCGTCTCATTGGTGCGTCCTTCCGAGATGTCCCGGGCCCGGATGGATGCCCAAGATTGCGATTTCATTTGTCTGCCCTCCTCGTTGATCTCCGGTTCCGATCCTGCTTCTGCTTCTTGTTTGATGCCGGTTTTGCCACCGTCGTTGCAAGCCATTGTTCGTAGCGTTCCTCGGCCAGTGGAATGTTCGTTTCGTACCAGTGAGTCCACCGATCTTGCTTGTCACCTGCTGCGAGAAGAATCGCCTGCCGGTTCGGATCAAAGATGAACAGAATTCGGATCGTCTTCGGGCGGAGCTCCTTCATGTTCTGGTACTTGGAACCTTCGATGCGGTCGGCCATCGGTCTGCCAAGCGCCGGACCTTCTTCCTCCAACATGTTGATTGCAGCAACAACAACTTCGTACGCTTTCAGGTCCTCTGCCGCGAGCGCCGTCAACCATTCGACAACTGGTTGAAGCACTTCAACGTCCCATCGCCTACGCATGCTCTCAACCCCTTTCCAATACTGAGACTACCATGAGTATTCCCTCTAAGGAATGTCTACTTGGGCATCGGGCTGAGGCTTCACGGAGGAACTGCAGGCAGGATCTGACTCTTGGGGGACCGACTGGTCCCGGTGCGCCGAAAGTGGGGGCAATTCGACATCGACAGCCTGCGGTCGCTGTCGATGCCAAGTCAACCGCCCCCAGAATTCGCGTTTCGGCGGGTGAAACGGAGTTTCGGTGTGGGGCCCCGCTGCGGAATCGAACCGCAGACCTTCTCATTACGAGT
>JBAXOQ010000226.1:0-7583 GCA_037133175.1 Actinomycetes bacterium
GCGGTGAGTGCGGGACCCCGACCACGCCACCTGCGACATGATCATCCACCTGCTCAGTCTGCTGCCGCTGATGCTGCAGCAGCAGCTCCTGCTGCTGCCGGTTCGCAGCGGCGGCGGTTCCGGCGGCGGTTCGTCAGGCCGCAGCGGTGGCGGGTCTTCCGGCGGTGGGTCTGGCGGATCTTCCGGCGGGTTCTCCGGCGGGTCCTCGGGTGGCAGCTCCTCCGGCGGATCGGCTGGCGGAGCGCTCATCGGCCTGATCGTGCTGGGCGTCTTCGGTATCTTCGCGCTGCTCATCGTGTTCCTGGTGTGGCGAGCCATCCGGAAATCGAAGAAGGCGCGGACGGAGAGCGTCTCTGCTCTGGCCATGGATTCGATGTCCACAGCCAAGATGCAGGCGGACTCCCAGGACCAGCTGCTGTACGGCCTGCAGTTGGTGAAGTACGCGGACCCCAACTTCGACATCGTGCGCTTCGACGAAGCCGCTCGTCGAGTGTTCTACGCGATGCAGACTGCTTGGTGCGAACGCAACCCCGGACTCACCAGACAGATCACCGCAGATGCGTTGTGGCAGGTCACCAAACAGCAAATCGACTCGTACGTGCAACGCGGTGCGTTCAACCGCTTGGACGGGCTGGCAGTGCAGTACACATTCATCCAGCACATCACCATCGACGACAAGCAACATATCGTCGTGCGGTTCTTCGTCGACTCAGCGGACTACGACGTCGACTCGACCGGCAAGGTGATCAAGGGCAAGACCAATGTCGCATCGTGGAGCGAGGACTGGGTCTTCACCCGCGAAGCCGCCGCCAAGACAGTGGTCACCGGGGGTATCGCGGATGCGAAGTGTCCGAACTGTGGAGCCCCGCTCGCGGTCGACAACCTCGGACGCTGCGACTACTGCCACGCTGCGATCATGGGCGGACAGCACGACTGGGTGCTGTTCCGAATCGATCAGCTGTCCAGCCTGGAGGATGGTTGGGATACTCGCGGCGTGACCGCCGAGGCCCTCAACCAAGGCTACGACGCCTGGGTCCAGCAGCAACAGCAGGAACAGCAGAATCCGTTGGCGCCGCCGCCTGCTGAACCGCCACCGCCGACGGATCCTGAGGATCCGCAAGGGCAGCAGCCGACGTAGCGGGATTGCAGAAAGAAACCTCGCTGCCCCGGAACCCACATTGGGCTCCGGGGCAGCGAGGTTTGTTGCTGAGCTACAAGATCCCGACCTTGTCCACGCCCACTTTGCAGTATGGACAGGTTGCTCGGGTCGCCCCAACCGGGAAGGTGATGCTGGCACCACAGTTGGTGCAGGGGATCTGCGCCGACCCGACGTCCAGGCTTCGGCCGCAGTCCTCGCAGACCACCACAGTGGCACCGGGCAAAGCGACAATGTGGCCCCCACAGCCACCGCAGTTGCGCTGCTCACCACCTGCAGGTTCCACCGGCACATAGCTGTTCTTCAGTCCGGCACGATCGAGCAGCTGGCCCGCCGCATCGGTCGGCAGCATCCCGAGCCAACCCTGGCAGAACGCCGACCAAGCCATCTTGGCTCCCAGATGCTCTGCGTGATCAGGATCCATCCCGGTCACACCAGCACCCCGATTGAGCCCACCCAAGTAGTCGATTTGCCGAGTCAAAGTGTCGGACATCGGCCAGAAGGACTCCGGATCGACCTTCATCGCCATCATCGAACCGCTATAGCGCAGTCCCGCTGCCCGCTGCGCCATCTCTTGAGCCAACTGAACCGCCCCTGGGTCAAAGGCGGCCACGACGGCAGCCTCAGCCAGGTAGTCGATCAGCTTCTGGCGGTACCCAGGATCGTTCTTCGCGCGGTGGGACACCGCGTTGGGGACGTAGGTGACATAGGCCTGGTAGATCTGCTTTTGCAGGGAGCGATAGGTGTCGCGATCGCCCGCGGCTTGCGCGGCCCGAAGCTGGGGCTGCAGACCGTTAACGAGCGCGCCATATTCCGCAGATGGAGCGGTATCGCTATCGCAGGCTCGCCGCAGGTCGTAGTCGACCAGCGAACCGCAGTAGTCGCAGTACACGTAAGCGGTCACCGACGGCAGCTTCTTGGGTGCACCGCAGACAGCACAACTGCAGCGCTTGACGAAACCCGGCTCAGGCGGGGCGATGATGCTCATCACCTGCCGCGCCCACGTCATCGACCCGACCTCGGAGCCGGCAGTCGCCTCCTGAATGGCACTGGTCTGCGCCATCGCATCGGCCTGCATCTGCTGGGCCATTTTCATCATGTCAGCGACGGACTGTTGTCCAGGCTGGTCCTGGCCGCTCTTCTTTCCAAAGAAACCCATGAGTTCGCTCCTCGTGTGCATCTAGACAAGTCGATCTACGACCCGAAAGACCTTACCGCGGGTTATCCGTCGGCACCAAGACCCTGTTCACCACGAATTCAGCGAAGCCCTACCGAGTGAAGGTCCCCAGTCCACTGGCGTCGAGCTCCTCAAAGGTCACGCCGACTGCCCTGCCGTTCTTCATGGTGAACGCGACATCTGGCATCCAGATCTCGGTACCGGTCATTGCCGGACCGAACGCCGGACTCGAGAACGTGTTGCCGTTGTAGTGCTTCAGCTTGATGGTGAAGTTCGCAGGTCCCAGAGTCGCGACCAGCCGGGGCCCGTCCGCCTTGACGGTGACCGGACCGTAGTAGGGATTGGCGTAGACACCTGTGTAGTCCGCCGTCGGTGCCGGGGCGACGGTCGGCGATGGTGCTGGCGGCGGAGTCGGAGTGGGTCCGTCCATGGCGCCAAACAGCTCGCCATACAAATCAAGCCAGTTCCGTGAACTCGCACCGGTCTCGACAAGGTCCATGAACTCGCTGGTGACGGCTTCTGGTGCGCCGACAGGGGAGGCATTGGTGAAGACCGAGATCCCGAGATTCTCCGATGGCAGCAGCACAAAATTGGTGGCGGCACCGACAGTGAAAGCTCCGCTGAACGCGTGGCGGACCCGACCGGTGCCATCGGTTACGACATTGATGCCGTAGCCGAATTGCCCAGATCTGGCCTCTGGCGTCATCGGCGGGTTACTGGTGATCCTGGGAATCAGTGACTCTTGCAGAGCAGCACTATCAACCACCTCGGTGCCCTGATAGCTGCCGTTGCCCAGTTCCATTGCCAGCCACTTGGCCATGTCATTTGCGCTGGTGCTCACTCCCCCTGCCGGGGACTGCGCCTGCGGGTCGCGCGTCCGGTTGGCACCCCAGACCCCGTTGAGTTTGCTGTGCAACGTCGCGCGATTGTCCATGGTCAAGAACTCGGCGTAATTGGACGTTGTGCGGGTCATTCCCAGCGGGTCGTAGATCCGCTGTTTGGAGAGCAATTCCCATGGCGTCTTGACCGCTTGGGAGACCGCTTGCGCGCCGGCGGTCAGCCCGAAATTGGTGTAGTGGTACTGCGCTCGAAATGGGGTCAATGGGAGGTACTTCAAGCGTGCCAGGATCTGCTCGCGCGAGAACCCCATCAGCTCCAGTTCGTCGGCAGCTTCACCGGGCAGCCCTGTGCGCATCGCGTAGAAATCACCGATGGTCGCATTCTTGGTGACATACGGATCAGCCAGCGAGAAGTTCGTCAGGTACTTGGTCACCGGATCCGTCCAGGCAACTCCCTTGGTCCCTACCACGGAAGCGACCACTGAGGCTCCGATCGGCTTAGACACCGAGGCGATTTGGAACGCAGTGTCAGCACCGACCGGATCGTTGGTGCCGGCTTTGCGGACGCCGAAGCCCTTTGCGTAGACGGTCTTACCGTCCCGAACGACCGCGATCGCCATCCCGGGAATGCCTGTCGCCGACATGGTTCGGTTCGCGATTCCGTCAAGGCTGTTGATCGCCGCGTCGATTTGGCTTCCGGGAATCGAAACTGCCGACCAGGACGCTGGTCCAGAGGCAGGAGGTGCAGACGATTGGCTTGTGGACGCGGTGCCGCTGCACGCTGCGGCGCCGACAGCCACAGCGAATGCAACGAACGCCAGTGTCGTTCTTCGCATCAGGACCTCCAGGCTGTGTGCGTGCCACGCTACAGTCAAGATCCCTTCACGGTCGAGTGACAATCCGTGCCGTCTGAACCTTTGGACAACTGCTGCGCGATCGCTTCCGGCGCCGGTGGCTTGGACAGACTCAGGACAAAACCGCGTGGGCCAGCGATCCCTGGTACACGCAGCGGCCATCTGTCCAAGTGGCCAGCGTCGCGATGGTGCCGAGTTGATCATCCTGACACCGGTGTGGGTCGTGATCGCACCAGATCAGATCGGCGCGCATGCCGGGCTCCAGCGTTCCGGCATCAGCCAGATCGAGTACCTGAGCGGAGGTCTGCGTGTACGCGGTCAGCGCTTGCGCCCGGGTGATCCTCTCGTCAGGGTGAATCACTTTGCCCTGAGAATCCTCCCGCAAAACTGCCGCTGCAATCCCGGACCACGGGCTCAGATCTGCCGCCGGGTGGTCCGAACTGAACGCCATCGCGACGCCCGAGTCGAGCATGGTGCGGAAGGGCATCAACTGCATGGGTAATGGCACCGGAACCAGGTTCAACTCGTGCCCGAATGCGGACAGGAACGCCGGTTGCACAACGACCGGGATGCCAGCCTCGCCGATTCGGTGCAGCAGGTCAGGATCGGGCGCGATGGCGTGCTCGACGCGTAACGGTACGTCTCGCGTCACACCTGGATCCGTGGCCGCCGCTCGCAACACCGCCTCGACCGAACCATTGCCGACAGCGTGCACAGCCAACGCCGAGCCAGCGTCTGCGGCCGCGCGGAACAAGCCGGGCAAATCAGCCTCCTGCGGGTAGCGGATGCCCGAGTGCCACTGCCCGTCACTCTCCCTGTGCGGGAAGCCTGCACGGCGCCCGACAGCGCGGGCCAATGCTCCGTCTGAACCCAGACTGGCGCGCGTTGAACTCCTCATCACCCTCAGCATCTGCGCCGGACTCATGCATAGGTGGCAGTACTCCCCTCCGTCTGCCAAGACTTTGGCGGTGCCCCCTGTCATGAATGAGGGTTCATCGATGCGCGAGCCGATCAGTAACGGGTGGGCGCCGATGCCGACCTCGGCCAGAACGTCGACAACGTCGGAGGCGAGTGCGTGTGGCACGGCAGCGTCTCCGATGCGGCCGATACCCAGCGCGGCGAGCGTCTGCCCGTAAGCGCGCAACCGCAGCCGCCACTGATCAGTCGCTTCAACGGGTCTTGACTGCGACTCCGCAATGAAGCTCGCCGACTCCAGCAACACTCCGGTGGGCTGGCCACGCCGGCCCTTGACGACCCGGCCTCCCGGCGGATCGACCGCTCCCCTACCGAGTCCCAACTGTCGCAATCCCTGGGTGTTCACCGCGGACTCGTGGTATGTCCGAGTCAGCACGTGCAGCGGTCTGTCCGGGCACACCGAGTCCAGTTCCGCGGCGGTGGGACTACGCCGCTCACTAAGACCGAGCGGCTCGTACCCATGGAACCGCAACCACTGGTCCGGGCCCTCATCAGGCGCCCGCCGGACCAGTTCCGCGACGACCCGCAGAAGCCCGGGAATGTCCTGCGCCTTCCGGTACAGCGCATCGGTCTGCGGGTCCATGGCAATCAGGAAGGCGTGCTGATGCGCGTCCACGAATGCTGGCATCACCGCTCCATGGGGCAACTCCTGTTCGACGGCCCCATCAGGCAACGAGGCACGAACTTGTTGCCTGGAGCCCGCAGCAACCACGACGCCGTCGCTGATGCCCAGCGCCTCGACTGCTGGGCGGTCATGGCGGACGTAGATCGGAACGCCGTGCAGGATGACGCTCTCGCTCACCGGATTACTCCTTCGAAAATGCCCTCTACGACGGCGAGGAACTCCCTCTCATCGAGGCTCGCCGGAGAGCGGTCGTAGGTGAACTGACTGATACGCAGATACAGCAACGCGCTGATACCGACAATGACTCGGGACCGGACCCCGGGCGAGTCACCGACGTTCACTCCGATCCATTCGACAGCCTGATCGAACGCCGGCTGCACCAGCTCAGCGTAGAGCGCATCGGTATCCAACGGCAGAGCGTTGCCATCGCGGATGAGCAACCTCCACAGGTCGAGATCCGCATCAACCAAACTCAGCACCGACACTGCCAATGCCTGGCCGGGAGAATCGAAGGGTCCAGACGGGGGTTGGTGACGCCGAGACATGGCGCGTTCGACCGAAGCCTCGAGCAGTTCCTGCTTGGAACTCACGTGACGGAACAATCCACCTGATCCCGGCCGCAGGCCCATGGCCTGCTCAACCTGAGCCGTAGTGGTTGCCGCGTAGCCTTGCTGTGCGAACAATGCGAGCGCCGCGTCCAGCGCGTCGTCACGACGTGTCATGGCAGAAGTATGTACTTACTTTTGAACTGAGGTCCAACGTTGCTTCGCGCCGTTACGTACAAGACTCCCCGTCTTGGGGCAGGTGGCTTCAGTCGCGGGTGAACCTGACGCTGGCAACAACGTGATTGAGGACGCCGGAACCCATCTTGACTAGCGAGACATCCCAGTCTCGACGGTCGATGTCAGTCTCGACCACAAGCGTCGCGGTATTCCCTGAAGCGTTCACGTTCGCAGTCACCGTCAACGGGCGAGTCTGGCCACGCACTGTGAGACTGCCGACGACCTTGAGGCGATCAGCGGCGAGCCGAGTGGCCTGCGCGACTGAGAAAGTGATCGTCGGGTACTGCGCAACATCCAGAAAGTCAGCGGTGCGCAGGTGCTCGTCCCGCTTCTTCATGTGGGTGTCGACGGACGCCGCATCCAGCACGAGCGTTCCCTGGACACTGCCGTCGGCCGCCACCGTCGCCGTTCCCGACGTGGCCTTGAACGTGCCTTTCGTGGGAAGGATCCAGATGGCCTTGGTCGAGAAAGCCACCGAGGTCGCGGCCGGGTCAAGGGTCCAGGATCCTTCGTAGGCTGTCAGGTCTAGTCCAGTTGCAGGCGTTGTCATAGCTGCGTCCTTTGCGAGTGAGTTGCGAATCAAACCACGGTTACTACTTGTGCCTAACCTCACGATAGGTAATCATTGTTGGCAGCGCAAGCAGGCACATGAACATGCCCTAGGCACAACGAGGTGACAATGTCCGCCCAGCAGAACGTCCCATCAGGCACAACCGCGGGGAGTACCACCTCAACCAAACTGATCCCACGCGCGGCCAGAGGCAGCTCGGATGACTGCCGGGTAATCCGGGAGACCCTCGACCGAGTCGGCGACAAGTGGACGCTCCTGGTGATCATGGAACTCAGTGCCGGGCCATTGCGTTTCAACGCCCTGAAGTCGGTCGTCGAAGGTATCTCACAGCGAATGCTCACCCTGACCGTGCGCAAGCTCGAGCGCGACGGACTGGTCCTGCGCACGGTCTTTCCGGAGATTCCGCCGCACGTCGAGTACTCCCTGACGCCGCTCGGCCACACGCTGATTGGCCCGGTGACAGCACTCGCCGCCTGGGCCCTCGACCACCACGACCGCATCGAAGCCAACCGAATCCGCTTCGACGCCGACCGTACTGCAGGCGCCGCAACCGTCAGTTGACGATCTTCACCTTGAAGGTCTGACTGAGCGCCAGGTAGTCCAC
>JBAXOQ010000227.1:0-7564 GCA_037133175.1 Actinomycetes bacterium
GTGGGGGACCGGCAAGACCAGACGGTACGACCGAACAACGGGGAGCGGGCTGCGCCAGCGATCAACTGTGGACAACACCGGCGTCGGGACTGCCTGTGGACAAACACCCGTGCTGGCTACTTCCTTCGCGCAAGCGCGGCAACTTCCTTGCGTAACGCTGCGATTTGGTTCTGCGCAGCTTCCATTTTCGTTTCGGCCCGCACCTGGGCGGTCCGGGCTTCGTCGCGGTCTTTGACCGCCGAAACAACGGCCTGTCGGGCTTGCTGCGCATCGGCCAGGGCACCGGATCGTTGAGCATCGGCAACCGCCGTCGCAGCGACGGCTTCGCTGACTCTCGCCTCAGCCGCGGCGGTTGCGGCTTCCGCTTTCTCCCGATCCTTCTCAGCGGCTCTGAGCGTGGCCCTGATATCCACGACTTCATCGCGGGCCGCCCGGGCGTCCGCAGCGGCTTGCTTCGCGGCGGCCAACGCGTCAGTGCGTGCTTGTTGCGCACGGACCCTCGCGTCGATAGCCTTCTGCGTTGCGGCCTCTGCCGCGCCCTGTGCCTGCTGGGCCGCTAGTCGAGCATCGGTAGCGGCTTGCACCTCGGTCTTCGCTTGTTCCTCAACGGCTCGGGCATGGTTGCTCGCCGCCGCCTCGGCCTCTTTGGCGGCCGCAGCGGCCGCCTCCGCTTCCACCCGCCGGGCGTCGGCAGCCAAAGCGTCCAGAGCCGACGCGGCCGCGGCTTGCTCAGCGCGACCCCGGGCGAGCCGATGCTCTTCGCTGCCCGCGACGGCTGATTCAACCTGGGATTGTGCCTTCGCCAATCGACCTTCGACGCCGCGCTCGTCCTGATACTCGGCCAACTCGGCGACCACCGCGTCCATGAGCTCTGCCTGGGCAGCGTGTGCCGCCATAACCTCCGGGGCTGTCATCAGGAACTTCGCAACGAGCTGGCGAACCCGTGCGTCAGGCGGCAAGTCCTTCAACGCCTCGGTGATGTCTGCCCCGGCCTTGATCCGACTGGTTCGGCTGGCCTCCTTGCGCAGATCGCCGGCGGCCTTGGACGTGTGACCGTCAATCCCGCAGTACAGCGGTCGGCGCCCGGAGCCAGCACCGGCGGTTGCCCGCGGACGATCGCAGCCCCCGGGCCATTTGCACGTCAGTTCGGTACCGGGGATGGCATCAGCGGCGGAGGACATCGCTTACACCCTTTCTTTCTTTGTTCGGAGATACCCGAATAAAGAAAGAATAGCAGCGCGAAGCCTTGATTACCCGCTGGATCGCCCCCGGGGCCGTCTCTTTGGCATGCGCAGCCCCTGTCGCCGTTTGCGCCCGTAGCTGGTTCGGGGGATGTCGAGAATTGGGCGGCCGGTAACGGGGGACCACTGGCACTGGTTACCGTCGCCGGCCAGTTGCTGGAATCGCGGCCGTTTGACCTCGCCGTTGCTCGGGCTCACTGTCTTGGTGGGGGAGTCGGACCTGATCTGCTGGCCCGGTCTTGCCCTGCCCGCAAGCACGCTTCCGGCACCGGCTGCACCCCAACTACCAATGCAGGGCTGCGCCTGCCGTGGCTTCACCGCCTGCGGCGGTGGCCCTTCCCGCTAACCCAATCTTCATTACGGCCCCTCGTCGTATCAAGCACGGCTCCGTCCCGTCGCCCACCCCTTCGCAAAACAGTCAAGAACGCGCCGCGCTGATTTCGTTCTTGATCTCTTGCTGCGGACTGGGTGAACCGAGCTGGACACTCCGACGGCGCCGCCATGGGCGATCAGTTATCGGGAAATCACCCGCACCCCAAGGGCAAACAGAAAGCCCACGAACCAAAGGAGCACACGATGAGTCCACTGGTCCGCCAGGACGGAAGCAAAGACATCGACTGGAAGCAGCATGGCTTGTGTGCCCAAACTGACCCTGACGTCTTCTATCCCGAAAAGGGCGGAACAAGTCGGCCCGCCAAGCAGGTGTGCGCTACCTGCCCGGTTCGAGAGGAGTGCCTCGACTACGCCGTGGCCACTGACGAACGGTGGGGCATCTGGGGCGGACTCACCGAACGCGAACGCCGCCAACTCAAGCAGCGCACGCAACCCGGAACCGCAGCATGAACAACAGTCGCCGACCGCCCGGCAGGAAACGCAACGAGCCCATGATCGGCACTGAGCTAACCTTGCACGATCACCAACGGCAAAGGACCACGATGAGCGAACCGACGGACAGCGCGCGAGACGTCCTCGTCGACGCCGCCCGGTTCTTCCGGAACCAGCTAGCCGACAGTTGGGTGCCGGACTACCTGGTCAGCCGGGGGCTGGGATGCGCTCTTCGCTACCGGTGGGGAACCGGATACGCGCCGGACGGATGGCAGACGCTCATTGAAGCGCTGAACCTGGCCGGCCACACGGACACAGCCATCGAAGCGAGCGGACTAGGTGCCCGAGGCAAGAACGGTCGCCTCTACGCCCGGTTCCGGGACCGGGTTGTGTTCCCCATCCGCGATGGCAGTGGCCAACTGGTCGGGTTCATCGGGCGGACACACCCGGATGCCGAACCGGACGTGCCCAAATGGCTGAACCCGCCGCAAACCGTCCTCTACAACAAATCCGACCAGCTATACGGCATCCACGAAGGACTCAAAGCGCTGCAGACGGGCGCGACGCTGGTAGTCGTCGAGGGAGTCCTGGACGCGATCGCGATCACCGAAGCTGGCAAAGGGGCCATGGTCGGCGTGGCCAGCTGCGGGACAGCTTTGACCCGCGCCCACGTCGAGATCATCGAAGCAGTCGCCCAGGGACCCGTGGCCGTCGCCTACGACCCAGACCAGGCAGGGCGCAAAGCCACAGCCCGCAGCTGGAAAACCCTGCACGCCGCAGGCATCGACGCGATCCAGGCCGACTTGCCCGGGGGAGAGGACCCGGCGCTGACCCTCCAGCTTCACGGCCCGGCGGTCCTGGTCGAGGCAATCACCGCAAGGGCGCGCCCACTGGTCCAGGCAGCCCTGCAAGCGGCGATCGAACCGTGGATCGACCAACTCGACGAAGTCGAGGCCAGGGTCGCCGCGATGCGGTCCACGATCGGGATCTTGGCCCATCTCGAGCCCGCTGCTGCCGCGGAGCAAATGGTGCAGCTGGCCGGGCAGCTCGGCATCGCTGTTGAAGCACTGACCGGCGACGGTGGCTGGCTCGATGAACTGACGGCCGCGCGACCGACTTCACGCGGGTGGTTCCCCCGTCGCCTTGGCGTCAGTTGCGTTGCTGGCACTGGTCTTGTCGCCACTCCCTTGCCGGATCAGCGGACAACGTTATTGCCGTGACCGTTTATGGTTTGCTCAGCAGCGATCCCGAAATGTTGATCTACGAAACAGACCAGAATCGTGCGAACAGGACGCCGCTGCTAAGGGCCCGTCTTGCCGTTTGACAGTGTGTTGGCGGCCTGCGCACGGTCCTGAGCTCAGACCAAGCAGTCGCAACCGGTGGACAGAGCGCATGACCACGAACAACTACGGCTGGCTCGCTTGACCGCCCAGCGGTGCGAACGGTGTACCCAACGTTGCCTGGCAGTCGTCTGACGATCAATCGGTGCCAGTGCACGATCCCTTGCTTGAACAGATCGATCTGCCAGCGAGTCGATTGGTTGACGCCAAAGCGCTGAGTCGTGACTTGGCCAACTGCAACTGGCATACCCAGATGTCAAATCAGGAGCGGGGGGCCGCGAAATCGAAGCTGGCCAACGCGACTTGCTGGTTCCGCGGTCGAGTGACAGGCGGCGTTGGACAGCGACGTGGCGGGCGTCGTTTGTGTTGACGGTGAGACTGCTCGTCCCACCGGCGCGTCCGCCTCGTCGGCGCCGATGAACATGTCAGTCAGCAAGGTGGTCGGAGTCCAGGAGAACTATGGAATGGGAAATCCGTGTCATTAACCGGTAGCCGTATGTCGGTCGGGTTGGGGTGGCTCGCTGTCGCGAATAGGGCAGGATCAGGGGCGTGGTAGTCACGATCATTGATCTCTTGGACCGTTTCCGTGAGCTGTCGACCGTCAACCGGGATCACGGAACCTGGTTCGAAGAACTTATGGCGACGTATCTGGAAACGGATCCGATCTATGCTGACCGCTTCAGTGACGTCTGGATGTGGATGGATTGGCCGGATCGTGGGGGCGTTGGGGACACCGGCATCGATCTGGTTGCCCGCGAGCGGGAAACGGGCGGGTATTGCGCGATCCAGTGCAAGTTCTACGAACCCGCGCATCAGCTGCAGAAGTCCGATATCGACTCGTTCTTCACCGCGTCAGGTAAGAGGCCGTTCACGTCGCGCCTGATTGTTTCGACCACCGATCGGTGGGGCACCAACGCTGAGAAGGCGCTGGAGAACCAACAAATCCCGGTGAATCGGCTGGGCATGGCGGACCTGTTGGCCAGCGGAATCGACTGGGACATTGCCTGGCCGAGCACGCCAACCCGGATCGGGCTTCCGGTCGCGGCCAAGAACACCGTCCGTTCACATCAGCGCAAGGCCATCGATGACGTCTTCGCTGGGTTCGCCGATCACGACCGAGGCAAGTTGATCATGGCTTGTGGAACGGGCAAGACGTTCACCTCGCTGAAACTGGCCGAAGAGCTCGCCGCGCGCACCGACCAGCCGGATACTTTCGTGCTGTTCCTGGTCCCGTCGATCTCGCTGCTGTCCCAGACGCTGCGGGAATGGACCGCCCAATGCCAACTCCCGCTGCGCAGCTTCGCTGTCTGCTCCGACACCAAAGTCGGCAAATCTGATGAGGATATCTCCGCCCACGACCTCGCGTTCCCGGCCACGACCAACCCGGACAAGCTAGTCGCCGCAGCCGGTGCGACGGCAGCCTTCGACGCGGCCGGTCTACCTGGAGAACAGACTGGCAAGCGGCTGACCGTGGTGTTCTCGACCTACCAGTCGATTGACGTCATTCACCGAGCGCAAGCCGCCGGGATGCCCTCGTTCGACCTGATCGTTTGCGACGAAGCCCACCGCACGACCGGGGTTACGCTGGCCAACCAAGACGAGTCCCACTTCGTCAAAGTTCATGACAATACGTACATCTCCGCGACAAAGCGCCTCTACATGACGGCGACGCCGCGACTGTTCCGCGATGACGTGAAGGCGGCGGCGGAGCAGAAGGATGCCGAGCTGTGCTCGATGGACGACGAGGCCCTGTACGGCCCGGAGTTCCACCGCCTTGGCTTCGGCGAAGCCGTCGACAAGGGTCTGCTGACCGACTACAAAGTCCTGATCCTGACTGTGGATGAGAAGTACCTGACCCGCTCGCTGCAATCACAACTCGCCGACGACAACTCCGAACTCCGGTTCGAAGACGCGGTCAAGATCGTGGGCTGTTGGAATGGATTGGCGAAACGCTCCGGCCAGTTCGCCGACGGTACCGGGTTCGGGTCCGGCGATTCCCCGATGCGTCGGGCGGTGGCGTTCAACCGCAGCATCGCCGACTCCAAGAAGATCACTGAAAGATTCTCCGAAGTCCTCGATGCCTACAACGATGCTCACGAAGGCACCTTGCGGATCGAGATCGATCACGTCGATGGCACGTTCAACGCGCTACGCCGAACCCGGCTGCTCCAGTGGCTGAAGGAACCAACCCCGGACAGCACCTGTCGCATCCTGTCGAACGCGAAGTGCTTGTCCGAAGGTGTCGACGTACCCGACCTGGATGCGGTGTTGTTCTTAAACCCGCGCAACTCCCAGGTCGACGTCGTGCAGTCCGTCGGACGGGTGATGCGCCGAGCCGAAGGCAAGGACTACGGGTACATCATCTTGCCCGTTGGTGTCCCCTCGGACATGGAACCAGCCAAAGCCCTCACCGACAACAAAAGGTACAAAGTCATCTGGCAGGTGCTGCAAGCGTTACGCGCCCACGATGACCGGTTCAGCGCCACCATCAACAAGATCGACCTCAACGTCAAGAAACCCGACCAAATCATGGTCGGCCACGTTGGGGGAGGGGACGAAGACGACAACGCCACCAGCACACCAGCCGTTACAAACACGCCGGACAGCCAAGCGGCCGGTGGAGCTGCGACGGTCGTTCACGAACTCACGTTGTTCCCCGTCGACGAATGGCGCGACGCCATCTACGCCAAAATCGTCGCCAAAGTGGGAGAGAAGGCGTACTGGGAGGACTGGGCCAAAGACGTCGCCGCCATCGCAGCCCGCCATGTGGACCGGATCACTGTGCTGATCGAAGACCCCGACAGCGACAAAGCCAAAGCTTTCGAGGTATTCCTGGCCGAGCTGCGCGCTAACATCAACCCCGGTGTCACCACCACCGATGCGATCGACATGCTGGCCCAGCACCTTATAACCAAACCGGTCTTCGACGCCCTGTTTGCAGGGTACGAATTCTCAAGCCGCAACCCGGTGTCTCTGACGATGCAGAAGATGCTCGACACTCTCGAAGACCGAACTCTCGATCAAGAAGCCGACACACTCTCATCGTTCTACGACTCGGTGCGTAAACGCGCCGAAGGCATTGACAACCACGAAGGCCGCCAGAAAGTCATCACCGAACTATATGAACGGTTCTTCAAAACCGCCCTACCCAAGACCGCTGACGCCTTCGGAATCGTCTACACCCCCATTCCGATCGTCGACTTCATCCTGCGCTGCACGAACCAGGCCCTGCAACGACACTTCGGCACGGACCTGTCCGCCGGAGGTGTCCAGGTCATTGATCCTTTTACTGGAACTGGCACATTCATTGTGCGACTGCTCCAATCGGGACTGATCAAACCAGAGGACCTGCTGCGCAAATACACCAACGAATTGCACGCCAACGAGATCGTGCTGCTGGCCTACTACATCGCAGCGATCAATATCGAGGCAGCATTCCACCAGGTCCAAAGCGAAGCCGGGATCGCCGACGGCCAATACGTACCGTTCGACGGCATCGTCCTGACCGACACGTTCCAACTCGCCGAAACCCCAGCGACGTTAGACGCGCACCTGTTTCCTGAGAACAACGACCGGCTGCGACGACAGAAGGCACTCGATATCCGGGTCGTGATCGGCAACCCACCGTATTCAACAAGGCAGGGCAGCGAAAACGACGCCAACCAGAATCAGTCCTACCCGGCGCTCGATGAACGAATCGAGAAGACGTACGCCGCTCGGTCAACGGTAACCAACAAGAACTCCCTTTACGACTCCTACATCCGTGCCATCCGGTGGGCGTCGGATCGAATCAAGACCGAAGGCATCGTCTGTTTCGTCAGCAATGGCGGCTACGTCGATGGGAACAGTGCGGACGGCCTCCGCCTTGCTCTCGCCGACGAGTTCTCCGAGATCTACTGTTTCAACCTTCGAGGCAACCAACGAACCGCCGGGGAACTCTCGAGGAAAGAGGGCGGAAAGGTGTTCGGATCCGGCAGCCGAAGCACCGTCGCGATCCTGCTACTGGTCAAAGACCCCGACCAATCTGGGACGTGCCAGATTCACTACCGAGACATAGGCGACTACCTGGCTGCGGAGGAGAAGCTTGCCACGGTCGGAGTGAGCGACTTGGACAGCATCGAGTGGCTTGAAGGGCTGCTGGTGGACTTTGGTGGCAGC
>JBAXOQ010000228.1:0-7505 GCA_037133175.1 Actinomycetes bacterium
TCAAGCGCGGACTTTGGGCTACACGGTGGTAACTCAGGAGTCAATCGTCGACGAGCGTTACAAGAAGCGTGTGACGATCCCCAACGCCTGCGAACAACTCGGCGTTCCATGCGGCAACGTCTTCGAGATGCTACGCAGTGAGCGGGCGCGCTTCGTTCTGTGACAGCGCGGAAACGGGCAACGCAGTCAGGTCGTGCCCGAAGCGAAAAGGGCCGTAAGGGGTTGGCGTCTCCGAAGCTGGGTGATAGCGTTAGATATCATCAACCAGGGGGTGCGTTGTGGCTGACATCTTGATTCGGGATTTGCCGGACGAAGTTGTGGCGGCCCTGGACGGCAATGCCTCACGTCTCGGCTTGTCGCGCAACGAGTATCTTCGGCGGCAGCTTGCGCATGATGTGAGCGTCAATCGCGGGGTCACTTCCAAACAGGACTGGAGTGATTTTGCCGGACGGTTCGCCGACCTGGCCGACCCGCAAACGATGGACGACGCATGGCGGTGACGATCTGGCTCGTGGACAAGTCGGCGTTGATTCGAATGGCGGACTGTCCCGAGGTGGACCAGTGGTCCTCGCGCATCGACCGCGGACTTGTCCGCATCACTAGTGTGACGCGGTTGGAGGTCGGCTACTCTGCGCGATCCGGTCCGGAGCTTCGGGAGGGGAATGCTCGCCCTCCTGTTTCGCTGATGCCGATTCAGTATCTGACCCCCGCCATCGAAGCCCGCGCACTTGACGTTCAACAGCAGCTTGCTGATCGCGGCCAGCATCGGGCGCCGTCGGTGCCGGACCTGCTGGTTGCAGCGACCGCCGAGCTGTGCGGCTTGACGGTCCTGCACGTTGACAAGGACTTCGAACTGATCGCGGCGCTCACCGGCCAGCCGGTGGAACGTCTGGGTTTGGTCTGAGGTTTGCTGGCTGCCCGCTTCGCATCACCACCACGAACAGGCCTGCCACGGTGCCCACAGTCGTGGCTCTGTCTGCCACAGATCCGCTGGTTGGCCGCGTCGTCGTCGATGACCTGACCTACCTGTGTCGCGACGAGCTCACCGCGCCTCTCGGTGCACTGTCGGCGGCGACGATGCGCGCCGTCAATGCCGCTATCGGTATCGCGTTGCCTCGACGAACGCAGGCTGTTTCGATTCCGCACGGATGGGGCGCGCAGACTTGGGGTTTGATGACGATTGCAATGTCCAAGAAGCTGGGTCAGTGCTCCCCGGACCCCGGAGCACCCACCAGCGGTACCTGCCCGGATCCAGCCTCACAGCCCAAGGTGCAGGCGCAGCGCATCATCGAGTGCCGCCAGCTGCTCGCGGGACAGAGTACCGATTCGGGTCCCGACGGTCGCCAGTACTGGTTCCAAATCGGCTGCGACCCTGCGGTCAGCCTGCCAACCGAGGGCTCCGCGCGAGAAGGTCCAGGTGCTTCTCGACCGAATCTAGCAGGGGCCGGACATGGACGATGGTTCCGTCGCAGTCCACGACTTGCGCAACGGCTCGGACTTCGCCTTCACCGACCATCAGCCATGACCCAGGTACCAGCAGCGACGGGTCTTTGGCCTCATCCACGAACGCCCAGGGCAATCCCGTTTCGTCCATCGAGTTCAGATCAATCTCAAGATCCAAATCGTGCATGCGTCCCCACGGTCCCTTCACGTTCTCACGGAACATAGTACCGGTTGATGTCGATGTCGTGCGGGCAAGAAAGCAGACTGTTGATCAACTGCTCAAGATCCTTGTGCGCCCAGCGTTACATGTGGCAGCTGGAAGGTCGCCACCACCGCGATCCCAAATGACTGCAGTTGCTTGCGGTCGTACACGAGGATGGAAGGAAATCGTCGCAGGGCAGTTGCGGAACACAGTGCTGCGATCTCTGCGTCCGAGCGTGCGAAGAAGCCCGACAAGCCGTACAGACCCCAATCGGGATACTTGCGCAGAAACCGAGTGGCATTGCGCCGCATTGTTTCCTCGGGGGACTTCGGCTCGCCGCGGATTACGAGTCGTGCCACATCAGGGATCGGTGTTGTGCGGACGAAGGGGATCTGTGACATTGGGACAGTCTGGCTTGGCGTTCTGACAATCGCCCTGGGACGTTAGGGCTCTGACGGCGCGCTGGCCGACTCAACCGTCCGCCACCGACTCAACCGACGCCACCGACGCTGCCGACCCGTTCGGTGCGGTCCTCGTCGCCCACGACACTGGCTGCCCCACCGGCGGTAGTGCCTGCGTGTCTGTCAGACCTTTCGGCGAGGATTCCCTCGCCAACTAAAACTGTATGGTGCCCGAGACGGCCGGACTGAAGTATATAGTTTTGCTGGTAAAGTATATAGTTCGCGTTAGGGGGTGCTGTGAGCGTAAATTTTCTGGCCAATGATCCACTGGACGACGAGATCAGGCGGGTTCTAGCAGCAGTCGCCGATGGTCGTGCCGGGGATGGCATCGAGTCGGCCAGAGTCGACCTGAAGCAGGAGGCTGGGCGGCGCACGCCCGCTGGCTTGTTGGCGCCGGGCACGCCGAATAATGAGGAGGCGGCCAGGCGACTGGCAGCAGGCTGTGCGTGCATGGCAAATACCGCTGGCGGCGGTGCCCTCATTGTGGGTGTTGCAGACGACGGCATGCCGATAGGCACCGAACTTGACGCCGAGTGGCTGCGCCAGCGCGTGTATGAACTGCTCGATCGCCGCCTGACGGTTGAGGTCGCGGCGGTGCAGATCAACGGACGGTTCCGCCTGCTGGTTCTGCGGATCCCACCTGCTGTTGAACCAATCAGGTACCGCGGGAAGATCTACTGGAGAGTAGATGACAACTGCGTCGAGATCGATGCCACTTCGTGGCACTCTCGGCAGTTCCGGGTGCATGGCGACTGGTCGGCCCAGGCTTCATCCCATCCGCCGTCGGACTCGCGCCCGAGCGCCTTGGAACGCGCTCGCGCGTTCCTGCGTGCCTCCGGTGAACAGCAGGCGAGTGACCTGGCGCAGGCAACTGATCTTGATCTGCTCCGCAGACTCAGTGCGTTAACACCGGATGGCTGTCTCACCAATGCGGCCTCCCTGGTCTTCATCGGTCGAGGCGAGAGTGCGTTGGATTACATCCGCCGTGAGGTTCCCGGAGGTGACAGCGTTCTTCGACTGCGTACAACAGGGGTTTCGCTCGTTGAAGAACTGCACGACATAGACCAGGCCTTTCAAGTCGGCAATCGCGTGCGTCACCAATCTGTTGAGGGCCTTGCCATAGGCCAGATCGAGGCTGTTCCGAGGCGTGCGGTGCGGGAAGCCATCGTCAACGGCGTGGCACACCGTGACTGGAACTCACCGGACCCGACCACCGTCGAGCATGTCGGTGACACAGTGACGGTCACGTCCGTCGGCGGTTTGCCCGTGGGCATAACGCCGAGCAACATCATCACTCATCCTTCCCTGCCGAGGAACCGGGCTCTGACGGCACTGCTCGCCAAACTCCGCATCGCCGAGCGTGAGGGCATCGGAGTTGATCGGATGGTGGGCGACATGATCCGCTACGGTCATTCGCCACCGATCATTGAAGAGCGGACCGGGCCGCGTGTCCGTGTCGTTCTACTCGGTGGGCTTCCCGACTCCGATTGGCTCGCCCTGCTCTCGCACCTCGTTCCGGAGTCCACGGTGGGCAGTCTGGACAGCCTGTTGTTGCTCAGGCAAGTGGTCCAAACCGGGTGGGTTGATGCCAAATCCGGCAGTCCCTTGCTGCAGAAGAGCGAGCAGGAGGCTTTGTATGCCCTCGCTGTGCTGTCTTCCGTCCAGTACCGCGGCCAGCCGGTCATCCAGCCAGTGACTGGGGTGCCGAGCGAGGCCGAACCAGCCTGGCGACCATCGGACGAAGTTCGACGAGCCGTGCCAGCCGCGACGCTGCGAGTGACCGGCCCGGCGGCCCGGCCGGGGGTTGCCGTGCAGTGGGCGCAGGCTCGCGGACGGATCTCGACGACCGAACTCGCTGACATTGCCGGCACGTACCCCAACTACGCCGGTGACATCCTCAAGAATCTGCAGGCCGACGGGGTTCTGCTCCCATCTCGGCAAGGGCGCGGGGGTAGGGGTTATCACTACATCCCGGTCGGCCCTGCTGGACCGGTCGGCCGGTGAGCCTTCGGTCGCACGGTTCTCATCAGCCGGCCTACCGGGGGTTGGCGCGAGAAGATCGAGGTCCGCCCGCAGGTATCACTGACAATTGCACTCGCTGATACACCGAAGATGGGTGTATCATGAGGTGCATGACCAAGCGTTTGAGCCTCATCCTCGGAGAGGGCGATCAGCAGCAGCTTGCTCCGTTTATCGAAGCTGGCACCGACCAGAACCAGGTCCTGAGGCGCTGGGCCGCTGCGCACGGAGTTCATTCGGTCAATTCCGAGGCCGCCGCGCTTCGAGTGCTGTTGCAGGCCGGCGTCGAAGCGTTGCTCGAGGAAGTGCTCGATGTGGGGTACGCCGAACTCGCGCAGACCTACGGCGAGGCGGAGCACAACGATGAGCGTCGGAATGCCCGCGACCGTTACGCCTCGCGCACCGAGGCCAATCAGTGAGCATGACGCCGTTGCGGGGCCAGGTGTTCCGCGTCGACCTCGGCCACGGTGCCAAGCCCTGGCTCGTGGTCAGCAACGACTCCCGCAACCGCAACCTCGACACGGTCGTCGCGGTTCGCATCACCACCGCGACCAGGTATGCCAAGGTGCCGACAGTCGTGGCTCTGTCTGCCGCAGATCCGCTGGCCGGGCACGTCGTTGTCGATGATCTGATTCAGCTGTATCGCGACGAGCTCACTGTGCCCCTCGGCGCACTGTCGGCCGCGACGATGCGCGCGGTCAGTGCCGCGATCCGGATCGCGTTGCCCTAGTGCCCGCAGCCCGTTTCGATTTCCTGCCGACGGGGCGCGCCGACTTGGAGCTTGATGAAGACCGCAATGTCCAGGCCGATCCGCTGACGCTCCCCGGACCCACGAGCACGCACATGCGGTACCTGCCCGGATCAGGCCTCACAGCCCAAGGTGCAGGCGCAGCGCATCATCGAGTGCCGCCAGCTGCTCGCGGGACAGAGCACCGATTCGGGCCCCGACGTAGCGTACGTCGATTGCTCGAAACTGTTCGGCTTGGACTTTCGAGTCGATATCCAGCCCGTTTGTCTCGGACAGTGGCAGGAGCACTTGAAATGGCAGGACCCTGTTGACGTTGCTCGTGACTGGGCAGACCGTGATCACTCCCCTTCCGTGTCTGCTGGCCGAGGCGTTTGCTGAATCGTTGGACACGATGACCCCTGGTCGGACCTTGTTCGCTTCGCTCCCATCGCGTGCTGGTTCGAAGTCGATCAGGTGGATGGAACCACGGCGGATCATTCGATTCCGTCCGAGTTGTGCGATTCCCAAGCCGTCGCACCGTCACTGCCGCTCCATTCGGCGAACGCTTCGGTGTAGTCCGATTCCAGGGATTCCTGACGCGCTCGCACGATTGCCTGATGCACCGCTACCGACCGACTCGGGGCGTCCAGGGTGTCCAAGTAGGCGACATCCTCGTCGGGCAGACTGATACTGAACTTCACGGTCATACTGAAATCGTACCATCGGTACGACCGCCGGTCATCCTGCTCATGATCAACCCAGAGTCCGCACGTCTTGCCGGACCGGGCTTCGCTCCTTTCATACGGCGGCGAGGTGGTACCGACCTTGGGTTCCGCACGTGACGCTCGAACAGATCGATCTTGATTGCTTGATCGAGGGGCTACCCACATGCCCCGGCCACGTTAGAATCAACCCAGATCACGAGGGGGACGGGGAGGTTTCGAGATGACAGAACTGGATCTTGAGCTTGATCTGAACTCGATGGCCGGAAGCTGCCGCCCGGCGCGCCGTTTCGGCTCGGTCTACGGCACCTGGAGGTCCACAGAATCGACCGGGCCGAGATATCGTGGGAGCTAGCTGCCGTACGTTCCACAATTGGACCCGCGATGATTCGGTCCATCGCGATTTGCCAGGGTGCCTTGCGAACGCTGCTCCGCCACCGCCACCGCGCCCGTGCTCAGTACGCCCCTTGCCCCCGGGCCACGGCCACCAGGGTCTTCATGAAGATCGCGATGTCCAGGCCCAGGGACCAGTTCTCGACGTAGTACAGGTCGAGCAGCACATTGCGTTCCCAGTCCAGGTCCGAGCGGCCGGACACCTGCCACAGTCCGGTCATTCCCGGCCTGATGGTCAGCCGCCGGGTCGCCATCTCGTTGTACAGTTCGACGTCGTCGAACGAGTGCGGCCGCGGCCCGACCAGCGACATGTCCGCCCGCAGCACGTTGACCAATTGCGGTAGCTCGTCGATCGAGTAGCGCCGGATGAACCGCCCGATCGTGGTCACCCGCGGGTCGTCCTCGATCTTGAATGTCGCCTCTCCCGGCTCCTGGCCTTCGCGCAGGGCCGGACGTAGCGCGTCGGCGTCCTTCACCATCGACCGGAACTTCCAGCAGGTGAACGGCTTTCCGTCGCGGCCTGCTCGGGGCTGCTTGAACAGGGCCGGGCCGGGGCTGGTCAGTCGGACGGTCAGCCCGATGATCAGCATCGGGATTCCCAGGATGATCAGCAGTAACACCGATCCGACCAGGTCGATGGTTCGCTTGGCCACCCAGTTCGCGCCGGTGAACTTCGGCATGTCCACCGAGACCAGCGTCAGGCCCTCGACCCGGGTGACCTGCAGCCTCGGACCGGCTACCTCGACCACGTTCGGGCTCAGCAGCAGGTGCAGGTCGGTGTGCTCCATCGCCCAGCCGAGCTCGCGGGTCCACTGTGGGCTGTCCGACATCGACGCGCCCACCACGATGGTGTCGGCACCGCAAGCCAGGGCTTGCTCTACCACGTCGGCGGGGGTGCGTTTGCCGGGAGTCTGCTGGAGCGATCCGACGATTTTGAACCGGCCCGCGCCGGCGGCGAGCTCGGTGGTGAGGTAGTCCATGTGGGCTTCGCGGGCGGCGACGAACACCTTGCTCAGCGGGATTCCGCGCATCATCACCCGCACCATTGACCGGCGTACCAGCCAGCGGCCGATGAGCAGAAACGTCAGGCCCAGGACGGCATCCAGTAAAAACATGCTTCGCGCCGAGTCCACCCGGAAGAAGAACGCCACCGCGGCGGCCAAAACGATCGCCCACGCGGACGCCGTCAGCAGCCGGCGGTACTCCTCCAGACCTTGGCCGAGGATCGTCCGATCCCGGGTCTGCTTGATCCACAGCATCGTCGGCCACAACACCATCAGGCCGACGATGACCGCCAGCCGGCCGCGATCGTCCAGCAGCGGACCGGTCGTACTGAGCCCCGAGATGGTGCCAGCCATGATCGCCACGAAGATGCAGATGGTGTCCACCACGGCCAGGTCGGTGCCGTACAGCGACGCCGTGGAACGGGTCTGGTGGGTGTGGTTTGGGCTTGGGCTGGCGCTCGGGGATGCTTTTGGTGCGGCGTTGGTGGGTGCCTCTGCCGCAGCGTTCGGGCGCGGCGATTCGTTGGCGGCTGC
>JBAXOQ010000229.1:0-7471 GCA_037133175.1 Actinomycetes bacterium
GCGCTGACCTCGCCGCACTGTTCGCATGAGGCCCCGGCGGGTCCCCGGGCACGCCGCCCTGCTGGCGGCGCCCGCGTCACCGCTGATAGTGTGGGAATGGCGAGGTGTGCTGGTCCCGTCAAGGCAGCGCCAGTCGGAAAGTGCCACGGGTCCGCGTTGAAATGTCCTTACGGGAACCAGTCCCAGCCTCTGACGCAGAGAAACAGCAGGGGCGCGAGTGTTTGGATCCGGACACGGTCATCGGTGATCCGAGTATGACGGTTGATTTCGCCGTTCTGCAGATGCGGGACGAGGAGTGAAACGCCCATCAGAAACGCAGCGTCCTTGGTCGGGGGCAATTTCGAAACGAGGCGTCGACGCCGACCCAGAATAGGTAGAGTGGTCAGCGTGAGGGTGACCCTGTATGCAATTGCATCAGTATTAGTCGTCAGCGCGTGCGGTACTGGCAGCCAATCATCCAGCGCATCGAACACCCCGACAACCAACACTTCGCCTTCGGCATCAGCGACTTCCCAGCCGTCATCCGATACGAGCACGAGCTCGACGTACCGGACGTACGTGAAAGAACACTTCCACAGGTATGAAGACGCGACCGATTGGACGTGCGCACAATTCTTTGCCAAAGTCCCCAAAAACCACGGTTACAACAGTGACGAGGCGTTCGCGATGGCAGCGGCCTACCTCGATGCAAACCCATCCGCGTTCGACAGCAACCCGCGATACCGGACCGCATCTATCCTTGACCAGTTGACTTTCGTATGGGGCGAACTGGAAATCTGGTGCTCCACAAGAGACCCGAACCTGCCCGGCTGGACCGTCAACCCGGCCCGCGCCAATGACCGAGTGCTGACCGCTCCGCTCTAGTAGCGACCAAACGTGCGCTCGCCGTTCCGCGCCCTGGTCCGGGTCTCGCTGTCGCGAAAAGTGTGACCCAACAATGTTGTTGCCAGGTACCTTCCGTCGCTGCCGCAAGCGTCCCACCGGGCATTTCTGGTCCACAGGGTCCGATGTGATGGTTGAGTGCTTGATTTGCATTCGGTTGATTTGCGGCTCCGCCTCGTTTCGTAGGGCTCCTGAACGTTCTCGCGGTGCGCCGGCCTCTCCCGAAAGTTGCGAGTGGTGACACCGGCAGGCGCCATCGACGATCCTGCTCGGCGAAGTGGGGGTGGTAGCGGGGTGAACCGCGGATCAAGTTCGCGGCCTGCAGGTATGTGTCAACTCGGTTTTCTCCTGCGATCGCCGGTGCAGATCTGAGAATCGGGAGTGCGTTGCGCTCCCCGGTTCAGGTGGTGCGTGCGCAGGCTCTCCTCCCCGAACTGCCTCATGAAGATCGTTTGCTCTTGGTCAGCAGGTCCCGGGCATGCTGCGCCGCGACCCCGTGAACGGTGAAGACCTCCAGCCGAGGCATCAAAGCAATGACTCTCCGTGATGCTCGGGTAAGACAGGGGTGAGCGTCTAATCGGGACCGCCGCATCCGTTCGTGGGTGCTCCGATGAGGGCCACCGACCATTCGGGCAGGTAGCAGCGGCGCCGACGGGATTGCCCCTGTCGCAGGGAATGATCGTTGCGGTCGGCGAGCGCAGCGTGATGGCTTGGTCGATCGCTGCGGCGACCAGGCACGACTTATCGCCCATCGCTGCAACGACTGCTGGAATCCAAGCCCTCAAGACGATCCAGTCACTGGCCCCGCAGGCAGACGACGGGCGGCAACGCGCTCGCCGCGTGGACATCCTGCAGATTCCCTGCAGTGACCACCGCTAGCCACCAGGCAGCGCTCGCGCATCACTGAATATCACTGTGGGCAGACTGCAACTATCGGGTTATTCTGCGGGATGCAGTAGCCGGGTGTATACAACGACTCTGTTACCACCTGCCTGTATGGGAAGTTTTTGTCGCCTTCCTGAGCGTCGCCCCCATATACCGCCACGACTTCGTGCCCCTTGAGGAAGCTTGGTTCTGGGGGCGACATCCACGTACTTTTGGGTGGCGCAATTCTCACGAACCCATTCTTGACCAGCCTGGCTTGGAGTTCTCTGACGAGCGGCGTGGGGTTGTCCGTGCCGTATAGGAGCATCGTTTTGACCATGCCCGCCTGGCTTGGGATAACCGCAACGAGCGGAGCGCCCTTCACCGTCGGCACGTCAGCGGGCCAATCGGGCGGCACCGGTATGCCGGCAGGCGCGGCCGACGCTGACACCGTAGCGCTGGGCGCGGCCGGTGTTGTTGAGGGATTCTGACCGGAGGAGCCCCCTGCGCAGGCGGACATGGCGAGAATCATCACTGTCACCACAGGCATCACGTGCTTCACCGTGCCAAAGTAGCAGCGCTCGCGCTGCTGACGTCACAGAAGCGCAGGTCGTCGTTCAGTGTCGTAGGTGGGCTGCCGCAGCGCAGTCCAACAGTCTGGATGATCAGTCTCTTTGCGGTGTGAGTTCATCCTGATAATGAGGGCACTTGCTGTCGTGGCAGCGATCACTCAACGACCCGACGGGGGTAGTAAGTCACTACACGGTTTCGCACCGTGTCCGTCGCCTCGCGGAGGAGGGCCCGCGACCGTCATGGAGAGCACCTACTTGCCGCAGCGAGTACCGGCTATTTCCAATGCCTGGGTACGAGTCATTGGCTTGCTGTCCGCTGCGTTGACAACGATGGTTTGGTCGCAGGTGAGCCCGGTGTACGGCGTGCTCTTTCCGTTGGTTCCGTACAGGCCGAGCAAGGTTTGGGTCGAACTCTGTCCCGGAGTGCCCAGGTTGGCGAGGGACGCGAAGTCAGGGGGATGAGCTAGTAGCGCTTCGAGTTCAGCTTGCGCCGATTCGGGCATTTGCACATTCTGGATTCCCAGGGCGACTTTTCCGCTGTTCCTGGGAGCGATTGTTATCGATGGCGTCGTGGGAAGCCTGAAATCCGCAGAACCGTCGCCGGGTATCGTCGTTAGACCGTCACATCCATATTGGCTGTTCGGCGGGCACGGCGGCGAGGCAGAACTGTCCACGACCAGCGATAGTTGCGAGCTGTCGCATGAGTCAACGTAGCCCCGGAGACTCTCACACTCGCGTTTGACTGCTGGCACGAAGTAGCGCATCAGTCCGGCGGGGATCTTCCAACCCACGGACGCAGTCACATATTCATTGCCCGCGACCAGACCCAGTCCGCGTGCGCCAACCGTTGTGTTGGTCAGACTGAAACTCGGATCCTCCGAAGACTTGAGCGTGATTTTGCCTGGGTCACCGAGCGTGACGTACGGCGCGCTCCAGGTCGTCGTCATCGTCGCGGTGTACCCCGCTTCGTTGGAAAGTGAGAACTGTGGGGCAATCAGCCCGTTCCACCCTCCTGCTGGGACCGGGGATTCAGTAGGGGAAGCAGGGGACGATGAAGAAGGGACGCTCGACGTTGGATTGCTCGAGGTCGGTGGGCTGGACGAGGAACCACCACTGCAAGCCACCAACAATAAGACTGTCGCGCATCCAGCAAATGCGGCGCACACACGGCGACGCGCAAATCTGCCCCTGTTGTGTAGCTTCATTAGTAGTCCCCGTTTCTCAGAATCAAAATGCAGTCGAGCATCCAGACGGGCCTGTGTCAACTGCAGCCGAAGATATAGCCCCTTGGCTTGAAGCCAAGGAAGCTGCCACACGCGGCAAAATGGCGCCGTTTTCGGCTTTCGCTGGCAGACAGTGGGCTCGGTTCGGTTGCAGCAATCAGATCCACAGATCTCAGCGATCCGTTGTCATGAACGGCCTCCCCGAAGCCTCACTTGCCGATTTCTGACCGAAAGGTCGACGAAAGCCAACGGGTCGGCTTTCGCATCAGTTGTCTTCTCGGCGACTACGACTGGGACCCCCCTACTGCAGTTGCGCAGTCGCAGGCGCCAATGGGGCGAAAGCGCGTCGCCTTCGGTCGCGCGGGAATGATCAGCGTTGCCCATTGCCAGCCTTTCACGCCGGCGGCATCGAGCGCGACGATATCAGTCTTGATGGATCAGTCTTGGTGGTTCGGTAAGCGTCGGAGATAGCCAACGCCCAACCCGGCTACCGGACGACAGACAAGCCCGAAAACCGGTTCCACTCGCTGGGGTGCTCCGGGCAGTGGACGTTGCCGCAGGCACAACACGGAATCGCCACCAACTGGCAACGCCAGTCCGGCAGCTATTCTGCAAGAAGCCCGTCCAATCAATCAATTCCAGCTGCTCCCAACCACACCCGCAAGCAGCAGCACCGGTCAGGCCGGGGTAAGGCACCGGGTTCTGCGGCTTGCTGTGTCAACCGAAGAATCCGCTACCTCGCCCTAGCTGCTCGAAGAACAAATCGATATCTGCTGACACAAAATCGGCAGACCCCTCGGCTCACCGGCCCGCGAAGCAGCGCCACCAAATCCCAACGCAACCGACCAGACACAGGCACAACCAGGTAGGTCACCAAGGGCGGAGCTTCGCGAGCATCGGTGTCATAAGAAGACTGACACCCCAACGAACGGGATCAGCCCGGCGCCGCCTTGCGTATGCTGCGGCGCCGCATCCAACCGGACGGCCGTCGCGGTCACAAGAATCAACCCCGCGTGACCGGTGGCAGTGACTGCCAGGTTCACAAGTCCGTTCCCACCCAAGGCGCATACCAGTTGCTGCAGGTTCAGCACCGGCGCCTCGGGCGATGACAACTTCCTCTGCATTCCCTGTGGCAGGAATTCAGCCGATGAGGCAACCAACTCTGTCCGAAACTCAAAGCCCCAAAACGTTCGGCCCATGGCACCTTGGCTCGCCGACGTCCAGCTATTCGAGCGGCTACTTGTCACGGGGAGTCTCAGTCATTGAATGCGCTTGGGCGAGGATCAGCTCCGTTGGACTCAGCGCACACCTTGTGTCCAGCCGAACGGCAGAGCAGGTTGATGACGTCATCGCCGGAGCGATGATCGACAGGTTGCGCTCCCATAGCGAATTCTTCGCTGTAGGTGGGCGACAACCGCCCCTAACCGCAGTGGCCCAACCGCGATGAACAAACCGGCAACCAAGGTGTGGGTACCGCCAAGTCGCCGTATCCTCGGTTTGCGTCGACAACTCCAACCTCGCTAGTCTCCAGATGAGGATGGCCGATGAGTGTCGGCGAGGAGATTGACGAATGGCGCCCAGGCGACCATGCCCTCCACCAGCGGGGCACCAGAAAGGTAACGGGGAGCATGCAAAGGCTATTTGGCAGCAGCATTCGCGGTATTGATCTGGTTCAAACCCAACGACTCTTCCAAGATGTCTTTAATGATCGTCTCCTTGGGTTCCGACAGGCAGTCAGACTGCGCGTCCGGGCCTTGTGTGTCGCCTTCCCCCAACGAGTTGAACCCGAGCCGGTCCGCAGCATTTGGTCCCTCAAATACGCACAATGACCAGGCCGCATTTGGCTGAGTCGGTGCTAGTCGCTGAATCGAGAGGAATGTCCCCGCCATGATCGAAGCACCGTATCTGTCCAAGGCCCAAATCGAGAGCCACGCCGAGCTCGTGCAGAGCTATCAGATCCGGGCCAACGAGCTACTCGGCGACATCAATGACAGCTCGCTCTTCAAGAAATGGGTCATTCAGTCATACGGCAGACCAGGCAACTCGAATCTATACAATCTCAGCCGCGGACTGTTGTTCGAGATCGCGAACGAGGAAGTGCCTGATCACCAGTGCCTGGCAGTCATCCCCGGTTGGTATCTGATTACCGTTGACACGCCGATCGCGCCCGGTGGCAAGGCTCCAATTGACGAATCGGCAGCTCTGCCTGCTGTGTTCATGCCGACCACATTGGGACTTTGGTGGGCGTTTTATGTGGGCGAAGCACGGTCCCTGGGCCACGCACCTTTGAATCAAATAGAGCGTGTGTACTCCATCAAGCATGGCTTCATTTGGCCCACCGTTCGCGGGGTGCAAGTCATCAGCCGCGAAGCAACCGGAACAGAGGCCACGACGGTCTCCTTCTCCGCAAACCCTTCGTCGGATCGGACAGACATTCCTGCCAAGCTCCAAAAGAAGTACCAGGCCCAACTGATTTCCTTGTTGGGCTTCTGACCACTACTGGGGTGGCGCCTTGAGGCTCGCCTCGCGCGCAATGACGCTTGTGTGAAGGTCAGGGTTTCCGGGACATGGTGCGAGATGAGGTGCCTCCACAGGCCACGCGGTCGATGTTATCAAACCGATGCTGTCAGGAAGGTCGCGCTGCCCCGACCGCACTACTGGCGTCGCGACCGTCCGGCAATTGTCAACCGGAGTTGGCACCTACGTTCGAGGAACAGGTCGGTGGTTGCATGCCGATCACGAGGCACAGCCCGTCACGCGGCAAAGTTCGCTGTCACGCCCAGCACCGCCGGTGTTCTTGCTGCGGAGGCAGACTCATCGATCGATGCCGAAACCAATTGGGTGACTTCGCCGGGTCGGCCGCGATACTCGCCTCGGCAACCCGGAGGGTTGCAGATCTTCACCCGCAGCAGCAAGGCGTGATGGAGCCATTCGAGGAGGCGATGATCAATTGGATCGCGCCGACGTATTTGGGCTTCGCAAGTGAAATCGAAAATGTTGACCTCGATCTGGTCGCCGACCTCTGGGTCTCTATCGAAGACGCAGTTGGATGAGAATGCCGATCTGATTTGGGACCACTTCGCCGATCTGATTTGGCCCCACCCTTGTCTCGTCATTCCCAGTTGGAGACGAATCCGTCAACGACTGTCTGGACACAGGTGGGAACCGGAGAGTCTGGCCTTCCGATAGTGACAAGCGAGGCGGCGAGCAGTTCGTGGGCAGCTGTCGCTAGCCAACGCTCTGACGCCCCCGCACCAGCGCCTTCGTAGTCCGAGCTGAAATCCAAAAGTGTCTAGATCGCTCAGTCGGATTTGGCAACGCAGTCGAGCTATCCATTTCACGCCTGTTGGGATCCGGGCTGCCGCGGTCAGTCCCGGTGCACAGCTGCCATCACCGCGACAATCGGTGCCGTCCAGGCGACACTTGTGGCGACCATGGACTCGAGCCCCATCGCCCATGAGTAAGGGCCTTGAGAAATCGCGCCTGGACTTCGATCCGGTGCAACCAACTTGTTGGATGCGACCCAACGGAACCCGGGGTCGGGCGGACGTTGCCGTCCGCGCCGACCGCGAGTGGTCTATTTGAAGCGGATCGCGTACTGGGTGCTCAGGGCTGCGTAGGTGCCGTTACTGGCCACCACTGCTGTGATTTTGCAGGTACCCTTCCTGCCCGTCATGACCAGTTTCCCGTTCCTGACTTTGCAGATCTTCGGGTTCGAGGTGATCCACTGAATCGTCTGACCTGCATCGGTCCTCGCCGGTAGTCGCAGCTTCTTGTTGGCCTTGGCTGCGGTCGCCTTCGGAACCAGACCTGAGACGTGCTGCGCCACCGAGGCAGCCACCGGCGCGACCGGTGCCACGGGTATGACCGGTTCACTGGCGGGGCTGAAGGTGCTGGTGCCCACAGCATTGACTGCGGCGACCTTGAACA
>JBAXOQ010000230.1:0-7456 GCA_037133175.1 Actinomycetes bacterium
GGCTAACACGACGCTCTTTCCCTCGTCGTCGGCTCGGTGTTGCCTTTCATGTTCCCGATCTGTTGCGTGCGCACCCCGACAGATTGAGAGATGCCAGACGACGGGATGACCCACAGTGGTGTCTCTTCAGCCAAGGGCGGCGCTCACTTGAAGCGGTACGTCTTGGCATAGCGGTAGGCCGCAAAGCTGCCCCTGGCAGGCGCGCGGACGGTGACGGTGATGACCAGGTGGTGGATACCGAATGTCTTGATCCGCCAACCGCCGTTCGGACCCTTCACCAGGACACAGAGCCGGTAATCTCCGCGAGTCGACCGGACGTTCGGATCGAGTCGGCAGATAACCGAGACCTTGAGCGGTTGCACAGCGTTGGTGATCCCTGGCGGTTTCACCAACGTCGTCGTACCGTGGAACTTGATGTGGCCCGGCAGTGGCTGCGTCACGGGGTTGTTGGTCACGGGGTTGACGGGGTACTGCGGCAGTGAACCCGGCGTCGGGGTGATGCAGCTCGTCGGCCGGGTGACCGTGTTGCTGTCGAGGGTGACTGAACCGTTGCGAGCCAAGATTCGCCCGGAAACGTTCGCACCCGTGACTAGGGTCGCTGAGGTCAGGGCCATGACCGTTCCAACAAACGTCGTGTTGGTGCCGAGGGTTGCCGAGCTCCCGACCTGCCAGAACACATTGCAAGGTTGCGCCCCACGAATCAGTTGCACAGTACTGTTCGAGGCCGTGATCAGCGTCGAACCAGCCTGGAAGATGAAGACGGCAGCCGGATCGTTCGCTGCATCCAGCCTCACGGTGCCGGTGAGCCCCATGCTTGAGGCTGATTTGTAGACTCCCGGGGTCAGGGTTCGACCACCGAGGTCACCCGAGACCGTGGTGGCCGGGGTTCGTCCAGCCGCCGAGTTGTAGGCGGTCGTCAGATCAGATTGCGCGAGCACCCTACGTGGTTGAGCAACTGCTCCAAGAACCCGATTGGGATGAGGTGCATACTCGCGAATTGGCTCAGGTCGCGGGCCTGCTGATCCCCCGACATCCGGCGCCAACAACACACAGCACCGATAGGACGCTTCCGCCGGTCCTGGTGCAGGTCCCGCATAAACCGACAGCGCCAGCAGCACCGAGCGATAGGATCGGCAGACATTCCCGGGAGGTCTTCATGCGCGCTGGTCCGTCACTACTCGTCGCAGTCGTCATTGCGGGCACCGCGGTCACTGGCTGTTCGACGCAGGACGCCTCGCTGCCGCCGACGGTGTCGCCCACCGTGGCCGCGTCACCGTCCGAGGTCGGCGCGAGCGCGCAGGGCAACAAGGTGAGCATCGCAGCGGGCATCGGCGTCACCTCGATCACATACTCGTTCAGCGACAACTACTCGATCGCCTCCGATCAACAATCGACCTGGGGTGGGGTAATCGGCTGCAGCACCCCGACAACACTGTGTCAAATGACAGTGACGGCCGGGCGCCATGACAGCTTGCCGGTGTGGCAGTGGTTCACCGGCAACGTCAATGGTTACGGCTGCTTGTCCGACAATCCCTGCAGTTCCATATCGACCATGAACTTCGCGTTCACGGGGACTCTGACCATCAACGGCCAGCCCTACCCACTGACCCTCGGCCAATACGGGTCCGGGACGTCGAACCGTTGGTGGTACGGGGGCCCAGGCTGGGTCACCGCCACGGCGAGCGACTCGTTCCCCGTCCAGACCCCCGACCACAAGTACACGTTGACCGGCGCCAGCAACAGCAAGGACTGGACGATGCAGGTCTTCGCGAACTCCTAAAACCTCCTGCGGCCTTCGACCTTCCCACAACCGGTCCATCACAGCAGGTCAGGACGTCGCGACCACCTGCACGGAGTAATCGTTGTCCCCGGTCATGTTCAGCGAATACTTGCCATCCGGAGTGACACCATTGAACATCCCCATGCTGGGGTTGGCGGACGTCCAGCCGGGTCCTCCGTACCACCAGCTATTAGATGAGGCGGAGCCGTTTTGCCCGAGGGTCAGTGGATACTGCTGGCCGTTGATGGTCAGCGTGCCGGTCAGGGCGAAGTTCATCGACGAGATCGAGTTGCACGGCTTCGAGTTGATGCAGCCGTAGCCACTGGCGTTCGCGGTGAACCACTGCCACACCGGGGCGCTGTCCTGCCGACCAGCCTTCACCTCGATCGTGCAGGTGGCGGAGGTGGTACTGCATCCCGTCACTTCGCCCCATGTGCTTGCCTGGTCGGCCGTGATCGAGTAGTTGCCGCTGAATGAGTAGGCGATCGTGTTGACTCCGGACCCGACCGACAGGAGGAACTTATTGGACTGCTGCGAGACCCCGACGCCTGACGACGATGCACTGGCCGAACCCGACCCTGCGGACGACGAAACGGACGGCGAACCGGACGGCGAACCGGACGGTGGCAGTGACGCGTTCTGCGTCGAGCACCCCGCGACCACCACCAGGGGCACCACCGCGACAACCCGCACCCAGTATCGGGACATTCCAATCTCCTTCACCCTCAGTAATCAATCAACTACTGAGCAATTATACGAACAGCCGCGCGATCAGCAAGCACCGCAGCAAGTTCGCGATCGGCCTTGCGCCACTGCCGGACTCCGAGCAGCAGCCCGACAGCCGCATCCACGCATAACAAGAGCGTGTCGAACGTCGCGTAGTACGCGCCTTCCAGCAGGGAGGGGTCCGTCAGCCGGGCGGACAGGAACAGGTTGCTGGTGACCGGTTGGCCGGTGAGCGCTGCGGCCAGCATGGCGGAGAACCCCCCGGCCATGTCCCAGAACATGTGCAACCCGATCGCCACCAACAGCCAGCCGACGACACTCCAGTTCAACCGCAGCCGATTGTTGCGTGCCGCCGCGAACAGGGCCCCAGCGACCAGGGCCGTCCACAAACCATGACCGACCGGGGTCAGCAATCCGCGCGATACCTGGGTCTGCAGGATCGCAACGACATTGATCGTGCCGTCGGTGTACGCGCCGTTGAAGGCGTACCCGGCGGACTCGAAAGCCGAGAAACCCAGTCCGACAGCGCCACCGAGGAGCATGCCATCGCGCCGGGAGTAGCTACCCAGTTTGCGGGCCAGCAGCCAGACCAGGATGAGTTTGACTGATTCTTCGACCACGGCGACGTCGAGGTAGTACATCAGCGCGTAGACCCGCATCAGCAGGTCCTCCAGTAACGCGGAGCACCAGACCCCGAGGGCGCCACCGGTGGCGAAAGCCAGCAGCAACCGATAAGGGTCGAGCACGGTCGGGAATCGGGCCTTCGACTTGCCCCAACCGGACTCCTCGAAGATCCAGAACAGCAGCGAGAACGGGACCAGGAAACTGCCGACAAGGAAGACGCCCGGGATCAAGACCGGATCTCGGGTGAAAGCCGTTGCAGCGATGCCTGCGATCCAAATCACTAGGCCGGCAAACAGAACGTGCAGCCAGGTTCTGCTCTTGACGGTCCGGTCGTTCGAGGGCATCGGTGCTCCGCAAGGTTGCGTCAGGTGCTAGCCACACTGTTGCACAGTCGCCATAACGGTCGCGTCCGCAGCGGCATCCGGCGGGCTCTGCGGAACGGGCGGCTCACGTCAGTCTGAAACGGCGCGGCGAGTGCCATGGAACCACCGAACGGCATTCAATGCGGCGTCCGGTATCTTAGAGTATCCATCCGATGACTCTAAGTGAGGTTTTCATGATGCTCCGCGCGCTGATGTTGACTGCCACATTGGCCGCCGGTCTGGCCGCTACTGGATGCTCCACGCAGAACGCATCCGTTCCGCCGCCCACGGCCTCCACATCACCGAGTGGTTCGGCGACCGCCGCGCCCTCAGGCACCGCTCCCACCGACGTGGGCGTAACCCAGCAGAGCAACAAGCTGAACCTGGCCAGCGGCTCGGGCGTCACCTCAATCGGATACGCCTTCAGCGGCAACTACTCGATCACGGCCGACCAGCAGAGCACCTGGGGAAATGTGACCGGGTGCGCGCCTTCCTCGTCGTGCACTATCGACGTCATGGCTGGCAGGCACGACAGCTCGCAAGTATGGAACTGGTTCACAGCCAACGCGAGCGGCTACGGCTGCACTAGCTCGGGGTATTGCACCGGCGGGGAGACGATGAACTTCGCCCTGACCGGCACGCTGACTATCAACGGCACCGCCTATCCATTCACGATCGGACAATACGGCGACGGTATGGCCAACAAGTGGTGGTGGGGCGGTCCAGGCTGGACTGCCGGGAACCCGGCCACGGATTACACTCCCGCTCTCACCCCTGACGGCAAGTACACCGTGAGCGCGCCCAGCAACGGCAACAACAATCTGACCGTGACGGCGAGCTGACAGTGCCTGATATGGCGCCAGATTCGTCGTCCCCGTTAGGCGCAACTTCGGCACTGTTCGGTTGACATGACGTCAAGTCGTTGCTATATCGGTGATATGCGAACGCATCTGGCAGCTGTCACCCTGCTTCTCGGTGCTGCGGCCCTGACGGCCTGCTCGACCCAGGACGCGGCGGTTGCCCCCAGCCTGCGGACGTCGTCGTCCGCTGGCTCGAGTTCGACGCCGTCGTCCACGGCTTCGCCGCTGGAGGACGCTCAGCGAACCAACAATTTCTACCTGTTCCCTGGCAACGGGGTGACGTCCGTGGGCTACGCATGGGACGGTTCCTATTCGATCACGCCGGATCAACAAAACACCTGGGGTGGCGTGAGCACCACGTGGACCACGACGACAACTCCGGCGTCGCAGGCGATCGTGGCCAAGGCTGGACGCCAGATGAGTTCAGAGGTCTATACCTGGTTCGCTCAGCGGGCACCGGTGTCGTCGTGCACCCAGGCGGGCAAGGGCGTCACCTGCTCGGTCACCGTTCTCAACTTCGCGTTCTCCGGCACGCTGACCATCAACGGCAAGGCCTATCCGATCACAGTTGGCCAGGGGCCGGATAATGGGAACGCATGGTTTTATGGCGGCGCTGGCTGGACAGGTCAGGGGGCGGCAAGCTTCGTCACTCCCGATGGGGCCTACGCGCTCACGACAACGAAGGACACACCGGTTGACGGCGTAATGGTCGTCGCGCAATAGGCGAGGGGACCGCCGCTTGGGATCAATGCCATCGACGGACGATGCCCGGTGTCGCTAGCGGGCGCGCTCGACGTAGCGGGCAACCAGTTTTCGAGCAGTTCCTGTCGGCCCTAGACCCGAACCGGTTCAACCGTTGTCAGGGCATGTGACCGCACGTCGTCGAGCGATCGAGTGCCAGTAGGCCACCGTTCCTGATCGTCGAATGGCGAGTTCCAACGACGACGTGCGGCCACGATGGACTCCGCAGGACCCGACGCTAGAGGAGAATTGCGATGGCGTTTTCACGGATAACATCAGACCCCGAGATCATGGCGGGTGCCCCTGGCCGGGTCCCAAATCCTGTGTCAAGACTGGCGGATCGCCTACAACCCGAACCGGCCACCCAACGTAGGCTGCAGTCCGTCTTCTGAAGCCGCCCCTGCTTGGTCGGGGACTGCACGCCCTTGGTCTTGCCAAGGCCCCTCAGTCGGCGGGCCCACCATTGTCACCCTGGCCCGTCTGGAGGACCTCTCGACGAGGACCGTGGTGAGCCAAACTGCGAGATATGCGGCGACGATGATGTAGCCGACCACCTCGAAGTGATCTCCGATGGATGCGATGGGTGCCAGGACCTCCATGCCAGCATGGTCCACGAGCAGCCCCGCCAAGTAGACAAGCCCCACTGCGATCCCGATCAGTCCGGTGGTGAGGGTAGTCGCCAGGTTGAACCGCAATCGCTGGCGATCTTGGACCGCGGAACTGTACATGTGCACCATAATCAGTGAGTTGGCTGTGTCGAAGAGAGCCATCCCCGCCGCGAACAGGAAGGGCAGTGCAAGCAGTCCCGCCTTGGACACCGATCCGGTGGCAGCGGATGTCGCCGACAGCCCCAGCAGTGCCACCTCCGAAGCCGTTCCCAAACCCAGCCCGAAAAGGAATCCAATAGGAATCATCTGCGGAGAAGACACCAGCACCGAAGAGACCCTGCGGCCGAGGATCCGACTGACCACCCCCCGACCCTTGAGCATGGCGTCGAGTTCCCCTGTGGGGATTGTCCCGGCACCCGCTCGAGTCCGGACCAGCCAGAGGGATCGGAAGACCTTCAGGTTGAGAACCCCGACGATCAGCAGAAACGTCGCCGCCACTACCGCTGAGAGGATCCCCCCGAAGGATTCCACCATGCTCATGGATTCTGAACCGGCCGCACCGGCGAACAGGATTACCACGATTACGAGGATCAGGACCACACCCGAATGGCCAAGGGCGAAGAAGAGCCCCAGCCCGAGTGGCCGCTTTCCTTGTCGCACCAGAAGTCGGGAGCAGTCGTCGATGGTGGCAATGTGGTCGGCGTCAAAAGCGTGCCGGACCCCGAGGACGAAGGCCAGGACGCCGACGCCGACCAGTCCGGCCGACGAAGCCGAGCCTGCCAGCCCGACCGCGAACAGACCCCATCCCAGGATATTCAGGACCAGCACCGTCGAGGCGACACCGATGAGTCGCAACCGGGGGCGTGACATCGGTGGTGTCACAGTCGTCGATGTACGCCATCTGGATGGCGTTTCTGTTGGCGCCAGAAATCCGTCCTGGACGTCGTCATCGATCTCAACAAACGTCCTGGTCCTCAAGTCGCGCACGGACATCCTTCATCCGGCCCGCCAACGCTTCCTCGTCTATCAGGTCTCTGGCCACGAAGGAGTGGGCCAGCGAGACAAGCTGACTTTCAGGGAACGGCAACGACTCGTAGACTCCCTGGGAGAGAAGGTCCTCGTCGTCGCGTCGCTCCAAGAACGGTAGTGCTTTTGCTTCTTTGTCGAGCGCATCGCACATTGCGTCCAGGCTCGACTTCCATGGAGGCGTTGGGTTGGCCACACCGTACTTCTCCGTCAGTGCTGGCCAGACCTGGCCGTGCTCGACGATCCGCTCAAGAGTCGGCACCGTCACAGTCGCTACGTCTTGGTCCGTGGACATCTTGTCTCCTTTGAGAAGCGTTCAGTGGGTCGGTACTGGATTCACGGCGGGGTGAACGTCCCGGGGAGCGTTGCTCGTCACGCCGGGCTTGGGCAGAGCGACGCCAATGCAGCAGTCACGGGTCACGATCTCGGCGAGTTGATCTTCGCTCCACCCGTCCGTTCCGGCCGGGCGGACTGGCAGCACCATGAACCTGTTCTTCGAATTCGAGTCTTCGACCCGAATCTCGACATCCTCCGGAATGATGAGGCCGAACTCGGCCAGAACCGCCCGAGGCGAGCGCACAATGCGGCGTCGGTAGTTCGGAGTCCGGTACCACTCGGGCGAGTTCCCAAGGATGGGACGCGGGTAGCACGAACACAGGGTGCACACGATCACGTGATGCAGCTTCGGGGTGTCCTCCAAGACCACGAATGCCGTGAAGTCGCTCGGTG
>JBAXOQ010000231.1:0-7447 GCA_037133175.1 Actinomycetes bacterium
GTCCAGACGCAAAGCCCAGATCCAAGCCGAGGCCTACACACCGCCGACTTTGCAACCGCCCTTCGTTCCGCAGCCGGTGGTAGCGCCGTCGCCGACCGAACCGCCGACGCCGGTGGTCCAACCGAGCGCACCGCCTGTCGCCGCGCCAACGGCCCCGCTTGGCACTCCCGCCCCCTCGCCAGCCCCGCGGCCCAGCGCGGGCGGGGACGGACCTCCTGAGCCGCCTGTCGGGCGGTAGGAACCCAGGATGGAGGTGCAGGAGACCGACGTCCAGACTGATCGAGTTCTGACAGTACCGAACGCTCTGAGCTTCTTGCGACTGCTCGGTGTGCCGGTGTTCCTGTGGCTCATTCTGGGTCCGCAAGCGGATAATTGGGCCATTGTCGTGCTCGTGCTTGCCGGAATCTCGGACTATCTGGACGGCAAGATCGCCCGGCATTTTCACCAAATCAGCCGCGTTGGCCAAGTCCTCGATCCGCTTGCTGACCGCCTCTACATCCTCGCCACGCTGATAGGCCTGCTGCTGCGCGGCATCATTCCCTGGTGGTTGGTGGTAGTTCTGGTCTTGCGGGACCTGCTTCTGGCGAGTTTCCTGCCCGCGCTGAAGAAACGGGGCCTGACCGGCTGGCCGGTGCATTTCATCGGCAAGGCCGCGACCTTCTGCCTGCTCTATGCATTCCCATTGATCCTTCTGGGGGCCGGCACCGGGGGAGTCGCGACCGTGTGCCGAGTGTTCGGCTGGGCCTTCGCCCTGTGGGGAACCTATCTCTACTGGTGGTCCGCCGTGCTGTACATCGAGCAGGCTCGCCGAATCTTGCGGGCCAAGCCGAGCACCGCGAACCAGACTGCCTGACACGGCTGATTGGGCGCCATGAGCCTTCGCTAGGGTTACCCCATGAACCCTGAGCATCTGCGTTACACCAGCGAACACGAATGGGCGTTGATCACCGAATCTGGCACTGTTCGATTCGGAATCACAAACCATGCGCAGTCGGCCCTCGGTGACATCGTTTTCGTCACGCTGCCGGAGTTGGGCACCGTGTTGAGCCCTGGCGACAGCTGCGGCGAGATCGAATCGACCAAGAGCGTGGCAGATGTCTTCGCACCTGTTGCCGGTACCGTGGTCGCTCGCAACGATGCAGTTGAAACGGCTCCGGAGACGATCAACGTTGACCCCTACGGTGCTGGCTGGCTATTGGAAGTGACCCCGGCTTCGGACAATCCGCTCGAATCGCTACTTGTCGCGGCCGACTATGAGGCTCTCATTGCTGGCGAGTAGGGCCATTCCAGCGATGGTGGACAAGTCCATTGACCGATCCAACTCCTGACCCTAGGGTGAATACTCGTGACCATCGTTTGTGCCAGGTGCGGCTACTCGCTTGAGCCGGGTGACCGGTTTTGTGCCGAGTGCGGGGCGCTCGCTCAGGGCCAGGAGCGATCCGAAGCACCATACTTTCCGCCGTCAAACTCGGATGTAACCGGCACCGTCCACTCGTTCGGAACCACCAACAGCACAGAATCGGGCTCACACCCGCCCGTCGCTGCGCAGGACCTGACGCCGGTTGAGCCTGGCACTGCGGTCCTGATGATCGTGCGGGGTCCGGCTGCCGGAACCCGGATTGAATTGGTTGGGGATCAAATGACGGTCGGTCGTTCACCGGAGACCGACATCTTCCTCGACGACATCACCGTCTCGCGTCAGCACGCGCACTTCGATCGAGTTGGCGACACGTGGGTGTTGGTCGACCTCGGAAGCCTAAACGGCTCGTATGTTAACCGTGAACGTGTAGATCAGGTTGAGCTTGAGCAAGGTGACGAGATTCAGATCGGGAAGTACCGCTTCCACTACGTGACCGGCACCGCGTCGTAGCCAAGAGCGGATCGAGATCAAAGGTGGGCGGTTCACAGACAAATGGGCGGACGTAGACAGTGAACGTGGCGAAAGCGGACCAGGATCTGCTCACCATCGGAGCGGTGCTGGCATTGCTTCAACAGGAGTTCCCCGACCTTGACATCACCATCTCGAAGATTCGGTTTCTGGAATCAGAGGGATTGGTGGTGCCTGCTCGGACCCCAACCGGCTACCGCAAGTTCTCCTCGATCGACGTGGATCGCTTGAGGTACACCCTGCGCATGCAGCGCGACCACTTCCTGCCGTTGCGCGTGATACGAGAGAATCTCGAGAAATCCGAAGCGGACGGCGCGCTGGTCGACCTCACCGACCAGCGCCCGGATCAGCCAACTCCAAGCGCGCCTCCGAACATCTCCCTCGTTCCTTCCATTCCTCCTCGCGTCAGCGCCGCGCAGCCCGCGGCAGAGATCTCGATTCACGAACTCGGCCGCCAGACGGGGTTAGAGGTGCGAGACATCATCGAACTCGAGAAGATGGGCGTCATTTTCCGACTCGAAGACTCCGACTCGTTCGGACCGGATGCAGTGACGATTGGCCGAATCGTGTCGGCTCTGCAAGGCCATGGACTCGACCCACGACACCTTCGGCCGGCTGTGGTAGCTGCGACGAAACAGATTGAGCTCATTGACAGCCTGATGGAGCCACGAAAACAGGGTTGCCGCACCAACCAGGAGCGGTTCGAGCTCACGACGGAGGCGAAGGAAATCGCCAATCTGAGTCTCAAGCTGCAGGCACAGTTGATCTTGTCGAGTCTGAACGGTTCGCGCTGAACCTCCGCGCGATCCGTATTCACACCGATTTAGGCGGTTAACATCCGCGAGAAACCGCGTATCCTGTTGGGGTGATCGATGTAGATGTGATCGGTGTTCGGGTCGAGATGCCCGCGAATCAACCCGTGCTGCTGCTTCGCGAGGTGGCCGGAGCGCGCTATCTGCCGATCTGGATTGGTGCGGTGGAAGCCACCGCCATCGCGTTCGCGCAGCAGGGGATCGAACCTCCCAGACCGCTAACCCATGATCTGATCCGCGATCTACTCGAGCACTTCAACAAATCGTTGCAGGCGGTCCACATCGTGGCGCTTGAGGACGGTGTTTTCTACGCTGAATTGGTGTTCGACGACGGCAGCGTTCTCAGCGCGCGGCCCTCGGATGCCATTGCGCTGGCGCTGCGAACGGGAGCGGTCACCAAAGTCGCCGACGAAGTATTCGCTGTCGCGGGCGTCGACGCGCCGGCGGACGAAGAAGACGAGGTCGAAGCGTTTCGGGAGTTCCTTGACTCGATATCGCCTGACGATTTCAGTGGCGGCGAGGAAACACCGAGCTAGGCTGGCGATCTGCTTGCACAGCCGACGATCGCTCAATCCAAGGGAATCATGGGACAACAATGCCAAATCATCCCAAGTGCTACCCTCTAGTTTAGCTTTAGAGTTACCAGGGTTGAGACTTAACCGGCGCGTCGCGCCTGCTTGGCTTGACGCGGCGATTTCTGATCCCTAGCGTGCGGAATGACGACAGCGGGACACACCTGGAGGATCATGTGAGCGAGGCCACCGGAGCTGAATCCCACGTCAAGGCGCGGCATCAGCAAGAGGCACTTTTCGAAACCTCCGCAGACACGCTGCAACCAGACGTCGGATACCGTGGTCCGGTTGCATGCAACGCCGCCGGGATCACTTACCGACAGCTCGACTACTGGGCCCGAACAGGACTCATTGAGCCGAGCATCCGCACCGCCAAAGGTTCCGGTTCTCAGCGCTTGTACAGCTTCCGCGACATTCTGGTTCTCAAGGTCGTGAAGCGACTGCTGGACACCGGGGTTTCTCTACAGAACATCCGTGCCGCCATCGACCACCTGCACGACAGGGGGGTTGAGGACCTTGCCGAGATCACTTTGATGAGTGACGGAGCCAGCGTCTACGAGTGCACCTCTGAGCAGGAAGTCGTGGATCTGCTGCGCGGCGGCCAGGGAGTCTTCGGCATCGCTGTCGGTCGGGTCTGGCACGAACTCGAAGGGCGCCTGGCGGAACTGCCGGGAGAGCGTACCGATGGCCAAAGCTTCGTGCCAGCGGGATTCAACGACGATCTCGCGGCCCGGCGTGCCCTGAAGACCGGCTGACCTGTAATCCGGCGCGCTGTCCTCAGCAGCAGCGCGGGCATGAGCGACAACACTGCGGTAGTACCGTTCGGTAGACATACCGCCAACGGGAAGAGCACTCGGTTGAACGCGAGCTACGAAACACGCCACATCGGGATCACCGACACCGAGCGCGCCACCATGCTGGCCGCGTTGGGTTACCGATCGCTGGAGGAACTGTGCGATGCCGCGGTGCCGACCTCTTTGCGGCTGTCCGAACGACTTGAGCTTGACCCTCCGCTTTCCGAAGCAGACCTCACCGCTGAGCTGCGCCAGATCGCAGCTTGCAACGAGTCCCGGATTCCGATGGTCGGACTCGGCTACGCCCGCTCCCACACTCCCGCGGTGATTCGTCGCAACGTGCTGGAGAACCCCGCGTGGTACACCGCTTACACCCCGTACCAACCTGAGATCTCACAGGGCAGACTCGAGGCACTGCTGGTGTTTCAGACAATGATCGAAGACCTGACGGGACTGCCGATCGCCAATGCGTCGCTGTTAGACGAGCCAACCGCAGCTGCTGAAGCCATGGCGCTGGCTCGACGGGTAAGCAAGTGCTCCTCTGAGGTGTTCCTGGTCGACGCCGACACGCACCCGCAGACGTTGGCGGTGCTGCAAACTCGGGCGGAACCTATCGGCATCCGCATTCGTACGCTGCGGTTCGCGGAAGCTGACGGCTCGGCCCCGACGGACGAAGCCGGACGCGTCATAGCGGCCGGTGACTACTTCGGCGCGCTGTTGTCGTACCCAGGGTCCTCCGGCCTGGTAGCGGAGCTGGCTCAGACCACGGCTGAGCTGAAGAAGCATGACGCCGTCGTGGCCGTCTGCACCGACCTACTGGCCTTGACGATGCTCAACGAACCGGGCCGCTGGGGTGCCGACATCGCCGTGGGTTCGGCTCAGCGATTCGGTGTTCCGCTTGGGTTCGGTGGCCCGCACGCGGCCTTCATGGCGGTCAGGAAGGGCCTTGAGCGTGCCATCCCAGGCCGCCTCGTCGGCGTCAGCACTGACTCGGCTGGACAACCTGCCTATCGACTGGCACTGCAGACGCGCGAGCAACACATCCGCCGTGAGAAGGCCACCAGCAACATCTGCACATCTCAGGTCCTGCTGGCGATAGTCAGCGCGTTCTACGCCGCCTTCCACGGACCAGAAGGACTCCGGCAGATCGCCGAGCACACCCATGCGCAGGCTCGGGCGCTGGCAGCCGGACTGCGGGCAGCTGGTGCTGTGCTGGAGCACGAGCGGTTTTTCGACACGATCACCCTTCGCGTCCCAAATGCCCAGACCGTGATCGACGCCATCTCACGGCATGGCATCGACGTACGTGTGCTTGATGAAAACCGCTTCTCAGTATCCGCAGACGAGACAACCACCGCGACCGTGGTCGAGGCTCTGGTGACGGCCGCTTCTCTGGCCATGGGCGTGGACCCGCTCCACGGGACGCCCATGCCGGCGATCGCTGCGCTGCCCGATTCGCTGTTGCGTACAACGGACTACCTCACCCATCCGAGCTTCAATCAGTACCACAGCGAAACCGCCATGATGCGCTGGTTGCGACGTCTGTCGGACCTCGATCTTGCTCTGGACCGCTCAATGATTCCCCTGGGTTCCTGCACCATGAAGCTCAACGCGGCGACCGCCATGGAACCAATCAGCTGGCCCGGATTCGCCGACATCCATCCATTCGCGCCGTCTGAGAGCACCGAGGGCTACACCGAACTGATCGCCAGGCTCGAGGGATGGTTGGCGGACATCACCGGATACCACAGAGTCTGTGTTCAGCCCAACGCTGGTTCGCAGGGCGAGTTTGCCGGTTTGCTTGCCATCAGGGGATACCACCGCGCCACCGGCGGCGCCGAACGCAATGTCTGCTTGATCCCCTCTAGTGCCCACGGCACCAACGCGGCCAGTGCCGCTATGGCCGGCATGCGCGTCGTCGTGGTCCCGTGCCGCGACGACGGGGGAGTGGATCTGACTGTTCTGCGCTCCAAGGTGGACGAGCACGCTGATCAACTCGCCGCGATCATGCTCACCTACCCCTCTACCTTCGGGGTGTACGAAGACACCATCGGCGAGGTCTGCGCAATGGTTCACGAGGCTGGGGGACAGGTCTACGTGGACGGGGCTAATCTCAACGCCCTCGTCGGACTTGCTGCGCCGGGGGATTTCGGTGCCGACGTGTCCCACTTGAACCTGCACAAGACCTTCTGCATCCCGCATGGCGGCGGCGGTCCCGGGGTCGGACCGATTGGTGTTCAGGCCCATCTGGTGCCCTATCTGCCGTCCCATCCGTTTCTGACCGCGGAGTCGGCAACCGACGGCCGTCCGACGATCTCCGGCGCTCCCTACGGCAGCGCTGGCATACTGCCGATCCCGTACGCCTACATTCGGATGATGGGTGCGCAGGGACTGCTGCACGCAACCCAGAACGCGGTGCTGTCGGCCAACTACATCGCGGCACGGTTGAAGGATTGCTACCCGATTCTGTACACCGGAAACCGGGGGCTTGTCGCGCATGAGTGCATCCTCGATCTTCGCGAAATCACCCGGCGCACCGGTGTGACGGTCGACGACGTCGCGAAGCGGCTGATCGACTACGGGTTGCACGCCCCGACCATGTCCTTCCCGGTCGCCGGGACGTTGATGGTCGAACCCACCGAGAGCGAAGACTTCGCCGAGATCGACCGGTTCTGCCAGGCGATGATCTCGATCCACGCTGAGATCGAGATCATCGCCGACGGGCAGTGGGAGTTGGAGGACTCCCCGCTGCGACGGGCACCGCACACTGCTGCGGCGCTGCTGTCCGAGCAGTGGCCACACCCTTACCCGAGGACGGTCGCGGCTTACCCGCGTGCCGGAATGCAACGGTCCAAGTATTGGGCGCCGGTTGGGCGCATTGACGGTGCCTACGGCGACCGGAACCTGGTGTGCTCCTGCCCGCCTCTAGCAGCATTCACCTGAAGTGAACGGGTGACATGAGCTCGCATGTCCTGCTGATCATCGCTGTCGCCCTGGTCGTCGCATCGGTATGCAAGTACTGGGATGTCAATGCGGCGATCCCGCTGATCGCGGCCGGATTCGCGCTCGACTGGGTCGTTCCCCGTACTTCTGATCAACTGCTGGACCCGGAGTTGATCCTGAGCCTGGTGCTCACACCACTCGTCTTCGCCGCCGGACTGGCCAGTTCTGCCGTGGATCTTCGGCGGGTCAAACGGAGCCTGCTGCTGCTTGCGTTCGTGCTGGTTGTCCTGTCGACGACGGTCATTGGTGCGGTGTGCTGGATGATCATTCCGGCCGTGCCGATTGCCGCGGCTCTAGCACTTGGCGCGGCCCTGGCGCCGACCGACGCCGTTGCGGCCAGCATCGTGGCCAAGAAGAGCGGGCTGCCCAATGATGTGG
>JBAXOQ010000232.1:0-7440 GCA_037133175.1 Actinomycetes bacterium
AGAGCGCTGCCTTTGCAAGGCAGATGTCAGGAGTTCGAATCTCCTAGGCTCCACTGTGTCTTCCCGCGCCACTCCGTCCCGTCACACAGCCTTCGTTGAGTGGGGAGTTGTCGTCGGGTTTCCTTGATCCAAAACGACGACAACTCCCCACTCAACTGTCGGCGGCAGGTCTCAGGGGGGATTGGTTCGGCGCTCTGGGGTGGGGTGGGTGTGGTGCGGGTCGAGGCGACGTGTCAGGATCGGCGAATGGCTCAGACTCTGACGGCGGTTTTACACACCAACCGCGGTGACATCCGCATCAACCTGTTCCCCAATCACGCACCCAAAACGGTGCGGAATTTCGTCGGTCTGGCCGACGGAACCGGGCAGTGGAACGATCCGAAGACCGGTCGTGACGGCGTGGGAGCACTGTACGACGGAACAGTCTTCCACCGGGTGATCAGTGGTTTCATGATTCAGGGCGGGGATCCGCTTGGCACCGGCACCGGGGGACCGGGCTACAAGTTCGGGGACGAGTTCCACCCCGAGCTGCAGTTTGACCGCCCCTACTTGCTGGCCATGGCCAACGCCGGTCCGGGAACCAACGGCTCTCAGTTCTTCATCACGGTGGTGCCGACGCCGCACTTGAACCGCAAGCACACGATCTTCGGTGAAGTCGCCGACCAGGCTTCCCGCGACGTGGTGGACGCGATCGCATCAACCCCGACCGCCCGCGGCGACCGTCCCATCGATGAGGTTGTCATCTCCTCGATCGACATCGAACAGTCAGAGGGCTAGCCAGAGCGGTCAATGAGGCCGTGGCCGGCCGGGTGGTTGTCGACGTGATCAACACCAGCGGAGTCCGTTCATGAGTACCGATCCACCGATGGTCCAGGCACCGCGGTGTCCGGCGCATCCGAGTCGGCAGACCCGCATCAGTTGCACCCGGTGCGGACGCCCGATCTGCTACGAGTGCATGGTGCCCGCACCGGTCGGCTTCCAATGCCGGGAGTGTGTGCATCAGGCCGCTGAGACGGCGCCTATCTACACGCCCACTGCGGTGTCCTCCGCGCGGGCACTGGACCCGTCGCGTCGGCCCTATGTGACTTACGGGATCGTCGCGATCTGCGTGGCGGTGTACCTGGTCGGCTTTCTGGTTCCGGCGCTGTCGCACGGCAAATACGGGATGGTTCCGGCGTTGATCGCTCTGGACGATCAGTGGTATCGGCTGATCACGGCGGCCTTCTTGCATGCGGGGATCATCCATATCGCCTTCAACATGGTGGTCCTGATCATGTTGGGACCAACGCTGGAGAAGGTGCTTGGTCACTTCCGGTACGCAGTCTTGTACTTGTTGGCTGCTCTGGGCGGCAGCATCTGTTCGTACGCCTTCTCTGACCCGCTGTCTCCGTCGGTCGGTGCCAGCGGCGCGATCTTCGGCCTGATGGGAGCTCTGATCGTCGCTGGTCGGCGGCTGAAGTTCGATGTGACGCAGGTAGTTGTGCTGCTGGTGATCAACTTACTGATCGGTTTCATTCCCGGTGGAAACGTTGATTGGCGGGCACATTTGGGCGGCCTGATCACCGGCGCCTTGGTCGCGTTGGTCCTGTCGCATCCAGTCAAGCGAAACGCCGTCCTCGTCCAGGTTGTTGGCTGCCTTGCCATCGTGGTGGCGCTGGTACTGGTGGGCGGGGTGCGCACGACCCAGTTGCGCAACGACTTCATGCCGACCGATCCCACCCCGATCAGTGCCAGCGCAGGACCGTGGGGCACTATCGACGTTGGTAGCAACACACCTGCACACCATTCACCCGCGCATTCCACTTGATTGACCACCTGTCTGATCGTCAGATGACCTGATCAACCGAATTGAGGAGAAGCCCCATGACCCAACGAGACGCCGTTATCTGTGCCGCTGTCCGAACGCCCATTGGAGTCGGCAAGCCGGTCAAGGGTGCGCTGTCGGGAATCCACGCGACCGATTTGGGGGCCATCGCCCTTGAGGGCATCGTCGCGCGCACTGGCATCGACCCGGCCATCGTCGACGATGTTTACTGGGGCTGTGTAACTCAGACGGGTGAGCAGAGCTTCAACATGGGCCGCCATGCCGTGCTGGCCGCCGGGTTCCCGGAGACTGTTCCGGCCACCACCATCGACCGTCAGTGCGGGTCGAGCCAGCAGGCCCTCAGCTTCGCCGCCGCGACCGTGATGTCGGGCCTGGCGGATGTCATCATCGCAGGTGGCTCGGAGTCGATGTCCCGGATCCCGATGGGATCCAACATGGTCGGAGGTGACGGCCCGTTCAGCCCGAAGATGATGGCGCGCTACAACAACCACCTGTTCAACCAGGGCGTCGGTGCCGAGATGATCGCCGAGCAGTGGGGCCTGACCCGTGAATACCTTGATGGACTTGCGGTCACATCACACGATCGGGCAGCTGCCGCGACGGCCGCTGGGCTGTTCCGGGACGAGATCATTGCGGTGGGCGATTTCGTGGATGACCAGGGGATCCGGCCGGGCTCCAACACCGAGAAGCTCGGAACCCTGCCGACTCCGTTCAAGGAGGGTGGCGTGGTAACGGCCGGAAATGCCTCGCAGATTTCCGACGGGGCGGCTGCCCTATTGGTGACGACTCGCGAGAGGGCGGCTGAACTCGGTTTGAAGCCCCTGGTTCGGGTCCACACGGCCGTAGCGGTGGGTTCGGATCCGGTGATCATGCTGACTGGACCGATCGCCGCGACCGCCAAGGCGCTGGAGCGCTCAGGCCTGACGTTGGCCGATATCGGCACGTTCGAGGTCAATGAGGCGTTCGCTTCGGTGGTCGGCGCGTGGTTGGTCGAGACTGGCGCGGACCCGGCCCTGCTGAACCCCCTCGGTGGAGCCATCGCCCTTGGGCACCCGCTCGGATGCTCCGGTGCCCGGTTGGCTACCACGATGATCCACAACATGGTCCGGAACAACATCCGTTACGGCCTGCAGACCATGTGCGAAGGCGGCGGGATGGCGAACGCGACCATCCTTGAACTCATCTGATCAAGATCTAGCAAGATCTAATTGGGCTGTCACCCCGGCGCGATCGCCGGGTGACAGCCCAATGTTTGTGGGGGGTTCCGAGAGTTATCCACAGGTTTATACACAAGTGGGGAAAAACTTACAGGGATGTAGTTACGTCGGCGTTCTTCCGCTTCGGTCGGCGCTGACGGCGTTGCCTCTACGGCCGCATGCGGCTACCTAACGACGCAGCCTCCGACGCCCTTGATGCGCGAGAATGCCTACGGCACAACGGTTTGTGGGGTATCTCACATTTACCGAAGGGGGGTGATTCTTACTTCCACTTGGTGGAGATAACGAATCCAACCGCGATTAGGCCGAAGCCTATGACGACGTTCCAATAGGACAATCCCCCGAGAATCGGCGCGTCTGGCGCGATATACCAAGAAACAATCCACAGCAGCCCGATGACGAAACAAGCCACCATTGTCGGGGCAATCCAGCGCGGCGAACCGATTTTCACGGTCTTGCGCTTTTCGCCCTTGACGGGCGGCGGTGTGTAGTTTGGCTTCTTACGTGAACTGGACTCCGGCACGGTCAGCCACCTCCTTTGGTCGTACTCTAGCGGCGTGGCTGAAGGTTCCGATGATGCGACCGGCCTTGGGACCGCAAACGCCGTGAGAAAACGCCACCGACTGGCCAAGGCTGTCGGGGTTATCGGTGAACTGTTCGTCACGGTCGGCGTGGTGCTGCTGCTGTTCTCGGCCTACCAACTGTGGTGGACCAACGTCATCGCCAGCGGAAACACGAGTGTCGCGCGCGAGCAGGCCAAGGAATACATTCAATCGCCATCAGCGCCATCAGCGCCATCGTCGAAACCTTTGAATGCGGCATTTCCAAGGGGGGATGCTTTCGCGCTTATGTATATTCCCCGTTTGAAAGACCACGTATGGGAACTTCCGGTTGTTCAGGGTGTCGATCTGGAGAATCTGACTAAAGGAGTTGGGCATTATCCGGAGACGGCTATGCCGGGTGAAGTGGGCAATTTCGCGGTGGCCGGACACCGGGCGACCAACGGAGAACCCTTCGCCAACTTCGATCAACTGCAGGCTGGTGACAAGGTGTACGTACAAACGCCGCAAGCTTGGTACACGTATGAACTGAAGGTCGACCGGATCGTCGAGCCGAACGCTTTTTGGGTCGTCGATCCCAAACCGCTTCCCGCCGGTGTGCTGGGTTCGGACCGTATCATCACTTTGACGACATGCAATCCACGTTGGGCTTCGTACCAACGGTGGGCGTTCTGGGGTGTGCTGACCAACGTGCGGTTGCGCAAGGACGGTCCCCCGCCGGAACTGGAGCTCTGATCACGATGTACGCCGCGCTGTGGCACAGACTGCCCGGACCGAACGTGCTCAAGGCCGTCGAAGTGCTCGTCATGCTGGGGGTCATCGTGATTGTGCTGTTTGCGTGGGTCTTCCCGTGGGCGACGGTGCACCTGCCGATCGACAATGTGACCGTAGACTCGGGAAGTCAGTCAATGTCGACACCAGGCCCCCCGCCCGGCGGGCAGACGGAGTGAGCCGATGAACGCCAGGATTCTGGTTGTCGACAACTACGACAGCTTCGTCTTCAACCTCGTCCAGTACCTGGGCCAACTCGGTGCTCAGTGCGAGGTCCGACGTAACGATGAGATCACCGCGCGGTACGGGGTCGGTTTTGACGGCGTGCTGCTCTCGCCCGGTCCAGGGGTTCCCGGTGACGCCGGTGTGTGCATCGAGATGATCCATCAACTCGGTGGCCAAGTGCCGATTCTTGGTGTCTGCCTTGGCCACCAAGCGATAGCTGAGGCCTTCGGGGCGACCGTCAGTCGGGCTCCTGAACTCCTGCATGGCAAGACATCGCAGGTCGAACACCTCGAGGTGGGGGTGTTGGCCGGGCTTCCCAATCCGTTCACCGCCACCCGGTACCACTCGCTGGCGGTCGAAGAGTCGACGGTTCCGGACGATCTTGAGGTTACCGGCCATACGCCGTCCGGAGTGATCATGGCGCTACGCCATCGGCGGATGCCGATCGAGGGAGTGCAATTCCATCCAGAGTCGGTGCTGACCCAGCACGGCCACCAGTTGTTGGCGAATTGGTTGGAGATCTGTGGTCAGGCCGGTGCGCTGGAGCGCAGTGTCGGTCTGGCACCGGTCGTTTCCCGTGGCTGACAGTTTCGCCGTGACGGCACCGTTTCGGATCCTGACCGTCTGCACGATGAACATCTGCCGATCTCCGGCGATGGAGGTTGTACTGGCGCGCCAGCCGCAGTGGGCGGGGCTCCCCGATGGCGTTGTCGAAGTGGGTAGTGCCGGGACCCATGCCTTCGCGGGCGCGACCAGTTGTGACATCTCGCTGGCGATGGTGGGGGTCGGTGAGTACCTTGGCGTTTCGCAGCAGGTGACACCCGAACTGCTGACAGGGGTGGATCTGGTGCTGGCCGCCGACCGGGGGCACTGCGCCACGGTCGCCGGGATGGCGCCGGGGATCAACACGCGCTGCTTCACCGCCCGGGGCGCGGCCCGTCTGGCCAAGTGGGTCGTGGACAGCGGTGCTTTGGGGATTGCCGAGCGCAAGGCCGCCGGTGACACCGTGATCGCCGACCGCGAGCACCCAGAAACGTTGGCCGAACCGTTGCCGGCAGATCCGCTCGCCCGCCTGCGATGGTTGGTGGTCGAGATGGACGCCGGGCGGGGCCTGGCGCCGATCGATGAGTTGGCCTTGCTGATGCCCTTCGGTCACGATGACATCCCTGATCCGCACGTCGTCGGTTTCAATATGCATGCCATCAGTGCCGAACTGATCATGGGCGCGGTCGCTGGCTGGGCGCGCGTTGTTGACCAGGTCTTGGCTGTTCCGATCAGCTAACGGTCGCCTCAAGTCGGGCGCCCGTATCATTGGCGTGTGACTCGTGACCGTGACGCCCAGCGGCCATCGTTGTGGCGGTGGATTGTCATAGCGGCCCTGACCGTCGTCGCCTTGTGTATTCCGGTGGTGATCTGGCTCGGCGCCACTGCAGTGGTGGCGGCCAAGTACACCAAGCAGGCCAAGTCGGACATCAGCGTGGCCCAGGCCGCGGCGGCAGCCGGTGATTCGGCCAAGGCCACGGCGATGGTTCCGGCGATCACGTCCTCGACCTCTATCGCGCACGCCGCCGTCTCTGGGCCCGCCTGGTGGTTGGCTGAGCGAGTGCCTCTGATTGGACCCAGCGTGCGGGCCATCACGACGACGATCTCGGCAGTTGATCAGGCGGCATCCGGGGCACTGAGGCCGCTGGCGGTGGCCAACGGCATCGTCCGCACCGGCGACCTGCGCGGTTCCGGCGGGCAGATCAACATCCCCGAAATCGTCGAACTCCAGCGTCCGATGAATGCCGCGATGGCCGCCATGACCAGTGCTTCCACGATGGTCTCCGGCATCGATGCAACGAAAGTCATCGCGCCGGTCGCGGATCAAGTCGCGCCGGTGGTGGATCAGATCAACGAGTTGCAGCGCCAAGTCAGTGCAGTCGCCCAGGCGGCCGACATCCTGCCCACGATGCTCGGTGCGAAGGCTGACCAGCGCTACTTCGTGGCCTTCACAAGTCCGGCCGAAGCCCGCGGGGGAGGAGGCTTCCTCGGCACCTATGGGATCCTGCTCGCCCACAACGGCGTGCTCAAGATGGAACACGTCGGTGCCAACACCGATCTGAAGGATTTCAAAGCGCCAGTGCTTGACCTCGGCAGCGACTACGCGAATATCTATTCGGCCGACTCGGTCCAGTGGACAGGAATGAACCAGTCGGCCCACTTCCCGTTCGCCGCCGAACAGTGGATCACTGGCTGGGAGCGGCAGACCGGCCAGCAACTCCAGGGCGCCATCGCCCTGGACCCGACGACCCTTTCTTACATCGTCGGTGTTACCGGACCGATCTTGTTGCCCGACGGTCGTAAGCTCGCAGAGTCGCAAGTGGTCCCGTACCTGACGAACGGCATCTACGAACAGTTCGCCACCGACAACGAGGCGCGCAAGCAGTATCAGGTCACCATCGCTCGTGACGGTATGAAGACGATGCTCAGTTCAACAGCAGCGCCGGCCTCGTTGGGCGCGGTGATGGCGAAGGCGGCTAGCGAGCGCCACCTGATGGTCTACAGCACTGACCCGATGGTCGAAGCCGTCCTCGCGCAGTGGCCGATCTCCGGCGTAGTCGACGGGACTCACGGACCGTTCGCGATGCTCGTCGTCAACAACCTGGCGGGAAACAAAGCGGACTTCTTCTTGGATCGCTCGCTGTCGTACTCGACGCTCTCGTGCCAGCCGGACACGATGGAAAGCGAAATCACCGCGACGCTGACCAATCAACTGCCTAGGACCGGACCGCTGCCGGCCGTGGTAGGGGGACGATTGGACAAGCATGCCCAGGGAGCCCCGGCTCGCTCGACGAGGGTG
>JBAXOQ010000233.1:0-7354 GCA_037133175.1 Actinomycetes bacterium
CCAGGGAACAAACGCGGGCAGCGTTCTGACAGGGCAGACGGCAGCGCGGGAGCAGAAGGCAATGAGACTAGACCCCGACAGGCTTCGCGAAGCACCGCCCGGTCTGACGGCAGTTGTTGAGAGCGGCCAACCAGTGCGGTGGGCGGCGGTTTGTCCGCCCACCGACAACGAAACCGCTCGATACGCTGCCGACACGAACGGCGAACTCGGACACGAGGACGACGAAGGCAAGTAGGCAGGCGATGGTGGGCGCGGGTTCAGAACGGCAATCCGTCGTCAGCGCCAGCCGGAGACCAGTTCTCGGGGCGGTCCCAAATCCGAGTGTGCACCGCCCTCAACTCCTCGGTCGACGGCTTCGTGTAAGCGAGCGTGATTGCCGTCGCCGAGCCCCCTGTCGGGCTATGCCCAAGGAACGCCTGCGCCGTTGCGAACCCACCGGCCCGCTCAACGAGCGATGCCGCTGTGTGTCGCAAGACATGCCAAGTGAAGAAAACTTCGGTAGTTGAACCCAGCGCCGGATTGAACGCGCGCACCTTCTTGGACTGGTCCTCAAGCCAGCGATGTGTGATTGGCTGGCGGCGCTTGTTCCGAAGCAAACGCTCGTCGGGACGCTTACGCCAATCTGGACCGATACGCTCCTCACCAAGTCGAGAGAGAGCCGCTGCGAGGTCCGCAGTTATTGGCAGACTCCGCTTTGACCCAAGTTTGGCCCCAGTGTCGAGGGTGGCGGTCCAACCATAGGCAGATCTCGCCAAGTCGCGAACGCGCAAGCCCAGCAACTCGTTTCGTCGGCAACCCGTCTCCAGACAAAGCCGAAACACGACCAGCGCGAGGTCGGGGTCTTTGGAGTTTGCCAGAACTCCCTGCACTACCCCTAGCTCCTCGGGGTTCAAAGCGCGCCGACCTGCTGGCGCGCGCCGCACAGGCTTCTTGACTTTCGATGCGGGATTGCTGTCGCACACTCCGTCAGCGACAGCACGCCGCCACACGGCCCGCGCGCAAGATATGAACCCATCGCGGGCACCTGCGCCCGAGATACTCACAGCCCGCCGAAGTGCCTTGTCCTGAACTTGTCGCGCCTCTGCTTCAATCTCGGTCGACAGCACCGTCGACATGTCGCGTTCGCCCCACACCTCGACGATGCGGCGCGCGTACGTTGCCCAACCCTTGCGGGTGTTCTCTGCCATTGCCCCCATCGCGAGAGGTACGTAATCTTTGACCAGCATGGTCAGCCCCTACCTGCGACAATCTCGTCCCACTCCGCGAGTTCAGGCGACCAATGAGGGTTCAGCAGAACCAAGAACATGCCCGACATCGTCATCAATATCTGCTCGTCGTTGCCGACAATCTGGAGGCGGTGAAAGACCGCAGCAGGCAACGAGACGCGGGCCGTGTTCCCAGACTTGCCGACCTTGACGACCTCGTAGTTGGCCACATCCCCATAAGCGGCATTCACCAGCGCCGCACCGGGGTTCATGTGCCATGAGAAAACAGCAACCTGCCGAGGTCTTCCGAGCGCTTCCCAACCGCCCTGCAGGGAAATGCGACCGTCGTGGACAGTCGTGAGCCAAAATCGCCGCTTGCGCATCCACGAGAAGGCTCTATCGACTGGGAAAGTCCCACCGAGGTCGACATGAGCTTCCAGACTGGCAGGCGGTATCGGCACCATTTGAGCGCCCAGACCGGCGGGAAGCAAGAGCGTTTGCCAATTCGGAGGCGGTTCTTCTTCATCAGGCACGGCTTGAGAATAGCCTATTTGGCACCAATGCCAAAATTGTGTGTCCTAGTCCCCCTCCGGACACAAGATCGATATGCCCCTGACCTGCTGAAACGTTATGTTACCGACATTCGGTGGCCGTAGGCATCATCACCCGCCGCGCTCGCCAATCAATGGTCTTCGAATCACGGCTGGCCCGGCGCTGTCCCGCCTTCGTCAATGACATCTTGTCGAACGACAGTCAGTTCGTACGGACCGTCACCGACGATGATTACGAGATTCTCGGATACGGCGCGAGCAGAAGGTACGAGCAGCCCTCCGAATCCGAGCCAGGCAGCTGCGCCTCCAACCTGTTGGCACGCATGGAAATCGTCGGACAGGATCTGGTCCATGGACAGGCCGACCTTTGTCAGAGCGGCGAGGCTGGAGAGGTCCACGACATCGTCAACCGCAACGGCCAGCTCGAACACGACTCGTCGCGCCCTCATTCGCCGACCTTGCACATCAGCGGCATGCTGCCCCTCGGCTAATGCGCCCAGGCGAGAAAGAGATGTATAGACCGCTGGTACGTTCCGCGGATTCCAACGAGCTCCGCTGCGGTTCTCGCGCGCAGGTTGGTACGCGCAGGTTGGTAATCGTTGAACATGTGCCGCCAAGCCGTGCCCATGAATGGCTTTCGTACCGCTGAGTCGAGCGCATCCAGGAGTTCGGGATCGTATCGAATTGCCATGGCTAGACGAATGCTCCGTCGCGCAGCTGGTCGATGAGCGCCAGGACTTCATCGGTTGCATTCTCTTGAATCCGATCCGCTGGGCGCGCGCCCTTAAGGAGCCGGTGCGGGCTGAACAACCACAATCGTGCCTCGTCTGGCTCGTAGAACTCAGAAAGTTGGTCCGTGATCCATTCGAGAACGAGCAGCTGCTGGAGCTTGGCCGGTTGCGGCTCCACCCTTCCTTGCTGCCAACGGGAGACGGTCTGGGGGGTTGTGTCCAAAAGCTGGGCGATCTCTCGTCCCCGGACCCCGGCGTGACTCTTGATGGCATCGAGTTTGTCAGCTACTGCGGTCATCGATCCTTCACCCCTTCGTTCGTGGATTCCTAACATGTGCGAGTATGCGCAGAAGCATGAACATATCAATGAACATAACCATAGACATTCCACATCGCCCCTGTCACTGTCTCGCGCCGGGGGTGGTGAGCGGGGATTTCACTCCGTACTCCAGATCTTTGGCCGAAAGTGCACCGGTGCATGATTTCCGTGTCCAATTCCCCCTCCGGGCACCTTGTTGATCTTTGTCAGACTGGTGACAGTTCTGCTGCGTGACCACGGGCCGAAGCGAGCGGGTCATCGAAACGTCCCGTTCGGCTCCCCTGTCATTCCGATAACATCTATGTTATTGTCATCCCGTGTGGACTGTGCTGTGGATCGATGAAGCGGCACAGGAGCGGCTTGGTCTCCCAGCCTCCGAACGGAACGCGCTAATACACCGCGCTAATACACGCAGTGGAGAAACTGGAAGCCTTCGGGCCGCAATTGGGGTTCCCGCACACAAGCGCAGTAAGGGGATTCCCTGGTCTGCGTGAACTTCGCCCGAGGGCAGGCCGCAGCCCCTGGCGTGCCATCTACCAACGGGTGGGCAGCGTGTTCGTCATTGCTGCGGTCGGACCGGAGGCCCAGCATGACAAGCGAAGATTCGACCAAGCAGCGAGACATGCCTTGGCAAGGCTTGCCGAACTGGAGGAGGATTGAGATGACGAAACTATCCGATCTGCGCAATGCGAGCGAGGTACGCGCCGAGGATCTGGCCGACGCGCAGGTCCGGGCTGAGAACAACCGAACATCGGTAGCGCATGGCGTCGCCATGCTCGTTCTCAAGTACCGGACCGACAACGGCCTCTCCCAGTCGGCGCTGGCTCGACAGTTGGGACTCCAACAACCAGCGATCGCCCGAATCGAAGCGGGCGACCACGAGCCCACTTTCACAACTCTCGAGCGCCTCACTGCGGGGCTGGGAATCGAGTTCCACATAGACATCACCGGCACGGCCACCGAATTGCGCCAAACAGCCTGACAGATCAGGCCACGCACGAGGGCAGCGAGTTGTGTCCAGGTCATGCAAACCCGTGAAAACGGGATGCATCCCGCGAATGGGTGTCCCTATCCCCCTCCGAACACTGAGCATGGGGACACGTCCCTATCTTGTTTGGCATGAAATCCCGTCCGACTCGCTGGGCGAGCAGCGTTTACTGAGCCTCATCATCTAGACGTCCATCACTGTTGTGATTAGGCGTGCCCGCGGCAGTCCGGGCCGCCAAAAGTATTCTGTGGATTAATACTCGCCATGGCGCACACTTTTGCGGCGAGAGTGTACGCTCCCGGCCCTGAAGGGTCTTCTCACAGTTTCAGGGAGGCAACGTGGCTGGACGTGGACGCCCATCTCGGTCCGCCGTAGCCGCACGGCTGGACGCCGAAGTGTCGGAGTTGTGGGGTCGCCTTGGCGGTTTACCTAGCACCAAAGAAGCGTCCGATGTCTGGCGTGGGATTTGGTTCGAGGAGGCCCACCATTCGACCGCGCTCGAAGGTAACACTCTGGTCCTCAAGCAGGTCGCAGCACTCTTGGAGCAAGGCCGCGCGGTCGGAAACAAGGAACTGCGCGAGTACATGGAGGTGAAGGGCTACGCCGATGCAGCTGAGTGGGTGTACGGGCAGGCGATCGAACCAGCCGAAGATACCGACCGCGAACTGATCACGTTGAGCGAAATCCGTCACGTTCACCACACAGCCATGACGCCGGTCTGGGATGTCGCTCCGCATCCGGACGCCCCACCCGAGGAATCTCCTGGGAATTTTCGTCGCCACGACATTCACCCGTTCCCAGGCGGCATGACTCCTCCAAGCTGGCCACTAATCCAGCCAAACGTGGCTGACTGGATCGCTCAAGCAAATGCGCTTGAACCCCGCACTACTCAGTTCCCGGAACAACTAGCCAACCTGCACTGCCGATTCGAGCAAATACATCCATTCCTCGACGGCAACGGTCGAACAGGGAGACTCCTGGTCAACCTGATCCTTGTCCGCCTCGGCTACCCACCTGTGATTATCTACAAACGGCAACGTGCCAGATACCTCAATGCACTGCGGAAAGCTGACGCGGGGAGTCCAGGTTCGCTCGGCGAACTGCTTGCAAAGGCGATTATCGACAATCTGCATCGCTTCGTCATCCCGGCAGTCGCAGGACCAAATCGACTGGTGCCCTTGGCCGCACTCGCGAACAAAGACATCAATGCGACTGCTTTGAGGGCAGCTGCAATCCGCGGCGCGCTGCAAGCCGACCAGAGCCCGGATGGCCAATGGAAATCGACCAGGAAATGGGTAGACGACTACCTGGGTAACCGATACAAGCGCAGGTAGCGACAGTGGAAGAATCAGAAGCAGTCACGTCTACCGAGAGCCCGGCGGTGACCGCGGAGCTACACGAGTTGGCGCAACTGGTGGCCACCGTTGCAGTTGAGTTGTCAGTAGTTGCACGACTCATGCTGCAGCCCCGGCTTGCGCTGGGGCGCTGCCCGTCTTAACCAACGGTTGCTGGTGCGGGCTTGACGTTTCGTTGGCTCCTGCCGCTACTGCTTGCGCAGTGCCGGTCTTCTGGTTGCCTCGACGTCCAGCGACCGGGGCACTCCCGGTCGAGGCCTGTTGCAGCAACTGCTGCTCACCGGCCCGGGCGATGTTGATTGCTGCGTTGAGATCACGATCGATCACGATTCCGCAGTGTCCGCATTCATAAGTGCGTTCAGCTAGGGGCAGTTTGGCTTTCACTGCCTGACAGCCTGAACACGTTTTCGAGCTGGGATACCAGCGGTCGACTACTTCAAGTCCACTTCCGTACCAGCCGGTTTTGTATTCCAGTTGGCGCCGTACCGTTGCCAAGGCTGCGTCGGCTATAGCGCGGTTGAGTCCGCGACCGCCTTTACCCGCACCGGGTTTGCGCCGAGACATACCGGCAATGTTGAGATCCTCAACGACAACAACATCAGCGATGTGCGCTAATTGGGCCGTCGTCTTGTGGATCACATCGGCCCGGACGTCCGCTACCCGTTGATGAGCGTTCGCGATGCGGGCCTGGGCGCGCTCCCACCGCTTCGACGCTAGCTGGCGGTGACCGCCCTTTGGCTCACACGGGTCAGATGCCCATGGTCCTTGCTTGCGGCTCGCGGCCCGCTGCAAACCCCGCAGCCGTTTCTGGGAACGGTTCAGCGAGCGCGGCGCAGCCACCCGCAGCACCTCTTCCCCGTCCGGGGTTGCCGCAACGATCAAGTCCTTGACGCCCAGATCGATGCCGACAACACTGTGCAGGCCAGTCGGCTTATGCGTAGGAATGCTGGCACGTCCAACAGCACGTTGGATCTCGACAGTGAACGCGACGAACCAGCGCCCACGGGAATCACACGTCACCGTCGCGGCCAGCAGCCGGGCAGTTCCGGCCTCGATACGCCGGGACAGTTTGCGGGTGGATTCGGTGACGTGAATGCGGCCCAGCCTCGGCAACGTCACATGGTGACGGTCCGGCTCGACCCGAATAGCGCCGGTCGTGAAACGGAAACCGCACACAATTCCCCGCCGTTTGAACCGGGGGAATCCCACCGGCTTACCTGCCCTTTTTCCCCGACGTGAGTCTGACCAGTTCCCCAGAGCCTGCGACAGGGCCAGCAAACCGGAGCTATACGCCTCCTTGCTGTTTTCCGACCACCACGGCGCGACGGCGCCCTTGCGCGAGTTCCATTCCCGACGCAATGCGTACAACGACCAGCCGACCGCCGGGCTCAGGTCCGCTTCACCGATTCCGTAGCTGCGTTCCGCTCCCCGCTGATCCATCTGCGATTTCACCAGCGCAAGCATGTGATTGAACGCGAACCTGGCTGCGCCCGCGTGCGATCGAAGGTCACGAATCTGCGCCGGTGTCGGATCGAGCGCGAATCGGTACGCCTGCGTCACCGTGTTCATGCCGCTGGCTCACTCTTGGCGCATGTGAGCGCACGCAAAGCCCTGTTCCGGGCCCCACGTCGACCGTAAAGGCGAGCACACATCGACGTCATGACCTCAATCAGATCCCGAACAAGGTCATCTTCAACTTCTCCTTCGTCAACCACTATCAAGCGTCGTCCCGAAGCCGACAGCGCGGCCTCCAGGTGCTCAGTGCCGAACCGCGCGAGCCGATCGCGATGCTCGACCACGATCACCGACGTGGCAGGGTCAGCCAGCAGGCGGCGCAGCTTCCGGCGATGCCCATTCATCCCCGAGCCCACTTCGGTAACAACCTCCGCGACAGCTAAACCCATCGCTGTGACAGCCGACGTTAACCGAGACACCTGCCTATCAAGGTCGGCTCGCTGATCGTGGGAGGACACCCGCGCGTAAACCGCCACCCGATCCGGGGCGAGTCGCGGTGCGGCCGTCTCAACCAAAATCAGCCGCCCCACCTTGCGAGCTGGCACCGGCAACGTCCCCTCCCGAAACCAGCGGTACGCAGTAAACCGCGACACCCCCACCGATTCAGCCCACTGCGCCAGATTCACAAGACACACACTAGAACATGTGTCCGACAACTAGAAACAACTCGCCGCGCAACAGCTCGAACCC
>JBAXOQ010000234.1:0-7330 GCA_037133175.1 Actinomycetes bacterium
CACCTCGTGCGAGGCCAAGCCGCCCACGACTTGGCCCAGGTCGCCGCCACCATCCCCGTCGTGGTGATCTCCTGCGGACAAGGCAACCCCATCGACCTTCGGTCCAGCCCTTCGCTGCTGGACGTCGGACGGCAAGTCGGACGGCAACTGCTGGACTCCCTGCCCAGCGACATCAGTGGAGCGGGGATCTACGGTCTGCCGATCGGTCTGGCCGACGCTGAAGAGATCGCCGCACTGGTCCGTTTCCCCGTCGACCAGCCTCACGAGCCGCCGACACACCAGTAGGACTCCCAGAGAATTCCCAGCAAGTTCCCAGTAACAACGGGCAGACTGTCTGTCATGTCCGCATCCCGTGTTCTGGTCGTCGACGACGAGCCGCCCATCACCGAACTCGTGTCGATGGCTTTGCGCTACGAGGGCTACGACGTGAGCACTGCCGGCTCGGGCCGCGAGGCGCTGAGCCTGGTCGAGACAGCTCGACCCGATCTGATCATCCTGGACGTCATGCTGCCCGACATCGACGGCTTCGAAGTCGCGTCCCGGCTGCAGCGGGACCGCCGACGCATACCGGTTCTGTTCCTGACCGCTCGAGACTCCACCGAGGACAAGGTCCACGGGCTCACCATCGGCGGAGACGACTACATCACCAAGCCCTTCGCCGTGTCTGAACTCGTGGCCCGGGTTCAGGTCGCGCTGCGCCGTCAGGGTCTGGCCGCGGCAGATTCGCATCGGGTCGTTTTCGCCGACCTTGAGCTGGACGAGGACAGCCACGAGGTGTATCGCTCGGGCGAGCTGATCGAGCTGACCGCGACCGAATTCCGCCTGTTGCACTATCTGATGACGAACGCGCGCACGGTGCTGACCAGGGCACGCCTGCTCGACCACGTCTGGAGCTACGACTTCGCCGGCGACGCAAGCATCCTCGAGACCTACATCAGCTACCTGCGGCGCAAGATCGACTATGTCGAGCCGCATTTGATCCATACCGTCCGCGGCGTCGGCTATGTGCTGCGCACCCCGCGAACCTGATGTGGGGCTGAACCCATGAAGACCCGTCAGCGCATCTCGCTTCGTGCCCGCCTGGTGATCACCTTGCTGGTCCTGGCGATGGCCGGCCTGGTGGTGTCCGGTCTGGTCATCAACAAGCAGCTGTCCAGCTACCTGACGCAGCGCATCGATCAGCAGCTGGTCAACGGCGTGGAAGGCCTCAGCTCCCGCCTGACCGGTGGCCGGGACTCCAATTCGCACCCGCCCGGGCGCTTCGAACCGTTCCCGGCCGGAACATACGCGGCGGTCTTCACCCGGACTGGAACGCTGGACACCGAACTGCAATCGGGATTCGCGGCAGGACCCGGCAGTGACCTCGCCCCGAAGTCCACGACCATCACCTCCCGTCCGGACATCAGCGCCGCACAGGTGGTCGACCTGGCGAACACCGGTGGCGGGTTTCTCACCGTTGGCGGGAGCGGTGATGTCAGCTCCTACCGGGTCTACATGCAACCGGTAGGCAATGCCGTGATCGCGGTGGCTATTCCACTCACCGACATCGACGTCACTTTGACCCAGTTGCTGCTGCTTGAGATCGCCGTCGGGCTCGGGGTACTGGCGATGCTCGGAATCGTCACCTACATCACCATCCGAGCTGAGCTGCAGCCGCTGGAGCGAATGAGCCAAACGGCCGCACAGATCGCCGACGGGGATTTGAGTCACCGCGTCGATGCCGGCTCGGGCGGCACCGAGGTCGGACGGCTCGGCAATGCCCTCAACACGATGCTGGCACGGATCGAGGAGGCGTTCGCCGCGAAGGAGGCCTCGGAAGCGCGGCTGCGGCGGTTCGTCGGTGACGCCTCACACGAACTGCGCACCCCGCTGACCTCCATCCGCGGATACGCCGAGATGTTCCACCGTGGCGCGAACGCAAGCCCCGAAGACCTCGCCACGCTGATGCGCCGAATCGAGTCCGAATCTCAGCGAATGAGTGTGCTGGTCGACGACCTGCTATTGCTGGCCAGACTCGACCAGCAGCGCCCACTGCGTACCGACCCGATGGATCTGGAGCCCATCCTGGTCGATGTCGGGCTGGACATCCAGGCCGCCCACCCGGACCACGTCGTGACAGTGTCGGCGCAGCCCGGTGTCTGGGTGACCGGCGACGAGGATGCGCTTCGGCAGGTGGTGGTCAATCTGGCCCGCAACGCCTGCGTCCACACCCCACCCGGCACTCCGGTGACAATGTCCCTAGCCCGCCAGAGCTCACCGGTCGATCGGGGCGACTGCGCCCAGATCATCGTTTCGGACTGCGGTCCGGGCATACCCAGCGCGCTGACCAGCGAGGTGTTCGAGCGCTTCACACGAGCCGACGCCTCGCGCGGTCGAGACGCTGGGGGCGCCGGGCTCGGCCTGTCCATCGTGTCAGCCATCGTCGCCGCGCATGGCGGAACGGTCCACCTGACCCCGACGCCCGGTGGCGGGGCGACATTCACGGTCTACATCCCGTTGGCGCCGAAACCCGCCGATGCCCTAGCCCATAGCGCGAGCCCCCAGGATCACTCCTAGGGGCTCGCGTTAGTGCCGTTGAATCGGGGCCGTGGACCCTACATGGCCCAGGGACTCCAGCCTCGCGCCTTGTGGGTGCGGTAGACGATGTAATCCTGCGCCCACTTCGGCGCCTTGTCAGGGGTGCGGGCGAACTGGCCGCCACCGTTGGACAACCAAGTGCTGCGATCGAACTGGTAGGCGCCGTAGTAGCCATTGCCGGTATTGATGGCGTAGTTGCCGCCGCTCTCGCGGTTTCGGATCATCTTCGCCGTGCCGGAGTTGGCCAGGTGTCGGGCAGCCGCGACTTCCTTGACCTGCTTGGGGCTGAGTCGGAAACGACTCACGGCGGTGACCGTCAGAGGGTAGGCAGACAACTGCCGAGTCAGAGCCTTCGCTGCGGCCTGCTTGGCCTGCACAGAGCCGACTTGGGTAGTGCCTGAGGTCGGTGCTGCTTGAGCCGAAGTAGCCGTTCCGGCGAGCAGTGCAGCAGAAACGACTGCGGCAGCGCCGGTCACTGCGATGGAGGCAAAGGTGGACTTTCGGTTCGTGGTGCCGATCAAAAGGGCTCCTCGATCATGCGGCCGACCTGACTCTCGACGCCACGAGGTATCGGGACGTCAAACTCCGAGTGATCTACCGCTTCGGTGGATGTCGAGGGTCATTGCCGTCTACGAGTTCTGGTCACTCGAACGACTCGCCAGCTGCCCGAACTTGGGGAATCAGCCCCTGGGCCCAACATCGCTTTTGGATTCGTACTGACTTCATGGTACCCAGGCAGATGCCTCCGCACCGGGCCCAAGCCGAGCCATAGGTCACGTTCGAAAACGCCCAAACCGGACTATTCCTGCACTCATCAGGACATTTCATCGACCCGATCGGGGATCGAAACCTGTCGCGGACGAGCGGGAACCACCCGCGCCCACCCAGTCAGCACAGCAAACAATCGGGATTGCCCCCGCCGAGGGTACGATGCACTGACCGAATCCGTCTGGCCGCATCGCTGCACCTAGGAACGGGGTATTCGTGGATTCATTTGCCAGAGCACTGGCGGAGTCGCAGCCCGCCGCAATCCGGTTCGCCTCCGCGAACGGTGAGACTCTGTACACGAATCCTGCCTGGCAATTGCTGATGGCAGTTGTCGCGAGTGATGAGCCAGACTCCTGGCGGACGATCATCCACCCGGACGACCGAGATCGCCTCGATCGGGATTTAGCCGAGAGTTCTTCGGCCGCGACATCCTCGTACACCCAGGTGCGAATCAACGCCGCTAATGGCAGACCACGCTGGTGGACCGTCTCCCAGTTGCCAGTAGCCGACGAAGCCGGGGTACGGCCCGATGGCTGGATGACGGTATTCGCTCGCACTGTCGATCGAGGGCTACCGGCCGACGTCGCCTGGGTCGATCAGGGCAGACTTGCCCAGGCCGAGCGCAGCAGCCGCAGCGGCGCCTGGGATTGGGACATCATCACCGGTTCCTTGTGGTGGTCCGACGAGGTGTTTCGGATCTTCGGCCTGAAGCCACAAGAGTTTCCGGCAACCTACGAGGGTTTCTTGGAGCGCGTCCACCCCGACGACCGGGACGAGCTTTCGCGGCGGCTCGAACTGGCATTACTGGGAGTCGAACGCTACGACTTGCGGCACCGAGTGATCCGCCCAGATGGCACCATGCGCTATGTCCGGGAGCAGGGAATAATCGTTCGCTCCGCCGCTGGCACGCCGAAGCGAATGCTCGGTACCGTGCTGGACATCACCGACAGCACTTTGCTCGCACTTGAAAGAGCGTCGGCCCACGACCAACTCGTGGCCAGCGAGCGGAAGTATCGGATTCTGGCTGAGAACGCCTCCGACATCGTCTGGCAGCGCGACCACGCGGGCGCCATTACCTGGATCTCGTCCTCGGTCGAGCGAGTGCTGGGGTGGCGTCCGGAGGACCTGATCGGGAGCTTGCCGCCGAAAGTCGTCCACCCGAACGACTTGACCGCGGCCGCGGAAGGCCTCGCCCGGATGCTGCGGGGCCAAGCCGTGGGTTCGTTTGAACTGCGGCTGCTGACCGTGGACGGACACGAGCGCTGGATGTCCATCAAACCCGAACTCATTCTTGCTGCAGACGGCTCCATCGAGGGAGTAGCGGCCGGGCTGCGTGACGTCCACGACGAGGTGCTGGCACGTCAGGCCCTAGCCGAGAGCGAGCGTCACTACCACCTGCTGGCCGAGAATGCCTCCGACGTGATCCTGCAGATCGGCGCCCAGGGCTCAGTAATCTGGGCCTCCGAATCGGTCCGCTCGGTGCTCGGATGGTCACCGGAACAGATCCTCGCCGGCACTATGGCCCAGTTCGTCCATCCAGATGATCAGGACAGGGCAATGTCGAGCAGGCGGGACGCGGTATCCGGGCGACCAGCGGCGGGCGAGTTCCGGGTCAAATGCGCCGATGGCTCGTACCGGTGGATGCAGGCCGGCATTCACATCGCCAGCGACCGGGCCGGTACTTCGCAGGTCGTGGCTTTGCGCGATATTCAGGACGAAGTCGCCACCCGCGATCGGCTAGCGCACGCCATGGACCACGATCTGCTGACCGGTTTGGCCTCGCGGCAGGTGGCGGTGGCCTACCTCGATCGGCTCCTTTCGTTGCCTGGCAAGAGTGAGGTCGGAGTGCTCTGTGTGGGCATCGACTCTCTCAGGGCAGTGAACGAGGCCCTCACGCACTCTGGCGGCGATCACGTCATCGCCACCATCGCGGCTCGGATCGGAGCCTTCATCACTGAGCCGAGTCTGCTGGCGCGAGGCTCCGGAGACGAATTCCTGGTGCTCGTCCCGGACCTGACCAGCGGTGCGGATGCCGCCATCGTGGCCGAGGCGATCCGAACCACCGCCAAGGGCGTCATCGCGATGGCGAACCATGAACTGCAACCCACCGTCAGTATCGGCATCGCGACGGGTCGCGCCGGAGTCAGCGCCGCCGACCTGCTGCGCGACGCTTCGTTGGCAATGCGCCACGCCAAGCAGGGAGGTCGCGACCGCTACGAGTTCGCCCAGGTCAAGTTGGCAGAGGAAGCGCAACGCCGCCTGGTCGTCGAGGAGGGCGTTCGCAACGGACTACGCAGCGGCCAATTCGTTCCGTGGTTCCAGCCGATCGTGAATCTGGACAGCGGCGCAGTCGTCGGCTACGAAGCCCTCATCCGATGGATTCGCCCAGACGGCAGCGTCGTCCCGCCAGCCGATTTCCTGCCGGTCGCGGAGCGATCGACGCTAATCGCCGACCTCGACCTCACGGTGCTAGAGCAGAGCATCGCGTTGTTGGCCACGTTGCGGCCCACCATCTATGTTGCGGTCAACGTTTCGGCAACCACCCTGACCAACATCGAATACACCAAAAGGGTCGCGGCTGCGCTTTCGCTGTACCACGTGGACCCGCACCGCCTGCATGTGGAAGTCACCGAGACCGCCCTGCTGAGTCTGACCGAGCCGATTCGCCAAGCTATGAATGAGCTGGCCGAGGCCGGGGTTCGGTGGTATGTGGACGACTTCGGCACCGGCTACTCCTCCATCACCCACCTGCGTGACTTGCCGATCGCCGGGTTGAAGCTGGACCTGTCCTTCACTCGCGGGCTCGGCGCCGGGGACAGGAAGTCCGCCCGGCTAGCCAAGGCCCTTGCGGGGTTGGCAGAAGGCCTCGGGCTCGATACTGTGGCTGAGGGGGTTGAAACCGACGCGCAGGCGTCGATTCTTACCGCCCAAGGGTGGAAGCATGGCCAGGGATGGCTGTTCGGACACCCCGAGCCGATCTCGATCAACTCCGAGGGTCGCGATGATTGGGTACCTACGAACGCTCGCGTCTGACTTCGACGGAACGCTTTCGCACAATGGTAAGCGCCCCGATGACCAGGTTCTTGAATCATTACGCAGAGTCCGTGCCGACGGTGCGTTGGTGGTGCTGGTAACCGGGCGGATCATGTCCGAACTGCGGGCCGTGTTCCCCGATGTTGCTGACCACTTCGACGCCATCGTGGCCGAGAACGGCTGCGTCCTGTTCAACGAAGGCCAGCATCGTGAGCTTGCCTCGCCCGTCGATCCGCAGCTCGTGGTCGCTCTCTTGAAGAGAGGAGTCCAGGTCAGACAAGGAGATGTTCTGTTGGCGGGCAGCGCAGCGGACAGCATTGCCGTCCTGCAAGAGGTCCACCGTCTGGGACTGGACTGCCAATTGGTGTTCAACCGCAACGAATTGATGATTCTGCCGTCGGGAGTGAGCAAGGGCACCGGGCTGTTCGACGCCCTCGGTGACCTTGGTGTCTCCCGGCACTCCACCGTCGGCGTCGGGGATGCCGAGAATGACCATGCACTGCTAGACGTGTGCGAGGTCGGAGTGGCGGTTTCTGACGCCGTGCCCTCGCTGCGATCGTTCGCCGACCTGCTGATGACCAAGCCTGATGGCAAGGGAGTTGCCCAACTACTGGGATTGGTATTCGGCCCCAATCCGCCGGCTGTCCACTCTCCCAGGTGGAAGGTCCGACTCGGTTCGGGCGACGGTGGGCGCATTGCGTCCGTTCCCAGCTCGCAGCTGAACATCTTGATCTGCGGCAAGCCCGGTAGCGGCAAGAGCCATCTGGTCGGACTCTTCGCGGAGCGGCTGATCGGGCAGGGTTACTGCGTGCTGATCCTCGACCCGGAGGGTGACCACCAGGACCTCGGTCGCCTGCGCGGTGTCGCCGTGGTCAACGCCCAAGGAGGCCTTCGCAGACCAGAGCGAGTTGCGGAGATCTTCTCGCAACGCTTTACCAGCGTGGTACTGGAC
>JBAXOQ010000235.1:0-7327 GCA_037133175.1 Actinomycetes bacterium
CGGAAATACCGTGCACGGCGAATTTGGTGCCGACGTAGGCGGCATGGTTCGGGAACGTCTTGCGTCCGGCGATGGAACTGATGTTGATGATTGTCCCGGATTCGCGCGCCAGCATGGAGTCCAGCGCGACCCGGCAACCGTTGAGGACTCCGAGCACATTGGTGTCGAGCATTGCCCGCCATTCGGCGGGGTCCTGAGCCTCGATCGGACCGAGTTGCATCAGACCAGCGTTGTTGATCATCGCGTCCAGTGGTCCGAGGCGGTCCTGGGCCTGGGCCACGGCATTGCTGACGGCGTCGAAGTCCGCCACGTCCACCTTCGCGCAGACTGCGTTGGGCAAGCCCAGGGCTTCCAGCTTCTGCACCCGTCGCGCCATCAGCAGAACCGAATGACCATCCGCTGCGAAGGAACGAGCCAGCGCCGCTCCGATTCCCGAGCTCGCACCGGTAATCGCAATCAGTCCACGCTCAGCTGCCACGGCGACACCCTATCCGCAGCCCGTGGCGAAGTCAGGTGTGCGCCTCTTGCGCCGGGGTAGGAACGGCATCCGCGGTTGGACCCGCTGCCTTGGCGTTGCCGCGCGAGATGACGAGCTCGGCGATCAGGTTGCCGGCGCCGGCGACACCGAGCATCAGCATGATTGCCGTCATCGGCAGTTGCAGCAGGTTCAGCAGCAGCACGATGACCGCGAGCCCGATCACGATCAGTCTGCGCGGCACCGGGTGATCTTCGGTGTCGGTGTACCACTCGGGGCGGATCTCGGCGACGCAATGTGAGGCTGCAGCAAGCGCTGCCCCCATCGTCACTGTCGAGATGATGGCGACCAGGCCACACAGAATGGCGGCCACGCTGGGTGGGGCGTAGACCGGGGGAACGTTGATCACCAGGCTTGGCAGCTGGAATGACCCGCCGTAGAGGATCAGGATTCCGATCAGGGTGACCACGACGATGGCTGTCAGCACGGCTGCAGCCGTCCACACTCGCGCTTTGTTCCGCACGCCGGCTTGACGCAGGACTGGGTAGCCGGCACCGACCAGGATCACACCGATGGCGTAGAAGATCGCGACGACGGGGCTCGGTGAGGGAACCGGTACTTGCGGCGCGGTCAGTCCGGACGAGTCTCCCCCCAAGAAGCCGATGCCGAACATTGCCACTGCACCGATGATGAGCAGCACCACGACCGCGCGGCTCATGCCCACCGAGGATCGACCGCCGATCGCGAAGCAGACCGCGGCGAACAGCAACACCAGGCTGACGACGTTGCTCTGCAGGTACGTGAACGAACTGATCAGCAGACCGCTCCAGTTCAGCGCCACTGCTGCCAAGCCGAGCGAGATCAGGCCGGTCAGTCCCAGCGAGAGTCCCGCGGCAACTGGTTTGGTGTCCTGATCCGACGGTACCGGCAGGCGGCCGAGCAACCCCCCTGCGAGCACGGCGAGGAACACAGACAGGCCGGCCACCAGAGTCCACAGCAAGTTGATGCCGACACTGGCTGAGTAGCCCGCGGCGACAATGCCCAGGGGCAGCGCGTAGACCACGATCTGCGATGGCCGTGGGCTCTTTGTCGACTCACGGCCGAACAATCCCAGCAGGGCGATGATCGTGGCGACTGTGCCGAGTACGACTGCCGTGATCATTACATTCCCCCGCAATCGTCTTTTGCCGGTTTGCCGTTGAATCGATCGTTGAGCCAATCGATGGCCTCGGGCTGACCTGTGTACAGGACTGAGGAGTGCACGTCGTCAGGAAACGTCTGCAGGTTCACGGTGGAACCCTGTTTGCAGAAGGTCCGAGCCGCCGCGAGGTTCACGCCGGGGACCACGGTGGTGTCCTTGAGTCCTTGTTGGATGAGCAACGGGTGGGCGTATTTGGCGTAGATCGGGAAGTTTTGCTGGGCCACCGCAAGCAGCGAGGGCGGAATGGTCGCGGCGACGAAGTCCTTCTTCGGTCCCACGAATGCTTTGTTGATCTCGTCGGAACATCCGGTAAGGCCGACCTTGGCTGCCTGGACGCCCTTGGGTGTGAACACGTCAGACAGTTGCACCTGGTCCGGATAGTTCGCTGCCCAGGAGTTGACCGCGTCACTGATGAACCCGAGGAACGATGGCGCTTCGGAATCCGGGCCCGATTGGATGAACTTGATCAGTAGGGGAGCCGGCGGGAAGATTGCCGGGCTGATCGCGACCGTGCCTTTGAGGGCAATATCGGGCGCGTAGGACGGCGCTATGTACGAAGCCGAAAGTGCCGAATGACCGCCCTGGCTGTGTCCCATGATCGCGGTCTTGCTGGTGTCCAGGCCAGCGCGATCGAGTTGGTAGGCGGCGCGGATGGAATCGAGGACGTCGTGGCCCTCGCCGTTCATCACCAGGTAGTCGGGGGTGCCCGGAACGCCCATGTTCGCGTAGTCGGTTGCGACCACCGCGAAGCCTGCACCGACGAGCCCTGACATCTCCTGGGTCCAGGTGCCGAAGCCGGTGGACATCGGGACGAAGGGCGCTTGTGAGACGCCGCAGCCAGGGGCGATTCCGGTGGTTCCGTGGGCGAAGGCCACCAGGGGGCGCCCGTTCGGTCCGGCCGGTGGGCCGAGTCGCACGGCGTACATTCCGCTGACGACGTTAGGTGTTCCGTCTGCTGTTTGGGAGACGTAGGTGAAGCGCTCGGCCCGGATTCCGTCGGGCGCGCCAGCGATGGGTTCGTGCTTGAGCAGTGTTCCCGGCGCCATCCCGGCCGGTGGGGAGGCGGGCGCGTAGAACGGGTTGTTGATCTGCTTCGAGCCGTCGAACTCGGCGAGATCGACGAGCGTGTGCGGCGCCGAGTATTCGGTGGGCGACGGGTCCAGCAGCGTCGCGGCGAGAGCGAGGGTGCCGAGCAGGCCGACGACGACGACGATCACCGCCGACCGCACCTGGTAGGACGATGTTCGGCTCACAGCACCTCCATGCGACGCGTGTTTCGGGTTGCGTCAGTCATGATCGCCCACCGGGCCGTGCTGTGGCGAGTCGAGGCACAACTTGGCGCCGTTCGGCTCGCAAGCTCGGATATCGCTGGACTCTGCTGCGATGCTCACCAATAGCTGGTCCCGGGCGCACCTTTGAACGGTCCAGCGACGTCGTGCGTGATCCAGCCGCCATAGAAACCGCCGGGTTGTGGCCGGACTCGTTCGCCGTCAACGGTGACCGAGTCCACCTGACCCGGATACAGGGCGACCCTTCCCGCCAGTAGCTCATAGCCCGGCAACGGCCGGGCGTATCCCCATGCCGCTCGTTCGGCGAAGACCGCTGGGGTCTGAATGTCGTCGGCGCCGGAGGCGATCAGGTCGAAGTAGCTCGCCACCCCCTTGTACTCGCAGACGCTCGAGCCGCTGGTTGGGCGCAGGCTGCCGGCGACGAAGGCGTCCATCGGCAAGTACCACGTCGGCGGGTGGCTGGTCTCAAGCACTTTGACCGACGAACTCGTCCGGCAGATTTCCAGTTGGCCCAGGGTGACTATGACCTGTCGGGGGTCTGGCACGACGACCGGCGGGCGCGGAAACGTCCAGACGCTGACGCGGCCATTCCCCGCTGGCTCCGGGACCACACCGGGCGGCAAGTGCGGCTGTTGGCTCATGGTCGAATACTGCCACGTCGCGCGCAGCGTCCACCGCTCATGCGGTGCGCCCTCGATGATCAGGCAAGGGTCCAGCGATTGGCTGACCGTTTCGCTTAGCGCTTGACTTTCACCGTTACCTGCTGGGACAGCGGGTTCCACAGGTTGTTACCTGGTGCGCTGATCGTCAGGGTGCAGAAACCCTTCTTCTTGCCGGTGACTTTCCAATTGACGCCGACCCGGGAAACCTTGCAGACCTTGGCGCTGGAACTGCGGACCAGCACCCCGATCCGGGCGTTGGTTGTCCCAACGACAACAAACGACTTGCCGACTTTTAGGGTTCCCTTTACCCCGACGCTGGCCTGGTTTCCCTTGGCTACTACCGGCGGCGTTACTGGGGGTGCAACCGCAGGGGTACAACCGCGCATTGTTGCGGCGTACAACCCGTCGTCGGCCTTGGTGGCCGAGGGGTTTTGGAAGTCATTGGATGGGTTCCACCCGAATGCGAGAGCACCGTCACCGCAGCCATTGAGCGCCATCGCGGTCGTTGTCCCCATCCCGGACTGGTACCACCCCGGGCCGGTGGGCAATACCATCGACGACACTGCGCCCACGGTCCCGCCGAGGGTGCCAGCCATAAGCCGGATCTGGCGAGGGGTGCCTTGGCACAACGCATCGGTGCTGGCCGGATCCTCCCACCAGGCGGCCTCGATGCGGTTGCCTGGGCCACCGGCAAGGACCGGGAACGCGGTCGTGGAACCGTCCGTAAAGCCCGTTGTCCCGGTGCCCGACCACACAGTCGAGGCGGCGCCAACTTGGTACGTCCGCAGGCCCGCAAACGACGTCGAGGGGCCCGGGCAGCTGACCCCGGAGGCAACCCTGGGTGTGGCGTCGATGCCAATCAGGGCAGCGTTGCCCGATTCGGCGACGGCGGCGACCATGCTGCCACCGAAAAAGGAATTGGTCGTCGCGGCCCCAAGGCTAACCGCGGCGGAGAAGGCTCCGCCGGGCTCGCGAATGGCCGCACGGAAGGTGGGCGTGACCCCGCCGTCGTAGTAACCAAGTACCGCCCGGCCGGCTGAGTTGTGGCCGATCGCGGCACCGCTTGGCGTGCCCGTTGCAATGGTTGTGGGCGTACCGAAAGTAAGCGAACCAGCGGGTCGTACAGCCTGCTTCACTGAGACACCGTTACCTGCGTCGACACCTAGCCACACGAGCACAGCGGCACCATTCGGATCGACCACGAGGCCGACCAACGTACCCTCAAGGCTCACACTGCTTGATGCCTGGATCTGCTGTCCGACGGTAAAGGTAGAGGCGGCGGCGGCCCGGTTCATCACTTGGATGTTGTAACGCGAAAGGTAGTAGGCGACTGTCGCGTCGCCTGCTGCGTCCACCCCAATGCCGCCCGGGCCACTGCCAGTCGAGAAGCCCTGCGCCGCCCCGACCCAGGATCCATCGGATGCCCGCTTGCGAACGGTGTCGCTGTTGGTGCCGCGCCACATCACGTAGCCACTGCCGTCGGCGTTGAATGCTCCTTGGACAGGGATATCCAAGGCACGCGGGTAACCGACCGGTACGAACGGCGTGGGTGCCGGGAACGACGACCCTGCCCCCCGAACGGAAAGTCCCTGGACCGAGCCCACGAAGACCGAACCGCCGGGCGGCGCAAATGCGCCGGGGCTGCCGTAGCCAAGGGTGTCATCGGTGGTAGTCGAGTACCGGGCGGCCTGTGACCAAGGGGCAGAATTCGCCATCGCCGGCGATGGGGCAACCGCGACTGGTGCCACCAGGGAAGCAGTCGACACCAACAGGCCGGTCACAATGGCGGCAATAGGAACGCGGGAAGTATGCATAGGCTAACCTAACACGGCTGTCAAGCGGCTGGCTCGCATGCCGAGCGCTTCGTAGCTGGGCCTTGCCCCATCTAGTCAGGCCAAGTCGCAAGTCGAAGGTGTTCGCGTATGACAGTGTCTTTCGTCAGCAGAGGAAAGTCTTTGGCGATGGCGTGCGCGGACTGAAGACGGTCGAACGGGTCCCGAGTCCACGTCAGGTCGACGACTTCGGCACACACTTGGCCGAACGGGATCTGAGCGACGACCAAACCCAGTCGAGCACCCAGGTCGCCGAGAATTGACGCGGCGGATTCCTTGACGCGGCCGATCTCGTTGAGGTAGGCAAGTTCGACCTCAACGATTGGCGACACTGCCAGGTCGCTGTCCTCAATCAACTGCCGCGCGCCTTGAGGGAATCGGTTCCTCTCGCCCGCATAGAGCCACACAACAACGTGCGTGTCCAGCAGGATCACATCGGCTGCCATTCGTCGGACCAGTCACCGTGGACAAGGTCTTCGGGATCGCCTGCGATCACATCGGGACGGGCCGCGAGCGCGTCGAACTTCGACGTTGGCGGAGCGGGACTGATGGTCAACAGCCTGCCGTTGCGTTCAATCTCCAGAGGTGTGCCGTCGGCTAAAACTCGGTCCACCAGCCTGTACAGGTTGGACCGTAATTCCGTGAGGGAAATGGCCACGTACGCAAACTACGCGCATTATGAACGTACGCCAAACTGACAATTCCAGTGCGCTTACCCAGTCGGTCAGGTGCACAGGGCGTAGTGGAGCCGGCGTTCTAGTTCGGTCAGTTCCAGGCGGTCGTCTGGGTCGTCTGGCTCGGTTGGCTCGGTTGGCCACTGGTCCTCGAACGAGGGTTCTTCCGACCAGCATTCCTCCGCCGGGTCCGGAAACGGGTCGTCGGGCAGAGCTGTGCTGTCCTCGCTTTCGTAGGAACCGAGGTCGTCGAAGCGTTCCTCGGCGTGGTTGAACGGGTCGGCGTGGTCGATCTCGGCGGTCAGTCCATCTGCCCTCGCGGAGCAGGTTGGGTAGCGGCAGTACACGTCGCGGGCCTTGATGAACTCCCGTAGCGCTGCCGACGGGCGGTAGGTGCGCCGTCCGGCGTCGAGCAGGGCACCGGTCGTCGGATCGCTGACCCAGCGCACCCATGTGCCGTCCGCGGCTAGGGCGCGGGCGACGGAGGCTGGGACCGGGCCGTACCCGGGCAGCTCCCCGGGATTCTCAGCCAAGCCGAGCACCGTGGCCAGGTCGATGACGACTGCGATGGTCCGCGCCGGGGTGAACGGGCCAGGGGCCGATCCAGAGCCGGTACCAGCGCCGCCGGGGTCGTGCGAGCCGGTGGCGGTGCGTTCGTCGTGATCGAGTCGTGCCGCCAGCTGCACGAACAGGTCCGCTCGCACCGCGTCCAACGACGGCACCTCAACCTCGGCACCCTGACCGTCGGTTCGGGTCGCCTTCTTCGCGGCTTTGGCGGCGTTGACGCGGCGGCGGGCGGCGCGGTCGATCACCGAGTACACGTACTGCGCATCCGCGGCTGGCAGGCACGCGCAGACGGTGGCCATCGCGTCCCGGCCCGGGAACAACGACACCCCCCGGGCCTTGATCGCCTGCTTCGCTCGTTCCCCGGTCTGCTCCGGACACACTCGCGCCACCATGCGTTTCATGATCCGGCGCACCTGCGACGGGGTCCGGCCCGCCAGCCGGTCCAGCATCAGGACCTCGATCCGCCGCGCCCGATCCTCAAATCCCGGTGTGACTGCGGGGAGTTCATCGGCCAACACGGCGGCCACCGCCCACGACACCTCGCCCGATTTCACCTTGGCCCACACCCGCGGCAACCGGGCGGTCACATCGCGGGACACCTCGACGAGCTGATGAGCGGCGAATGAC
>JBAXOQ010000236.1:0-7283 GCA_037133175.1 Actinomycetes bacterium
CTCGCGAGCGCCGTCCCTGACCCTGACGGTGATGACGGCCGTCACCGGTGCGGTACTGATTCCGCGCGCGACACCGCCCATAACGACACTCGTGGCTTCCGAGCCGACCACGGTGTCGACGATCTCCGACAACATCGCCTGCCGCTCGGGCGAGTTCATCCAGGCCTTCAACTGATCAGCGGAGGCGAATTGGTAGATGATCACGAAGTCATCGTTGGCCGGGTCGGTCGGAGTCACAACATTGGTGCTGACGAAACCACTGAATTGGCATACGACGTCGTTCATTCGCTCCTGCCACGTCAGGAAATCCCGATCTTGCCCCGGTCTGACGCGGACGTTGACGACGGCAGTTGCCGCTTCGGGCTGGACGTCAGGCATGCCACCTCCATCACACGAACGACCGTCTCCGAACCATCGCCGAGACTTCGGCCAGCGACCACCAGCATCGCGACGGCACTGTTGTGGAGTGTATGTGCTCCTCGCCGCAGGCTGCTCCCCGAACGAAACGGCATCGACCCCTTTGGCTCACAAGACCCAATGATCGCGCTCGACGTCCGGCATACTCCACGCATGACAATCGTGCATCGTGGCCATCTTGTCCACATCTCAGGTTCACCGACCGTCGATGAAGCTGCCAGCCACTTGGCGTGGCACCCGGACGGAGCTGTGGCCGTCGGCGACAGCGGGGTCATCGAGTGGAGCGGCGCATACACAGAATTGCCGATTCGGTATCGGGAAGAACCCGTCACCGACCACGGCCGCAAGTTCATCGTCCCGGGCTTTGTCGACACCCATATCCACTTCCCGCAGGTATACAGCATGGATTCCTACGGTGGCGGCCAACTGCTGGAGTGGCTGAACCTGTGCATCTTCCCGAACGAGTCCAATCTCATCGATCCAGGGTTCGGTGAGCAGGCGGCGCACGACTTCGTCGACATGCTCGCTTCGTCGGGGACAACCACGTCCCTGGTATTCGGCTCCCAATTCCCGCACGCACAGGACGCGCTGTTCGCCGAGTTCGGGCGTCGGGGACTGCGCACCGTCTGCGGGCGCACCACGATGACCGTCGGGCCACCCTCGGCGTCGAGGCTGCTCACCTCGGAGGACGAGGCGATCCGGCTGACCACGGAAGAGATCGACCGCTGGCACGCCGCCGACACCGGTGACCCGGCGACCGCGCGCCTGCACGTCGCGGTGGTACCGAGGTTCGCTCTTTCGGTCACCCCGCAGACGTTACGGTCCCTTGGGGACCTGTATGCCTCGGTCCGCGACCGCGGCGTCTACTTCACGTCCCACTTGAACGAGAACAACCGCCCTGGCACCGGCGAGGTCGATTCGGTCAAGCAGGCCTTCGGGGTGAACACCTACCTCGACGTGTACGACGGCAAGTTCCTGCCCGGATCTGCCCGCGGGGGTGAATCCCTGCTAGGTCCACGAAGCGTGATGGCCCACGGAGTCCACTGTCAGGACGAGGAGTTGGCCCGGCTCGCCGAGACGGGCACCTCGATCGGGCATTGTCCGGTCTCGCAACTGTTCCTCGGATCCGGCACCATGCCGTGGCGGCGGACGATTGGCGCAGGCGTCAACGTTGCGCTCGGAACAGACTTCGCCGGCGGCGATGAATCACTGTTGCTGCGAGTGCTCAACGACTGCTTCAAAGTACACATGAACGAACCTGGCGACGCGGCCGTGTCATTACACCCGGCGGAACTGCTGTTCACCGCGACCGTCGCGGGGGCTCGGGCGCTGGCGTTGGAGGATCGGATCGGCAATCTTGACGCCGGTAAGGAAGCCGACTTCGTCGTGCTGGACCCGGATCGCTGGGCGCCACTAGCCCGCAGCTTGCGACACTCCCAACGCGCCGACGACGCGACCCTCGCCCGCGACCAGATCCTGTTCGCGCTGATCATGACCAGCCGGGAACCCGCCATCGACTCGGTCTACGTGCAGGGTTCGAAGGTTCACTGTGCACCTTGACACGCGCACGGTGCAACAAGGGCCGGCATGCGAGCGGCGCGATTGCCATTAGGCGGTCGCGCCGATAGGTCCAGCAACTACCTGTGCCGTTGCTCCGAAAGAGCAGAGTACGGCAAAGGTATGAGTGCCGACCGGTGGGCTAAGACTCTCATCGGTTCAGCGTTTTGGTGACCCGACGTCACACTGATTCGGTCGCTGTATCAGATGAGAACGAACATTGAGAACGCGATGCTGGTCGCGCCGGGCGCGTGGGAACGCAAAGACAAAGTCAAGCGCCCGATGCCGGTTCTGCGCTCGCACCTGAAACTGGTGCGTGCTTCCACGTTGGCGGTGATTGCGCCGGAGAAGTGGGGGGGGTGGTGGGACGGCGCAAGCATCCACAGGCGCACATCGAACGCCAGGGCCGCGGCCAACGCCCCGAGCACCTGGCGCAACCCGGGCAGCCCCGGCGCATACCCCGAGTCCGATCAGAGCCACACCGGCGGCACCATCGGCCACCATCGGTATCGACCCGGAGATCGGCGCTGTCACCCGCGCGACCCCCAGCCACCCGGAGACGCCAAGGTGGCGAGAGTATGTGGGGCGACGAGGCGCTGGCGGCAGTGACCCGGCAGCTGAGGTCCGGCGGTCAATCGCCGGTCCTCAGCGCAAGAGTTCCTTAATCACCGATCGGGCCGCCTTGCCCTCAGGAATGAGGATCAGCGGGTAATCGTGAAACAACTCGGGGGCTTCGTGATAGTCCACCGGGAAGTCGGCTGCTTCGGCCTTGCGTACCAGGGCTCTGGCGTCGGCGTTGAGGAGGTCGCGAGTGCCGCTGAACATTGTGATCGGCGCAAGTCCGGCCAGATCTCCGTGGAGCGGGCTGACCATCGGGTCGTCGATCGCTAACTCGCCGCGCCACAGTTCGGCGACCGCTCGCGGCCCGGGTACAGCGAGCAGGGGGTCCCTCGGTGCGGTCTCCGCGATCGCGGGGTCGGTGAACGTCAGGTCGAGCGCGGGAGAGATCAGGACGGTTCGAGTTGGTGCCGGCAAGCCGTGGTCACGCCGGTGCATGGCGACCGCAAGGGTTATGGTTCCGCCAGCCGAGTCGCCCATTATGGTCACACTTTCGGGGCCGACTTGGGTAACTAGTTCACTGACTAGGTCGCTGATGATCGGAATGACGGTGGCAGCGGTACCGACTGGGACAAGTGGATAGATCGGTACCGTGAAAATGGTGTCGGTCGAGGTTGCCAAGTCTGCAATCAAGTTCCAGTGCAACGACAGAATTTGGTGATACCAGGCTCCACCATGGGAGAACAGAGCACGCCGCGCGGTAGCCGAACCGCGTGGGGACACCGTGTACACCGGCCAGCCGCTGACGGTCTGAACGCTGATGTTTACTTTGCGGTCTAGGCGATTTGGCGGCGCGTAACTCTCCGGACGAATCGCAAGGGCGGCAACTTCGGCTAGGGTCGCCCGTTGCGAAGCATAGGTCTTCTTGGGTCCAAAGAGCCGGATCGGGATGGCTATTGCTTTGGCTGACGCGCTGGGCATCGGGGCGCTCCTCGTTGCTGGCTGGTTCACTCACGTCGTCAAGTTCTGGCGCTTGGGACTGCCCCGGCTTTGTTGACGGGTTGGGTGTGTTGTTTCAGGCCGCGTGTGCGGCTGAATTGAGTCTCTCAGAGTCGATGGGAGTTGGCTTGCGGAGCCACCTTTGCCGAAACGTGCCAGCCAAAAACCTGGGTCTTCAGCGGCGCAAACACAGTCCCGAAAAACGGAACATTTGCCGTACTCCCGAAAAGCCGCCCAAAACGGCCTGACAGGGCCGGGAAGGCGGCTTTTCGGGATCAAAGGCACAGGGTAGTTGGGTGCGGCCGCAAGTCGCGAGCCTCAACCCTTGCCGAACCAGTGCCAATCAGGAGCCAATCAGGAGCCAGGATCGGCGACGATATCTTGCGGGTACTCAGTGTGTGCCACCGCGTCATCGTGGGTGACCAGTCCGGCGGATACCAACGTGTTCAGTGACATCTCGAAGGTCTGCATGCCGTCGTGGATACCGGACTGCAGCAGACTGCGCACCTGGTTCGTCTTGGCTTCGTTGATCAGGTTGCGAATCGCTATGTTCGAGATGAGCACCTCGAACGCCGCGACCTGGCCGCCGCCGATCCGCGGCAGCAACCGCTGATACACGACTGCGGTCAGCAAGCTGGCGATCTGAGCCCGCACTTGCGGTTGCTGATCGACTGGGAACGCATCCAACAACCGGTCCACCGTCTGCGAGGTGTCATTGGCGTGCAGGGTTGCGAACACCAGGTGGCCGGTTTTGGCCATGGTCAGCGCGAACCCGATCGACTCCAGGTCGCGCAGCTCGCCCACCAACAGCACGTCTGGGTCCTCCCGCAGCGCGCTGCGCAGCGCGGTGGCGAAGGTGGGCGCATCGTCACCGATGGCACGTTGGCTGACGAGCGCCTGCTGATCGAGATGCTCGTACTCGATCGGGTCCTCGATCGTCAAGATATGCACCGGACGGTTCCGGTTGATCCAGTCGATCAGCGACGCCAACGTGGTGGACTTGCCCGACCCTGTCGGTCCGGTGACCAAGACCAGACCCTGCTCCATCTGAGCCAGCGCACGCACCGCCGGCGGCAAGCCGAGCTGGTCGAAGCCGGGAACGTCACAGGGCATCATGCGCAACGCCAGCGACACTGAGCCACGCTGACGAAACGCATTGCCGCGAATGCGGGCAACGTCCCGCCAGGTCAACGAAAAATCCACATCGTCGATCGCGAACTCGGCCCACTGCTCGTCGTTGAGCAGCGATTTCACCATCGACTCGGTGACCCCGGGCGACAGCTTCCCGATACCGTCCACCGTCTGCAGGCGTCCAGCGACCCGGATGCGCGGGATGGAACCGGCGGCCACCAGCAGGTCGCTGCCGCGGGCATCCCAAAGGACCGCCAGCAAATCATCGATTGTTATCGATCCCTTGGCCACAGTTCGCGAGCCTACCGTCAGCGACTGCGATCCGCCCACTTCGCACACCGACCCAAACCGCAGCCGCGCAACGAACCCGACCTCACCGACCGACCGGCAGGGCCAGACTCAGGAACCGTCCGCGCTCAGTGATCACCAAGTGCCGCTCGACGAACCCCTGCAGCATTGTGGTCACCTGATCGGGGGAGGTCTTCAGGTCAAGGCCGCCCAGGTGCCGGGCGACGCTGCCGGGGCTGCGATACGTATCACCGAGATACTCATACGCCGCCGCCTGGCGCCCGGACAGCTCCGTGCGCTCAAGCGAGCCGAACCGGGTATCCAGGATCCGCAGCCATCCGGGGCCCTTCAGGTAACGCAGTTCCGGGCGTCGACGGTCTGGCGCCCACAGCTGCGCCCAGCCATCCACCGCGTCGGCCAGCTGTTTGTGTGCATGTTCGGACGCGACGTCTTGGGCGTCGTATTCGAAGAAGTAGGCGATCTTCTCGTGGTCAATTCCGTCAATCGGATAGACCAAACGGTAGGCAGGTTGCGGCCGGACGTTGGTGACCCCCGCGCGCTGCTGTCGGAACTGTGGGCTGAACCGTTCCAACCAGAACCGCTGGCACAACCCCGGCGGCGGAAGGTGTACCAGCAGCGGAATCAGCTGCGCCTGCTGCTGATAGTCCGCGTCGGTCTCCTGCGGGAAACCCATCAACATGTTCCACGACACGGCCATCTGGTAGTAGTGCGCCCATTTCAGGAACCGGACGTTGGTGAGCATGGAACTGCCCTTGTTCATCAGCTTCAGCAGGTGACTGCTCAGACTCTCCACACCCGGTTGCACAGACCGCACGCCGGCTTCTCGCAGGGCTCGAATATCGGCTCGGGTCAGGTTGGTCTTGACCTCATAGAACAAGTCGAAGTCATAGCCCGTCGCGGACAGCAGCGAGCACATCCGGTCCCGCGACCGGGAGTCGATGACGTTGTCCACGGCGTCTACCCGCAGCGTGCGATGCTTGCGTGCGAGCTCCACGACCTCGCCGACGACCCGCTCGCTGGACTTGGCGCGGTAGTCCAGACCGTGGGCATTCAGGCCGCAGAAGGTGCACTGGTGTTTCTGCCCCCACCAGCAACCGCGGGAGGACTCAAACAGCAACGTCGGCCGTTTGCCCCGCAGAACGGCCGACTGGCCCAGCCTGGCCAGGGTGCTGAAGTACTCGTCGTAATGCGGAACCGGCAGGTCGTCCATTCGCTCGACGCGATTGGTCTGCGGCGCGGCCGCCGCCACTCCGTCACCGCCGCGAACCCCGGCCATGCCGATAGGTGACTCGCCCCCGGCAATCGCCTCGACCAGCGACGGGAATGCTTCATCGCCTTCACCCATCACCACGTAGTCGATCCACGGCAGCACGCGCAGGTACTCAGCCCCCATGCCGCCGTCGAAATTCGCCCCTCCGAACACGGTCACGACCTGCGGATGTCGCTGCTTGATCCGCCGCGCCAGCGCGAAGGACGCGACATTCTGCTCGAACGTTGAGGTGAACCCGACCACGTCGTAGTCCTGCCAGGCGATCCGCTCGGCGCACGATTCGACCCAGTCCGGCAGCACGTTCTGGCGCAGCGCCCTGAGTTCGTCGCGACTTGGCTCCGGCCCATCGTGAGCCGACAGCGACCCGTGGTTGGCCTCCAGGTACTCGTCGACCTCGCCATCCCCGGCATCGCCGAAGGCGGCCCGGCCGAACAGCCACTCTCCGAGGAATCGCATCCGCGCCGTGCTGGAGTCCTGCACGCAGGCACTGATCCGATGGTGGTCCTCGGCGCCGAGGTAGGCCACCAACTCCAGGTTCAGGTAGTGCACGTCTACCGAGTGCCCGCGCCGGGTCAAACCGGCCTTGAGCAGTCCGCATTGGATCGACGGCGCGTCCAACCGCGCCCACGGCATGTTGACCAGGGCGACCCTCGCGGTTCGCGGCCGCGCCCACGACTCGACACGTGACCCGACGGACACAGCCATGACCGCAGTAAACACCGGCGAAGGAATCGATCAGGTCTTCGGGTAGCGGTTCGTCGCAGACATCACCGCCCCTGACGGCACGCCGAATCCCGGCTCCAAACCAGCAATCCGCCGTGTGTCGGGCACCGGCCGCGGCGACCGTTGGTGCTGATTGCGACCCGGCGCGTTTGGATCCTGCGGACACTACGATGTGCCAATGACCGCTACTCCTGGCAAGAGCGCCGGGCCCGGCGCTCTCGACGGCGGGGAACCGCTGGGACCAACGGCAGGTGCAGGCATGGGACTGGTGCCAGCCGCCGCCCTTGGTGTCGGCGGCATGATGGGCGCCGGCCTGTAC
>JBAXOQ010000237.1:0-7279 GCA_037133175.1 Actinomycetes bacterium
AAGGTACACCGTACCCCCGTGGCGCTGGCCTCGATGGCAGCAACGCGAGCCGCCCGCTGCACCAGGTCCGGGTCCCAGGACGCGGCCTGTCCGAGCGGGATCGGAAACACCGTGCGGTGACCGTGGATCACGTCGCGGGCGAACAGCAGTGGAATCCCGAGTCGTGATTCCTCGACTGCGATCCGCTGCACTTGAGCGACGAGTTCAGCTGAAACACCCTCGTCGCGGATGTTCCCGGCAGTAGCACCGCTTGCTGCCAGCGACGATCCGATCCAACCTGCTCTGACGTCAGCGGCATCGTCAACGGCGTCGACGTTGGCGACCTGAACAAGCTGGCCGATCTTCTCGTCAGCGGTCATACACAACATCAACAACTCGGCCCGTCGCTGCGCGGAAGGGGTCGCGTCAAGCCATGGCCGGTCAGCGGGATCGGGAGGTACGGTTTCGGACCCAGTGCTCTCGTGCATTCATCCCACCTCAATCAAAAGCACGTCATCGTCGCTAAGGAAATCTGCCAGCGCAACCCGCACGCCCGGCGTGCGGTACGGATTGGACAACGGTTCGGTCGGCAGTTCGATGCCATTGAGCAGCACGCGGGACACTCCGGCGCCACCCCTACTGATCCGGTACTGGACGGTCACGGTGCGGTCGGCAATCGGCACCGTTGCCCGCAGACCGTCGAGTTCGACCGGCAGCACCGGGTCGATCTCAATCGCATCGGCACGCGTTCGCACCCCGAGCAACTTCTCGACGATCAACCCGACCCAGATTCCGGGACCGCTGGAGTACACCCGCCAACCGCCCTCGACGGCGACCTCGCCTGCCATCAGCTTCGGGTAGTCCCGGTCGGCCTGATACCGGTCGAGAAACACCGCGTCCGAGGATGCGTAGTAGCTGAACGACTGCCGCGGCTGAGCCTGCGGAACGGCGGTCGCCGAGTCCAAGGGGTGCGCCTGGGCCAGCGCCAACAACAGCTCATCGGCTCGACCCAGCCGGGCCATCGCTTCGGCGTAACGCAGGTGCGCGTGGGTGTACATGAGCCCGATCTCGCGGCCGAAGTAGGCCGCGCTCTCAGCCCGACGGAACAAGCGTTCTGGTCCTCCCCGGTACGTGATCGGCGCGTCGAACAGGCGAGCGCCGTCAGGCCCGAGCAGGTGTTTGTTGATCAACTCGACGTGCCGCACGGCGGCGGTCGGGTCGAGCATGTCGTACGAGATCGCATGGATCATCGGCAGGATCGACAGCCTCAACCCCGTCGTGGTATCGCTCGGATGCGCCAAGTACCGCACCGGTCGCGCCGGCATGCCCTCTGTGTCCGCCGCGCCGAACACCACGTACCCGGCCAGCACACCATCGGGAGCCAGCATCGCGCGGAAGTCGGCAAGCACACAGTCAGCCTCGACCGACAATTCCTGCGCCCACGACTCCTGACCACACAGACCCACCGCCTCCGACAGCACCCGCAGTGTGCGGTACTGCAGGGTCACCGTCCAGGTGCTGACCATGGTGGCCGACAGCTGCGGATCGACGGGTTGCAGCGAATCGTTCCAGTCACCGTGCCCGTAGGGCGCCAGATGAGTCCCGGGCACTAGGGTGTCCCGGATGTTCGCCAGGGCTTGACGAATGCGCTCACCCAAGCTGTCCAACAGACCGGTGTCACCGGTGTGACAGACGTACTCCCCGAGCGCCAACAGCGGCCAGAAGATGACATCGCCGTGCACCGGTCCCATCCGCCGATCATCGCCGGGCAGGAACGCGAACGCCTGTGACCAGGATCCGTCCGATTCCTGCGCCGCATAGACCAGCGCCAGCAGCTGCCCAACCGCGGCTGGCCGCCCGAGACCTAGCAGCAACTCGACTGGGCCCTGGCATACGTCTCGGGTTCCCCACAGACCGCCGTTCGCCTGTTCCAGACCGCGCGGTGACAGATAGTGCACCAGCGCATCGTGCACAAACCACGGCAAGACATCAGACAGTGCCCGGATTCGTGGTTCGTGACGACTGCCGATCGGTGCGTTCATCTGCACCGTCGATGCCAATTCAGCGGTCGGCTCACCCTGCACCCGGCAGCCGCCCGGCACATCCGACAGGGCACTGCCAGCAACACCCCGCAGGCGCACACCGACTGCGCGCACTGCACGCGTGTCGGTCACCAGAACGCTCATCCCGCGCGACGATCCGTCGTCGAACAACAGCTCGTCACCGCCGGTGGTCGCCACGACCGCCGGGTCCTGCCAGCCCACCTGCAACTCGTCGGGCTCGCCCTCGTCCAGATGCATCACCAGCCGGAACCGCTGGTCCGGGCCAACCAGAACGCGCACGTCCGTGGTGAGCTCATGGCGCTGCGACGATGCGGCACTGACAACCTCGATCACCATGTCGTCCGAACGGTAGATCCAGCGGGCACTGGCGGGACAGACCTCGTAGGCGGACGGGACGCCCAGCAGCACCCAACCATCGTCGGCTGCGACGAACACGCGCATCCCGGCCGCCTGCTCCAGGCCTAGGTACGATCGAACCCGGCTGACCAGCGGTCGAGCACTGGCATCCCCCGAAGTGACCTGCGAGGCGAAAACGCCAGCCATCCACGTCGTCGAGGCCATTGCCCCCGGGTCAGGGACCAGCGCCGATCCAGTGCGAATGATGTGGCCGTGCGGACGCAACACCACCCGCTCCTTGCCGCGCAGCACAACATGCGTGTCGCGGGCAGTTGTGAAGGCAAGCAGGTCACCGGACGCACGTTCCTGATGCCCGCGAACCGGACCGAACAGCGAGGCAAGGTCCTCGTCGGTGAGGTCATCCGCGGCGAAGGTACGTCCGTGGCTGTAGCACGATCCGGCACCGACTGCCGGTGCCAGTCCGCACGGTGGGCCGGGCACCGCCGGTGTCCCTGGGTTGGCCTCCGGCAGGCCACGCACGTGGTCCATCACGGCGATATCGGCGTCACCGGTGGCGTCAGGGTGGTCCGAGGAAACCACGCCGAAGAACCCGGCCGTTGCCTGCTGCCCGGCCACCAGCATCATCGGTTCATCGGCAACCGTCGCCATCGCGTGCTCGTGAGCCAACGTCTGGTCCGGCAAGTTCGGGTGTGTCAGCACCGCCAGCGGCTCCCGGAACCGGGCATCGCGACCGCATACCGCCAACGCATCCGTCGCAAACCCGACGCCCCGGCGCAATGAGCCGACCAGCAGCCACGGATGCAGGCCGTTGACTCCGAGGTTGTTGCGCAGCGCCACCGCCACCCCGCCGACCGGGTGCTCCAGAACGGCCCTGTCCAGGTATTGGCTGACATACAACTCGTTGGTTCGCAGCATCGGGTAGGGCGACAGTGCAACGTCCTGCGAGTAGACAACGTCGACCATGACGTCGTCACCGCTGCCATTCGTCAGCTGCACGTGCCAGAACCAGGCGGGCGCTTCCTCGGACAGCACCAGTTCGACGGTGAAATCGAGTCCCTGCCACGATCCGACCACGACCGGCCGTCCGTCGACGGCGACCACGACACCCGGGGTGCCCGGGCCGAGCAGCGGCGTCGCGTGGATCCCGTCGACGTCCCAACGCCGCAACCAGATCTGGGTGGGTCCGGACTCCAACTCGTTGCCGGGGAACAGGTTGATGGTCAGATCCCCGAAGTCAAGCCGATGCAACCCGCCGTGGCCCAACACCGACGCCATCAGACCAGCCGAACTCCTCCAGTGAAATCCCGCCATCACAACTCCGAACCGACGAACCAGGCCGCGCAGTCGGGGTTCAGTATTCCGGAGCGCGACTGGCTTGCCGAGACGTCGTGATCACTGCGGATCAGCACCGTCGCTCCCGAGGGCAAGGCGACCGGCTCGACCCCGGTATTGAGCCAACACGTCACCGGGCCTCGCTCGAACGCCATCACCGAATGAGCGACGTCAAGCCACCGAACCTGCGGCCCGGCCGGGAGCAGCAACCGTCGTCGCAGCGCGAAGGCGTCGGTGTACAGCCGCAGCGTCGAGCGCGTGTCCTGCCATTGCCGCGCGACGCTCAAGTCGGCCCACTCGTTGGGTTGTGGCAGCCACGGCTGCCGGGGACCCGGCCCGGCACCGCCGGCCGGTGCGTCCGGCAACGTGAAGCCATAGGGTGGCTCGGCTCCGGACCATGGCAGCGGCACCCGAACCCCGTCACGGCCAGGCTTTGCGCCGCCGGTGCGCAAGAACTCCGGGTCCTGCCGAAGCGCTGGTGGCACATCCACTTCCGGCAGTCCGAGCTCCTCGCCCTGATGGACGCAGACCGCACCCGGCTGCGCAGCCGCGACCAGCGCCAGCGCCCTGGCCCGCCGCAGGCCCGTGAGTCCACCACCGTAGCGGGTCACCGGGCGAACGAAGTCATGACTCCCCAGCACCCAGGTCGGCAGCGCCCCGACATCCTGGGCAGCTGCCAGCCACGCCGCTGCCTCGGTCTGCAGGGCGTCCGCCTGGAACTCGGTCCGCATCCACCGGAATGCGAAGACCGAGTCGTACTCATCTCTGCGGGCAAACTTCATAACCTCGTCGGGCTCTCCCCAGGTCTCGGCCATGGTGAACACCGGCCGGTCACGCTGGGCCCACAACTGAGCCCACTCACGGTAGATCTCGTGCACCTGCGGGCGATTCCAATACGGGTGGGGCTGGTCCTCGACGACGTCCGGATAGCCGTCTGCCTTGATCAAACCGGCGGCGACGTCAACTCGGAAGCCGTCCGCCCCCCGATCCAGCCAGCCGCCCATCACGTCCAGGAACTCGGCCCGCACCGTTGGGTTCGCCCAGTTCAGATCCGGTTGGCTGGAGTCGAACAGGTGCAAGTACCAGCGTCCGTCGGGCAGCCGAGTCCAGGCTGGCCCGCCGAACATCGATTCCCAGCCGTTCGGGGGTACCGCACCATCCGGCCCGCGCCCCGGCAGCAGGTGGTAGCGCGCAGCCATCGACTCATCCCCGGCTTGCAGTGCCGCGAACCATGGGTGATCGCTTGACGTGTGGTTGGGAACAAGGTCGACGACGACCGACAGTCCGGCGCGGTGGGCGTCGTCAAAGAGCCGGTCGGCGTCGGCATCGGTGCCGAACAGCGGGTCGACGTGCCGGTAGTCGCTGACGTCGTACCCGGCGTCGCGTTGCGGTGAACAGAAGAACGGCGTCAGCCACAAGGCGTCCGCGCCCAACCGCAGCGGGTGCCACAGCCGTTGGCGCACGCCCTCCAGGTCACCCATCCCGTCGCCGTTGGCATCAGCGAAGGAGCGGACATAGATCTGGTAGATGACCGGCTCGGCAATGCGAGCCCGCTCGAGCTGCATCCGTTCGGCCTGCTTACTTGATGCCGGTTGTGGCGGCGCCCTGGACGAAGAACCGCTGCAGGAATATGAACAGGATCAGCACCGGAATGATGACCACGACCGCGCCGGCCATCAGCAGCGCGTACTGCGACGCATACTGACCGGTCGAGTACAGCGCCAACGCGATCGGCAGCGTGTACATGTTCTCGGACTGGGCCACCACCAACGGCCACAGGAACGAGTTCCAGTTACCCAGGAAGGTCAGCAGCGCCAGCGTCGCCAATGCCGGCCGGGCCAACGGCAGCATGATCCGGAAGAAGATGGTGAACTCGTTGGCGCCGTCAATGCGCGCCGCCTCTATCAGCTCATTGGGCAGGTTCTCCATGAACTGCCGCATCAGGAACACCCCGAACGCCCCGGCCAGGAAAGGAATGATCAGGCCGCCGTAGGTGTTCACCAACCCCATGTTGCTGGTCAGCACAAAGAGCGGCACAAAGGTGACGGTGCCCGGCACCATCAGCATCGCCAGCACCACGACCATCACCGCACGCTTGCCGGGGAACCCGAGCTTGGCCAATGCGTACCCAGCCATGGAGCAGAACAACAGGTTCCCGACGGTGACCGCGAGTGCCACGATCGCCGAGTTGAAGGCGAACTGCGGAACGTTCAGCTGCGACCACAGATTCTGGTAGTTCTCGACGGTCGGCGCCTCCGGAAACACCGTCGGCGGTACCTGACGCAGCTCGCCTTCGGTCTTGAACGAGCCGAGCAGCATCCAGATGAACGGGAAGATCACGATGACCAGGCCAACGGCCAGAATCCCGCTGACGACCCAGTGGGACCGCGTCGTCGGCTCATGCGCCTTGCCAACCGGCGCCCTTCCCAACTCCGGTTCGTCGTACATCAGGACTTCGACGTCCTTGTCGACAGCGATCGAACTCTCGCCCATGCTTTGGGACACTGTCGGCCTCCTTTCGATTGCTGGCTCCGGGCGCATTCGTTGCGCACCGGAAGGCGCGGACTAGGTGTTGGGCTTGAGCACCTTGAATTGGATGACGGTGAGGATCACAATCACCAGGAACAGCGCATACGCGATCGCCGCGGAGTACCCGTAGTTGCCGTAACCGAACTGGTTGTACGACTCGTACGCCACCGACAGCGTGCGGTTCAGCGGCCCGCCCTGGGTCATGACGAACGGTTCCTCGAAGAACTGCAAATACCCGACGCCGGTGATCACCGCACCGAATAGCAGCGTCGGACGCATGCTCGGAATGGTGACGTACCGGAACTTGCCCCAGAACCCGGCACCGTCGACGGAGGCCGCCTCATACAACTGACGGTCGACCGCTTGCAGACCGGCCAGGAAGATGACCGCCAGCGACCCGATGTTGCGCCAGATCGCCATGATGATGACTGCTGGCAGCGCCGTGTTCGGGTTGTTCAACCAGTCCGGACCGGTGATGCCTATCTTGGCGAGCGCCGTGTTGATCAGGCCGATGTCAGGGGCGTACAAGTACTTCCAAACCACCGCGACGGCAACGATGGACGTGATGGCGGGCAGGTAGTACCCGACCCGGAAGAACGTCGCGAGTCGGCGTACGCCGGAGTTCAGACCCACCGCGATGATCAGCGACAGGAACAACGTGACGGGCACACCGATCACCACGAAGATGGCGGTGTTGATGGCGGCTTGCTGCACCTTCTCGTCGGTGAACAAGTGGGCGTAGTTTCGGAAGCCGACGAAGTTCACATCGAACGGTGTGCTGATGTCCGTCGAGCGCATGTCGGTGAACGACATCGCAAACGAGGCGACCACCGGCAGGGCCGCGAAGACGATGAACAGGATCATGAATGGCGTCGTCAAGGACCAACCCGCGACCCGCTGTTGGCGGGCTCCGGGGTGCCCGCGCCGTTTCTTCGGGGTGTGCTCGGCTGCACTCGGCGGAGGGGCCACCGCGGTGGCTGTGGCGCTCACGACAGCCCTGTTCCGACGAAGGTGGCGTT
>JBAXOQ010000238.1:0-7259 GCA_037133175.1 Actinomycetes bacterium
GGAAGCTCACCGTGTCGAAGGAGTTCAGTACGAAGTTGGAGGAGGGGTCGGGCTTGAAGCTCGCTTGTTCGAACGACGAGTTGGAGATGTTGGTGGCGCCCGACAGTTCTGAGATGGTCGCGCCGCCGAAATCCACACCCTTTATCGCTTGGCCCACGCCCCGGATATTGACCAAGCTGTAGCTCAGGCAGACGTTCTCCATTCCGTAGTCCCACTGGACGTCCACCAGGGAGCCGGTGAAGCTGCTGTTGGTGATCTTCCCGCAACGATTCGAGCACTCATCGCTCTGCAGAGTGATCGTGGATTGCGGTGCGTCAACCGAGTCCATGGCCGTCATGATGGATGCCGCGACGGTGGCGTTCGCAAGCCGAACGTTGCTCAGACTGGACAGGTACGAATTGTGGACCTCGATCCAACTGAGATCGAGCTTCTGACTAGGGCTCGGCCCGACGATGGTGGACAGGTGGACGCCGTCGAGTTTGGCTCCCCACAGTTTGCCCCAGGTGAGTTTCGTCGCCCACCTGAAGTTCACCCCGGTCACATTGGCGCAGGAGTAGCCCTTCGTATTCGGCGTCGGAGTCGGCATCGGCGCCGTTGCAGCCGTCGGTATCGCAGTGGGCACTGGTGGACTGATGTCATCTCTCGGGTGCGCCGGATCGAAGCAGGACAAGGCGATATTGACCATCGACGCCTTGGTGAAGTCGGTTAGCACCTTGGTTCCCGGGTCGACATGCACTTCCCCCGACAGCCAATTGCCCGAAACTGAACTTGTGGGTGTCTGTCCATTTCCTGTGTAGGTGCTGACGGTCACCACCGAGTGAGGGGGCAACAGATGGTCCGGCCACTTCGAGATCACCGCCTGGGTGATGTCGAAAGACTGCGTGTTGGCGGCGGCCAAGGCCAGGGCACTCTTAGTTGACTTCTTCTTACGTGCATTCCTCTTGGCAGTGCCGGCCGCCAGCGCTTGGGCGGCGGGGGCGGCCACTGTGATCGGCACTGAGACGTCCGGTACAGACTGGTCGCCATCGGGCACCTGCACGCTGACCTTGACACTGGTGGTCCCAGCCAGGGTGGCATCCGGATTGATGTCCAGTTTCACGGCCGCCACGGCGGCATTGTTCGCGCCCGAGATGTTGGCGGTCACCGACCCCGTCTTGGTCGTGCTTTGACCCGTTGCGTACATCTGGTAGCCGGTGCTGGCCGAACCCCGAATCCACTGGTCGCTCAATGCTGTTCCGACCGCGCCACCACCGTCGGGTCCGTAGAACTGGGCGGTGAACGTCGAGCCGGCAGCAAGCTGGCCGGTGCCTACGACAGCGACCAACTGGTCGGTGATGTCCCAGGTCTTTGCGTCCTCACCGGGCCCAGGACCGTCGGGTAGATCGATACTGGCGTCGATCTCGCTGCCTCCAGGTGGTGCGACGGCTATGCTCGCTTTGCCCACCGAACCTGCGAACGACAAGGCACTGGCCGTCGCGGTGGCCTTGGTGATGACGCCCTGTTCGTCCCCTTCGATCTCGAATGCCAAGTTGGCGTCATCGTTGGTTTGCTTGCTTGATGCCACAAACGACCGGACTGGAGCCGAAGCGCTGTCCCAGTTCCCGTTACCTGCTAGCGGACCGAGTCCGACGAACACATACCCGGTGGTTGCTCCGGGCGTGAACTGCGAGCCGTTGGTGCAGGACTTGAGGACCAGGTCGGTGATATCCCAGCTCTTGGGGCTGTCGCCGAGCTTCGGTGGATCGGTAATCGGGATTTCGTTTACCGTGCAATTGAGGCCCGTCTGCGCATCGTCCAACTTCAGCAGACGTAGCGACGGTAGCGCTGCTGCGCTGGGAGTTAGGGGCAGGTAGGCCAACGTCACTTTGGTGATATTTCCCCGAGCATCGCCAAGAATCTCGACCGACATGTCCAACTCGTCGCCGACGACTGCCAGGAGCATGACGGTGGGCGCGGTTGCGGTTGGTGTGCAGGCTCCGCCGGCTGTTGGCACGCAGGACGTGTTTGTCATCGTTGCCCCGGAGAAGTTGGCCCCGTCCACTGTGGCACCCAAGAATGAGACCCCCGCAAGGTTGGCACCCCGGAAGTCCGCGCCGGTGAGGTCCGCGCCATAGAACTTGCTGCCGGTCAGATCAGCGTTCATGAACCCCACGTCCACCATTTTTGCGTGGGAGAAGTCCGCATACTGCAGGCTCGAGCCAGCGAACGCAGCCGAGTTCAGGTTCGCCGATCGGAAGTCGGCATTGCCCAGTGTCATGTTCTCGAACACTGTGCCATCGAACGAACCACCCTCAGCCATCACGTCGTGGCAGGTGTCCCCGGGTCGGATCGTGCAAGGACTGCGTAGCGTCGGCACGGACGCGGGCGACCCGGAGGCCGAATTGCTGATCGTCGTACCGCAACCGCCCAGCATCGCGGCGCTGACGGCGGCCGCAACGAGGCAAGCCACGATGGTGCCCGGATTGCGCTTGGGTGTAGCCAGACGTGCGATCACTTACTGTCCCCTAACGTTGTTGCCGTCTTCCCCATCGGTGTTGGTCCGAAGTGAGGAACCGAGTGATTAAGACATTCCCGTGCCAACTGAGCTGACCGGCAAGAGCGCAACCGTACCGCCCGAGCGGCGTTGAGGGTCCCGCCGGAGCTGACCCGGCCCTGCAGGCCGGGTACCGGGGCGGCGCTGCGCAGCAGCACGTTCCGGATTCCGATGGGAGTCAGGCGGGGGTGCGCTGCCTTGACCAGCCCCGCCGCACCGGTCACCAGGGCGGTAGAGAACGACGTGCCGGACACTTCGACCTGTCCGACCGGCCCGAGGGTGGACAGAGCGACTCCCGGGGCGGCGACGTTCACCGAGGTTTTGCCCCAGTTCGCGAAGTCGGCCAGTGCGTGTCGTTCGTCGGTGGCAGTGACGCACAGGACGTTGGGCAGATGTGAGCTGCAAGGATCGATCGCCCAGGTGTTCGGTTGGTCGATGTTTGAGGAGTCGTTCCCGGCTCCGACGACGAAGAGCGTGTCACTGGCAGTCGTGATCGCACGGCGAAGCGGACGATCGATGCCATTCTCGGTAAGGCTGATATTGACGATCGGCAATCGCAGTTGCGCCGCCCGCCGCACTGCCGCTCTCAGCCCGCGGCTGGAGATAGTGCCGTCGGGCGCCGTGACCCTCAGCGACACCACACGAGACCCTGGTGCCAAGCCGACGACGCCTGAGCTGCCGTCCGCGGCGATGATGCCGGCCACTTCGGTGCCGTGGCCGGTGGAGTCCTGTGCCGGTGTGCGGCGACACGTCGCACGGCAGGTCCATGAGCCGGCCAGTTGACCGGTCAAGCCCGGCACGGTTGCGACGCCTGAATCGATCACACCGATGCGAACACCCACACCAGTGGTGGTTCGCCAAGCTCGAACCGCTCCAACGGCCGACAGCGCCCACTGCTGGTTTCCGGCGAACGGTGCGGCGCGGGTTGTAGCCGCGGACCCGAGTTCGGTCGGGGTTGGGCAAGCCATCGCAACGGACGCCGCAGTCGCTAAAGCAAGGCCACCTGTGACTACCGCCGGTCCGGCCGACCGGTACGCCCAAAGCTGGCTCCGGCGACCAGTCGCGTGCAAGTTGCTACCAGGCCTTTGGTGTCAGGGTCCAGAACTGGCTCGTGGATGTCGCGCTGCACGTCCAAGGCCACACCGCCGCCGGAAACGATCCTGCCCAGTTGACGTCCAGACACTGCTTCGGTGCACCGGTTGCAGTCGAATTGGTCACGAATTGCGTCGCCTTCTTGGTTATCGTCGAAGGGCTGGCGACGCTCCAGGACTGGGCAAGCGAGCCATCGCAGGATTTTGCCTGCAGTTCGGTCGAGCTAACTACCGTCAGGCATCCGGTCAGGGTACGCAGTGTGTAGTTCGCACCGTCAGCGATGTAGTTCCAACCGCCCTGGCCGAAACTGCAGGCCGTGTAGGTCACGGCCTGGTCCATCTCGTTGCCGTTCAGGCAACCGCCTGTGCCCAAAGACCCGCTCGGCACAGGGTTCTGCAGCCAGTAGAATCCACCAATCAGGTTCGCGTAGGTGGGGAACGGCCCAGAGGCCGGCCAAGTGCTGCCGCCCGGCACGGAGGTTGGGCAACCGGGTGCGCGCTGGCCGATGAACTGGCCGTTGATGTTGTTGATGCTGTCGCTGCAACCACCCACCACTATGTCGGCTTCCATGCCGGAGGCCCACTTCAGCCAGTGGAACGACAGCCCGTTGTCCGAGAATCCAGGCTCCAGAGTCGGCCCTGTTGATCCAGTCGAGTGTCCGTCGGTGATTCCGATGATCTTCATCGCGCTTGCTTGGTTCCAGTTGGCCTTGCTGATCCAATCGACGGCGTTGTCGTTGCTGATCAGCCCGCTGGGGGCGATCCCGCTCATCACGTAGCCCTGGGCGGTCATGTTGCCGTTGCCGTCGGCGGCGTACAGCGAGAATGTTGAAGGCTCCCGGACGCAGTAGGACAGGTCCTTCCAGATCAGCGCGCTCTGAGCCGCGTTCGCTTGCGTCATCGCAGTGGTGACGATGGGCATCCGCATCGTCGCGTTCGTTTGTACGATGCCCTTACCGATGGCCGCGGTCATCGAGGCCAGGTCCATGCCGTTGTACTGGGGTGTATCGATGACGCCTCCGTCAGCCTGCACGGAGTGTTCAATGGTCTCGCCCGGCTCCATCATCGTCGTGAACGGGCGCAGATCCGAACCGTTGTCGCCATTGACATACATGCAAGCGCCAGCGTTCGCCACCACGTTGACCCGAGTGCCTGTGGTGTTGGACAACGCTAGGACCATCGACTGGCCGACGTGCTTGGCCTGACTGTTCTGCATCGTCGTTGACGCGAGCTTGCGGTGTTCGTAGAGCAGGTCCCCGTTGGTGTTGACGAATTGTCCCAGCGAGACCGACACGGCGCGCTTGCGGGCACCCGGCGCCATCTTCTTCAGCTTGCTCCACACCGAACGCGGCAAGGTGATTGTGAAGGACTTCGCACTCTGGTTGCTGTTGGGGAGCCGCCACAGGATCGTCCGCATGAACGCTGTGCTCTGCTGTTGGTTCTTGGTGACTTTCGGGGTGACCCGAACAACACCCGCCACGAACTCCGCCGAGTGCCCTTTGCGAAGCGCCTTCGCCGAGCCTGCCAACGTCTTCCGCACGCTCACCGGGAACACCACCTGTTGCCTTCCGCGGGTGGCGGGGGCAAAGCGCATTGCGCCGATACGAGGCAGTGAGCCGCGGCGCACGTGTACCCCTGGCGAATGCCAGCCGGGCAGGTTCTTCTTGTTCCCCTTGTCCAGGACCAGCCCGGCGGGAAGGCTACGCATTGCCGCCGCCGCGGTGGTCCTGACCGAGGTTGCCGTGCTGGCGCCGGTCAGTTGGCCAGTCTCGCCACCGGTGGCGGCCATCCCGACGCCGGTCCCACCAACTCCGAGGGCAATCACCAGGGCTGATCCCAGGCTAAGAGCTTTCAGTCGACTCGTCATGGCAATCCGACAATCCCTTCGGCCGGGGTCGCCGGCGTCGCTTCATGTGCGTCTGCGGCGCGACGGGCTTCGGTGGAACTGGCCAACCCACGGCAGATGGTGGGCGCACTGTATCCCGAGCGCAGTTCCGATGCCCGTTCGTGTCACTCGACTAGCGCAGCGCCCCAGGGGGGCGGGAAGTGTTGATCGTCGGCGACCCGTCGCCGGGGACGGCGAGGCCCGCGTCCGCCCAAACCAGCGTCGGGATGGTTACCGATGGTAGGCCCGCGACGTTGCCGCCGGGTGTCGGCCGGAAGTCGCCCGCGGCCGGGTTCCGCAACGCCGGCACCATCACGTTCACCCAGTTCGTGGCCAGCAGGTTCGCTGACTTGGCGGGATCGGCCAGCCCGGTGTTCATGTCCGGTCCGCCGTTGGAGATGACGTTGCCGTGGATCTGCAGATCGTCGTCGGCTAGCGATGGGTTGGGCACGCCGGAGTCCAGTGGCGCCGTGGCCGGGTCGGCGACAGCGAAGTGCTGCCAGGCGGTTTGGACCCCGGCCGGGTTGTAGACGATGTTGTTCACGAAATACACGTGCTTGCTCGGGATCCACTGCCCGCCGCCGTCGAGGGCACCCCAGCCACCGGCGGCCAGGTTCAACGCGCACTGCGCGGTGTTTCCGTCGCATCCGCGGGCGCCGTGGACGAATTCGACAGCGTGCGAACGGGTCCCGATCCGGTACAAGGTGTTGAACGCCATCACCACGTTGTAGCTGCCATTCACGCCGAGGCCGGCTCCCCAGACGTCGTGGATGATGTTGTCGGTGACGGTGACTCCGTAAGCTTCGTAGCGCAACCACGGCGCAACCATGAACTCGAAGCCTGTTCCCTGCCCGGCGGTGAAACCGCCCTCGCCACAGTCGTAGATATCGTTGGTCGAGACCGTGATGTAGGCGCTTCCACCCTTGACGTAGGCGCACCAACCCTGCGCATCGTGGATCCGGTTGCCGCTGATCAGGCTGTGTTGGACTGCGACATAGTCGATGGCGTTGTCGTAGGCTGCCGCGATGTCGCTGCTGACGATGTCGATGTGGTCGGACTGATTGACCTTGATGGTCTCCTGTGCACCGCCGCCCCCGTCGAAGTGCACGCCGCTGATCGTCAGGTAGCTGCACCGCTCGCAGTGGAACGCGTCGCCATTGCGGATGATGTCGATTCCGGACACCCACAGGTGTCGCACGTTGAAGACGTTCATGTCACCGAGCAGACGTACGGTGTGGGCGCCGTCGATCGCTTCTAGGGTGATGGGGGCCGATGTCGTGCCCCAGCGGTTCTCCCAGTATCCCGGGGAGGTGGTGTCGGCGTAGGTGCCGGCGCGTACCAGGATTCGGACCGACGTGGACAGGGTGGTGGATGACGGGATTCGGTTCCACGCCTCGGTGATGGTGGCGACCGGTCGTGTCTGTGTTCCGGGGTTCGTGTCCAAGCCGGCCGAGCCGTTGACCCAGATCGTCGTCCCGGCGGGCACCACCGGAGGCGTCCAGTCCGTCGGTGCCCCGGGGGTCGGACCCGGGGTCGGGGTGGGAGGCGTCGGGGTTGGCGCTGGTGGTGCCACTGGAGTCAGCGGGCGCACCGACGCCGACGGGCCTCCGTAAGCCCACGACTTGCCGTGCTTGACCGCCACCCGGAACCGGTAGCGAGTACTCGGGTCGAGGCCGCCGATCGTGGCCCGGCGGGAAGTCGTCGAGCCGACCGCGACCCACCAGCCATGGCCCACGGCTTTGCCCTGCAC
>JBAXOQ010000239.1:0-7250 GCA_037133175.1 Actinomycetes bacterium
GCCCAGGCACTGTTCGTCGACGCCCGCTGACTAACCCTTCCCGGCGCAAGACTGCGGTTGGGGAGGGGTTAGTGTGCGGTCCGGGTCCGGACCTGGCACGCTGCTCGTGTGGTTAAACTCCTGCAGCGCTTTCTGAAGCCGTATGGGCGCTCGCTGATTATTGTCGTGCTGCTTCTGCTGATTCAGACAGTGGCGAACCTATTCCTTCCGACACTGAACGCCGACATCATCAACGACGGTGTCATCACAGGTGACATCGGCTACATCCTGCGAATCGGTGGCGTGATGCTCGCCGTCACCCTGGCGCTGGGTGTGTGCTCGGTGGTTGCGGTCTACTTCAGTGCGCGGACTGCCATGGGGTTCGGTCGGGATGTGCGGGCCGCTCTGTTCGAGCGGGTGCAGGGCTTCTCGCTCTATGAGGTGGACGAGTTCGGCACCCCGTCGCTGATCACCCGAAACACCAACGACGTTCAGCAGGTGCAGATGCTGGTGCTGGTGGGTTTGACCATGATGGTGCTGGCGCCGCTGACAGCGATCGGCGGCATTGTGCTGGCGATGCGCCTCAACCTCAAACTGTCCGGGCTGCTGCTGGTGATTATCCCGGTGATGATGATTGTTATCGGGGTGCTGATGTGGCGGGCGGTGCCACTGTTCCGATCCATGCAGGTGAAGATCGACAAGATCAACGAGGTGCTGCGCGAGAACCTCGCAGGCATCAGGGTCATCCGAGCGTTTGTCCGGACCGATCACGAGCAAGAGCGATTCGAGGTCGCCAACGACGACCTGACGGATACCGCACTGCGGGTGTCACGATTGTTCGCCTTGATGATGCCGATCCTGATGCTGGTCATGAACGGATCGAGTGTGGCGATCATCTGGTTCGGCGGACACCTGGTGGACACCAATCAGATGCAGATCGGCGACCTGACGGCGTTTCTGCAGTACATCATGCAGATCCTGTTCTCGGTCATGATGGCGGTGATGGTATTCGTGATGGTGCCGCGGGCGGCGGCGTCCGCGGAGCGGATCCAACAGGTGCTGCAGACCGAGCCGGCGATCGCCGACCCGCCGGAGCCGGTCGAGATGGCGCGGGCAGGGGACAGGCTCGGGAGGCTGGAGTTCCGGGATGTCGAATTCCGCTACCCCGGCGCTGAGGACCCAGTGCTCGAGGACATCAATCTGACCCTTGAGCCAGGCCAGATGACAGCGATTGTCGGCGGCACCGGTGCCGGGAAGACAACGCTGATCAATCTCCTTCCCCGGTTGTACGACATCAGTTCCGGGGCGATCCTGCTCGACGGCGTTGATATCCGCGACATGCGACAGGCCGATCTGTGGCAGCACCTGGCGCTGGTCCCGCAGAAGTCTTTCCTGTTCAGCGGCACCGTCGCCAGCAACGTTCGGTTCGGGGAGGCCGACGCTTCCGACGACGAAGTCTGGACGGCGCTGCGAGTAGCCCAGGCGGAACCGTTCGTCAAAGCGATGCCGGAACAGTTGCAGGCCCCCATCGACCAAGGCGGGGCAAACGTCTCCGGTGGTCAGCGGCAACGCCTGGCGATCGCTCGAGCGCTGGTCCGACGGGCTCCGATTCTGATCTTGGATGACAGCTTCTCGGCACTGGACTACGTCACGGACGCAAGATTGCGGCTTGCGTTGCGGGAACGAGCGGCGGATACCACCGTCGTGATCGTTGCCCAGCGGGTCAGTTCGATCCTGCATGCAGACAAGATCATTGTTCTGGATGATGGTCGGGTGGTGGGCTCCGGGACTCACAGCGAGTTGTTGGCCAGCTGCCAGACCTACGCGGAGATCGTCAGTTCGCAGCAGGCGATCGAGGAGATCGCATGAGTACCGCGACCCGCCCCGCAGGAGCGAACAATCCGCGCCGGCAGCAGGGACCCTTCGGTGGCCAGATGGGGATGTCACTGCCACCGGAGAAGGCTCGGGACTTCAAGGGTACCTTGCGCCGGATGCTCCGGCGCCTGCGTCCGGAGCGGCTGATCATCGCGATCGTGTTGGTGCTCGGCGTGACCAGCGTGTTCTTCGCGGTGATTGGCCCCAAGCTGCTCGGCAACGCCACAAACATCATTTTCGAGGGCATTGTCGGACGCCAGCTGCCAGTCGGCACCACCCAGGCGCAGGCCGAGGCCTTCCTTCGCAGCACCGGACGGGGCCAGCAGGCGGACATGCTGTCGGGGATGACGGTGACCCCGGGTCAAGGTGTCGACTTCACCGCGCTCGGCCAGGTGATCGCGCTCGTGGCGGTCGTGTATCTGCTCAGTTCGCTGTTCTCGTGGGGCCAGAACTACCTGATGGCCGGGGTTACCCAGCGGGTGATGTTCCGACTGCGCGAGGAGGTCGACGTCAAGCTCGGGAGGCTGCCGCTGAAGTACTTCGACGCGCACGCTCGAGGTGATCTGCTCAGTCGGGTGACCAACGACATCGACAACATCTCGATGACGCTGCAGCAGACCCTCACTCAGCTGATCACGTCCGTGCTGACGGTGTTCGGTGTCTTGATCATGATGGTGTGGATCAGCCCGCTACTGGCGATCATCTCGCTGTTGACGGTGCCGCTGTCCTTCTACGTCACGATGAAGATCGCCAAGCGCTCACAGAAGCAGTTCGTCGGCCAGTGGCAGTGGACCGGAACGCTGAACGGGCACGTCGAGGAGATGTACTCCGGGCACGAGCTGGTCAAGGTGTTCGGCCATCAGGAACAGGCGATGAAGGACTTCGTCAAAGCCAACGATCAGATGTACATTTCATCGTTCAAGGCACAGTTCATCTCTGGGATCATCCAACCTGCGATGCAGTTCATCGCCAATATCAACTACGTGCTCATCGCGGTGATCGGCGGTCTGTTCGTGGCCAACGGATCCATGTCGCTGGGCGATGTGCAGGCGTTTATCCAGTACTCGCGACAGTTCACCATGCCGATCACTCAGATCGCCAGCATCACGAACCTGTTGCAGTCCGGTCTGGCGTCCTCGGAGCGGGTGTTCGAGTTGCTGGACGAACCCGAGCAGGTTCCCGAGACGACGACACCGGTGGTGCTGGACCTGCGCCGCGGACACATCACGTTTGAGGATGTCTCGTTCCGCTACGAACCGGAAACCCCGCTCATCGATCATCTGAATCTCGATGCCCGCCCCGGTCAGTCGATCGCCATCGTCGGTCCCACCGGGGCAGGCAAGACAACTCTGGTCAATCTGCTGATGAGGTTCTATGAGATCGACGGCGGCCGGATCACCCTCGATGGGATCGACATCCGTGATCTGACCCGCGACGACTTGCGGCGCTCCTTCGGGATGGTGCTGCAGGACACCTGGCTGTTCCAAGGAACCATCTGGGAGAACATCGCCTACGCGATGCCTGAGGCGAGCGAGGACAGCATCATTGCTGCCGCCCGCGCAGCCCATGTCCATCGACTGGTGCGGACCCTGCCTGATGGTTACGACACCATGCTCGGCACCGACGCGGCGAACGTGTCAGTCGGCGAGCAGCAGCTGCTGACCATCGCCCGAGCCTTCCTGGCCGACCCCGCGGTGTTGATTCTGGACGAGGCCACCAGCTCGGTGGATACCCGCACCGAGGTGCTGATCCAGAAGGCTATGGCCGAGCTGCGCAAGGGCCGGACCAGCTTCGTCATCGCTCACCGGTTGTCCACGATCCGAGACGCTGACAGCATTCTGGTAATGGACCAAGGCAAGATCATCGAGACCGGCACCCACGACGAACTCATCGCCGCCGGCGGCTACTACTACACCCTGTACAACTCCCAGTTCATCGACAGCTTCGACGACGACGCCGACATCCCGGTGAGCTGACTCCACCCTGTTTGCGGCAGGCTTTACGGCACCGAGCGGATCGGGCGGATGGCCAAGGCACCGCCGAGGGTGATCAGGCCGGCGGCCAGGTAGACGAAGAAGTAGCCGGGGTTGGTGCCGAAGATCAGGATCAGCGAACTGGCGATCACTGGGGCCAGCGCTTGCGGCGCGGAGTTGGCGATGTTCATCACCCCAAGATCCCGGGCGCGATCCCCGGCCGTCGGCAGCACCTGGGTGATCAGCGCCTGATCGACGGCCAGGTAGACGCCATACCCCAGGCCCAACACGGCCGCGGCGATCATCGCCAGGGTGAATTCCTGAGCCAGCGCGAACATCAGCGCTGCCACCGCCATGATGACGGTGGAGATCACTACGAACCGCTTGCGGCGCCCGCTGCGGTCGGACAGCTTGCCGGCCAGCACAGCGGTAATCATGATGCCGACGGTGTAGATGATGATCAGGGTCGCCTGGCGCTCGCCGGCGGCCGTGGTGTCGAAACCGAGCTTGTCGGTCAGGTAGTAGAGCAGGTACATCACCGCGACCGCGCTGCCCAGGCTGACCAGGAAGCGTGCCAACCAGGCCCAGGCGAAGTCCGGGTAGGCCTTGGGGCTGATCCAGAAGCCGCGGAAGAAATCACCCAGGGACACCTTCGATCGCTGTTCCGGCAGTAGTCGCGGTTCCCGGTAGGTGATCACGAACGGCAGCACCAGCACCACGAACAGAAGCGCAGTGGCCCACGTTCCCGGGCTCAGCGCAGTGACCAGGATCGTCACGACCGCTATGCCCAGCACCAAGCCCACCGACTGCGACAGCCCAACCCAGCCGGACACAACGCCTCGCTGTCGGACCGGGACGTGGTCCGGGATGGATGCGGTGATCCCGGCGAAGGCTGTGTTGATGGAAGCCTGGGCGATGCCCCACAGAAGCACCAGCACGATCACACTGGTGGCCAGCGGAATCGCCGCGATGGCCAGACCGCCGACGACGGCTCCGCCCAAGACCCAAGGGCGGCGGCGGCCGAAGGGGGAGGTGGTGCGGTCCGAAAGCGCCCCGGCCAGCGGATTGGCGATCACCGCCACGACGGCGCCGACGCCGGCGATGATCCCCATTGCGGCGACCTTGCCGTCGCCGGCGACCTGCTCGGCGAACCGTGGCAGCAGGTTCTGCAGTGGGGTGAAGAACGCTGCCCAGACCGCGAGGTTGGCGATGCTGACCGTCGCGATGTAGAGAGCGCGAACCGACGTAGTCGGTTCCGCCAGTGCGTCAAGTCGGCTGTCCGGCGACGCGTTGTCGGTGGTCATGGTGTCTCCTTTGTGACGCGGCCGAACCATCGGGCGGAAAGGACAGAGATGGCATGCGCCCATTAGAGCGGAACAGGAGCGTCAGCGGCAACGTTTGCGGTGGTGTCTACCCGAATGCACTCGCGTATGCTCACAATTCACTTGACGGCAAAGAGGGGCAAGATGGCGGAATCGAAGGCACAGGCGGCGGATAGGCGCTCGAAAGCAGAGTGGACGACCAGCGGCGAGGGTCATCCACGGCGTTGGGCCATCCTTGCTGTCCTGGTGACCAGCTTGCTCGTCGTGGTACTGGACAACACCATTCTGAACATCGCCTTGCCGACGATCCAGCGCGACCTGGGTGCGAGCCAGAGTGAGTTGGTCTGGGCGGTCGATTCCTACATTCTGGTGTTCGCCTCCCTGCTGTTCACCTGGGGAGTGCTAGGTGATCGGTATGGGCGCAAGCGGATTCTGGTCACTGGCCTGGTGATCTTCGGCCTGGCGTCCGCCGCGTGTGCATTCTCGGACTCGGCGGCGATGCTGATCGGCTTCCGCTCGTTGATGGGGGTCGGCGGCGCCGCAGTGCTCCCGGTGACCTTGGCCATCATCACCGTGGTGTTTCCGCCGCACGAGCGCGGCAAGGCGATTGGCATGTGGGCCGGAGCGGTGGGGGCGGCCGTGGCTTTGGGCCCGGTGCTGGGCGGCCTGTTGCTCGAGAACCCGAGTTGGTCGAGCTGGCTGACAGGCAATGACTGGGGATCGGTGTTCCTGATCAACATTCCGATTGTGCTGATCGGCGTGATTGGCATCCTGCGGGTGGTTCCCGAGACCAAGAATCCGAATCCGCAGGCGCTGGACATCCCCGGTCTGCTGATGTCCATTATCGGTTTGGTGCTGCTGGTATACGGCATCATCCACGCCTCCGAGACCAAGACCTTCTGCGCAGCGTCAGTCCTCGTGCCGATGCTCTTGGGCATCTTGGTCATCGCGTTGTTCCTGACTATCGAAACGCGCAGCTCTCACCGCAGCTTCGACGTGTCGCTGTTCCGCAACCGCGGCTACGCGGTCAGTCTGATAGCGGTCAGCCTGGCGTTCTTTGCGATGTCCGGAATTACCTTCACGCTGCCCTTCTATCTGCAGGTGCTGCGGGGCTTCTCGACGCTGAACGCGGGTTTGTGCTTCCTGCCGTTCGCGCTCGGGCAACTCATTTCGGCACCGCGCTCGGCCAAGATGGTCGGACGCTTCGGCTACAAGCCGGTCATGGGGACGGGGCTGTTCGTGGTCGGGTTCTCGCTGCTCGGCCTATCCACGATTCAGGTGGACTCGGGCCTGTGGTGGTTGCTGTTGCTGTTCTTCTTCTTCGGCCTCGGAATGGGCAGCGTGATCGCACCCGCGTCCACGGTGATGCAGAACGTGTTGCCGCTGGCGCGCGCGGGCGCCGGGTCGGCCGTGCAGAACACCGTGCGGCAAGTGTTCGGCGCTCTCGGCGTGGCAGTGATCTCGACGCTGCTGGCCACCCAGTTCGCCTCGCGGATGCGACCGGTGCTCGATGCACTTCCGGCGGCGTTCCCGCAAGAAGCCCGTAACACGGCGGCAGAGTCAGTCGGGCAGGCCGCCGCGGTCTTCAGCCAGGCGGCCGCCAAGGGCACACCTGGTCCGATCATCGAAAGCGCCACAACTGGGATGTATGACGCCTTCATCACGGCAAGCCACATCACTTCCTTGGTGTGCGCTGTACTGATCTTCGTCGCTGCGATCGTCGTGGTGACCATGCTGCCGATGATCACCCCGCCGACCAAGGGCGCTCCGGGTCCCGCGGCGCCGCACCAGTCCGGAACGGTCCACCGGATCGATTCCGATACTCGGTCCGGAGCCGATGCTGAGGCTGTTGAACTCGAGGATTCCTACAGTGCCGAGGCGGCCGAGGAGTTCGTCGAGGGGCATAGCAAGCCCACCGACACTTAGGACGGTGGCGGGCGCCTGCGTGCTGGTCGCCAGCCGGCCGCCAGCGCGCCCAGAACCGCGGCCACGGCGGCGGCCAAAGCGCCCAGTGCCAGCGCCCATCGCGGACCGGCCGCGTCCGCCAGCCAGCCCACGATCGGGCCGCCGACCGTGGTGCTGCCCAGGAAGGCCACCGACC
>JBAXOQ010000240.1:0-7235 GCA_037133175.1 Actinomycetes bacterium
GGAGCTACATCGGTGACCTCGCCGCCGAGGTGGTGGCGGCGGACCCGCTGGTTCTCGACCTGTCGGGGGAGGATCAGCTGGTCGCGTTTCGGGAGGCTGGCTACCGGTTGCAGTTGGCTCAGCAGCAGCAGACCCTGGATCTGCTCGGCACCCACTTCGATACTTGGGCTTCTGAAAGGGAGCTGCACGACAACGGCGGCGTGGACCGGGCGCTGGCGAGGTTGCGTGCACAAGGCCACATCTACGAGCTCGACGGCGCAGTCTGGTTGCGAACCACCGAGTATGGGGACGACAAGGATCGCGTGCTGATCAAGGCCGACGGTGAGCTCACCTACTTCGCCTCCGATTGCGCGTACTACGTCGACAAGCGGGCCCGCGGGTTCGACATCTGTTTGTACCTTCTGGGCGCCGACCACCACGGTTACGTCAATCGGCTGCGGGCGGTAGCCGCGTGCGCGGGCGACGATCCGGATGTGTCCATCGAGGTGCTGATCGGCCAACTCGTGTCGATGCTGCGCGATGGCGCGCCGGTGAAGCTATCCAAGCGCGCTGGCGAGATCGTCACCTTGACCGACCTGGTCGACGAGGTGGGCGTGGATGCCGCGCGTTACAGCCTGATCAGGTACCCGGTCGACTCGCCGCTGACCATCGACCTTGGACTGCTCACCAAAGCCACCAACGACAATCCGGTGCACTACGTGCGGTATGCCCATGCCCGCATTTCTTCGGTCTTGCGCAATGCCGATCAGCTCGGCATCGATTGGCGGGACGGCGAGATCGGCTTCGATCCGGCGCTTCTCTCGCACGAGCGCGAGACCCTGCTGCTCACTCAGATCGGCCAGTTCCCCCGGGTTGTCGCTACCGCCGCGGAGCTGCGCGAACCACACCGTGTCGCCCGCTACCTGGAGGACCTGGCCTCGGAGTACCACCGCTTCTACGACCTCTGCCGGGTGCTTCCCCGCGGCGACGAGGAGGTGACGGCGATCCACGTTGCGCGGCTGTGGCTGTGCGCCGCTGCACGTCAGACACTGGCGAACGGCCTGAGGATGCTCGGGGTCAGCGCGCCCGAGCGCATGTAGCCTGGTACGTCATGAGAGCGCACCCGGCAGGACCTCGCCACGGTGAGTACTCGCACGAGGCGGGCGCACCGAACAAGCCCACTGCAACGTCCGAGGCACTGGCGCTCGATCCGGATATTTGGCCGATCTCGGCCCGCCGGGATCAGAGCAGCGGAGCCTTGCAGATCGGTGGCGCCGATGTTCGAGACATCGCCACCGAGCATGGAACGCCGATCTTTGTCGTTGATGAGCTCGACCTGCGGAGCCGGGCGCGGGGATATTTGGAGGCATTCGACGATCCGTTGATGCCCGCCGACGTCTACTACGCTGCCAAGGCTTTCCTGTGCACGACGGTGGCGCGCTGGGTGCATCAAGAAGGCCTGGGCATCGACGTGTGCAGCGGCGGGGAACTGGCCATCGCGCTGCGCGCCGGGGTTCCGGCAGACCGGATCCTGATGCACGGCAACAACAAGTCCAATGCTGAACTGCGGGCCGCGCTGGTGGCCGGAGTCGGCCGGATCGTGCTGGACTCCCACGAAGACATCGTGCGCACAGCATTCCTGGCGGACCAGCTTGGTGTTCGGGCGAGGGTGCTGGTTCGGGTCACCCTCGGCGTCGAGGCGCACACCCACGAGTTCATCGCCACTGCGCACGAGGACCAGAAGTTCGGGTTCTCGCTGGCATCGGGCCAGGCGCAGGAGGCCGTGCGTCGGGTGGTCGAGTTGTCCAGCCTGGAACTGGTCGGCCTGCACAGCCACATTGGTTCGCAGATCTTTGTGTCGTTTGGCTTTGAGGTCGCCTGTGCCCGCATCGTCACATTGCTGGCGGCAATTCGCGACGAGCACGGTATCGAGCTGGCCGAGCTCAACCTTGGCGGCGGGCTGGGCATCAAGTATGTCGCCGGCGACGAGCCGCAGGATGTGTTCAAGATAGCGCGCACTCTGCGCGACATTGTCCGACACCAATGCTCCGAGCACGGGTTGTCGATTCCGCGGCTTGCGTTCGAGCCGGGCCGGGCTGTCGTCGGACCGTCGACGATCACTCTGTACACGGTGGGGACGGTCAAGCCGATTGATCTCGACGGTGGCGGAACCCGGACCTACGTGTCCGTCGACGGCGGGATGAGCGACAACATCCGCACCGCGCTGTACGACGCTGAATACACGGTCACGTTGGCTTCGCGGGACTCTGACGCGCCGCTGGTGCTGTGTCGGGTCGTGGGCAAGCACTGTGAGAGCGGCGATGTGGTGGTGACCAACTGTTGGCTGCCTGCTGATGTCACAGCGGGAGACCTGCTCGCGGTCGCCGCCACCGGTGCGTACAACCGATCCATGGCATCCAACTACAACTGCGTTGCCAGACCGCCGGTAGTCTCGGTCAGGGCCGGGATGATCACCACTTTGGTCCGACGTGAGACCGTGGATGATCTTCTGGCGTTGGATCTCGGCTGAGAGGACAGGTGCGGATCGCGATGGGCAAACACAAGAAGTTGGCCCGACGCCGCGGTTTGTCTGTGCGGGTCGGCGACCGCACCTGGGTCGTGCGCGAGGATCAGAGCCTTGTTCTAGGCCGAAAGACCGGCGAGCCCGCACTTTCGGCGCCCTACATCTCGCGACGGCACTTGCGGATCTGGCATGACGACGGCTGGATCGTGGAGGATCTCGGCAGTCACAATGGCACTTTCCTCGACGGACGTCGGATTGCCGAAATGAGGCTCGGGGAACCCTGTATCTTGCGACTCGGTGACCCCGATTCAGGCACCGAGGTGATGCTTGTGCCGGTGGATTCAGGTCGGTTCGCTTCTGATGCGGGCGCCGAAACCTACCGCCCGCCCGCGTCGGAGGCCCTTCACCAAACCACCATCATCCGCCGCTAGCCGCTGACCCAGAACCCTCACCAGCCCCGGAAACCTCCGTTGACTGCGAAGTTGTGGCCGTTTTTGATCACCAGAACCGGGCCACAACTTCGCAGTCAACGCAAACCCGGCCGTGACCATTGCCGCTCCAGTGGGGTGCGCGTGAAAGACTGTGCGATGTGAAAATCGCATTGCTCGGCGGCGGTACCGTCGGTTCCCAGGTTGCCCGGTTGCTCGCGGAGGGAAGCGACGACTTCACGGCCCGCACAGGGGAGCCACTGGAACTCGTCGCGGTGGCGGTGCGGGACCTGACCAAGGACCGCCCAGGGGTCCCAGCGGAGTTGCTGACCGATGATCCGGCGTCCCTCGTGGCACGCGGTGATATCGACGTTGTCGTGGAGTTGATCGGCGGTATCGAGCCAGCCCGCACACTGATCCTGTCGGCGATGGCCAACGGCGCCAGCGTAGTGAGCGCGAACAAGGCTCTGCTTGCAAGCCACGGGGCCGAACTCGCCGAGGCGGCCAACTCAGCCGGTGTGGATCTGTTGTACGAGGCCTCGGTGGCCGGTGCCATTCCGCTGCTTCGGCCGCTGCGAGAGAGCTTGGCCGGCGACAAAGTCGAACGCGTCCTGGGCATCGTGAACGGCACCACCAACTACATGCTCACCAAGATGGATGAGGAAGGCGCGTCCTACGACGACGTGCTGGCGCAAGCGCAACGGCTCGGCTACGCCGAGGCGGACCCGAGTGCCGATGTGGACGGCTTCGACTCGGCAGCCAAGGCGGCCATCCTGGCGACCTTGGCGTTTCACAGTCGAGTGACGCTGGAGGATGTCTACTGCGAGGGCATCTCAGCCGTCACCCCGAACGACATCGAGGTCGCCCGCCGGATGGGCTTCGTTGTCAAACTGCTCGCCGTGGCTGAACGCACTGAGGATGGCGGCGGGATTATCGTGCGCGTGCACCCCGCGATGGTGCCACGGACCCACCCGCTTGCCAGCGTGAGGGACGCCTTCAACGCAGTCTTTGTCGAGGCCCAGTCGGCCGGTCAGATGATGTTCTACGGACGCGGGGCCGGCGGTGAGCCGACCGCTAGCGCCGTGCTCGGCGACGTCGTCGCGGCGGCTCGAAACCGGTTCATCGGATCGCGTGCGTACGGCCAGGCGATGTACGCGAGCCTGGTCCCGCGGGATATGGCCGAGGCACGGACCCGCTACGCAGTGTCAATTGAGGTTGATGATCGCCCGGGAGTCTTGGCTGCGATCGCCCAGGTGTTCGCAGACAATGGCGTATCGATTCAAACGGTGAGGCAAGATGGCTTCGACCGGGGCGCGACGCTCGCAGTGCGCACCCATATCGCTACCGAACGGGATTTATCGGCCACAGTGGAGGCGCTGCGAGCGCTGGATGCGGTCCACAGTGTCGGTGGAGTCATTCGGGTTGAAGGGGAAAGCGGATCATGATCGAAACTGCGCCAGTTGCTCACTTGTGGCGGGGCGTGATTGAGGAGTACCGGAATCGGCTCCCGATCACCGCAGATACCCCGATCATCACCCTGCTGGAGGGCGGCACTCCGCTGATTCGCGGGCAGCTGCTCAGCGAGCTGACCGGTTGTGACGTGTGGCTGAAGGTGGAGGGGGCCAACCCCACCGGGTCGTTCAAGGATCGCGGCATGACGATGGCCATCTCGGTGGCTGCGCAGGAGGGCTCCAAAGCGGTCATTTGCGCCTCGACCGGCAACACGAGTGCATCGGCCGCCGCCTACGCGGTGCGAGCCGGGATGCTGTGCGCGGTGCTGGTCCCGGACGGCAAGATCGCCATGGGGAAGCTGGCCCAGGCACTGGTTCACGGTGCCAAGCTGCTGCAGGTTGACGGCAACTTCGATGATTGCCTGACGGTGGCACGTGACTTGTCTGAGTTGTATCCAGTGGCATTGGTCAACAGCGTCAACCCGGCCCGGATCGAGGGCCAGAAGACGGCGAGTTTCGAGATCGTGGATCAGCTCGGCAGGGCCCCGGACATCCATTGCCTGCCGGTCGGCAATGCCGGGAACATCACCGCATATTGGAAGGGCTACACCGAGTACGCCGATGATGGAATTGCCGCGACCCCTCGGATGTGGGGTTTCCAGGCTGCCGGGGCGGCCCCCATCGTCAACAACGCGCCGGTGGCGCAGCCATCCACCATCGCCACCGCGATTAGAATCGGCAATCCGGCATCCTGGGATCAGGCAGTTGCGGCGCGCGACGAGTCGGGTGGGTTGATCCACGCAGTCACCGATCGGCAGATCCTGTCCGCCTACAAGTTGCTGGCCTCCAGCGAGGGCACGTTCGTGGAACCGGCGAGCGCGGCCAGCGTGGCCGGTCTGCTCAAGTGTCATCAGGAGGGTCTGCTCGACCCTGGGCAGACTGTGGTGTGCACGGTGACCGGAAACGGTCTGAAGGACCCGCAGTGGGCAATCTCCGGTGCCCCGCCGCCGGTCCACATCCCTGTCGACGCCGCGATTGCCGCGCAGGAACTCGGTCTCGTGTGAGATCACGGCCCGGTTTGACCGCCCGAACCGCGGTCCGAGTACCAGCGTCGAGCGCGAATCTCGGCCCAAGCTACGACTGCGGTGGGCTGGCCTTGGCGCTGTATGACGACCTGCGCGCCGAGGTGCTGCCCGGCCATCAACTCGTCGTCGAGGTTGAGGGTGAAGGTGCCGACTCGGTGCCGCGCGACGCCAGCCATCTGGTGATCAGTTCATTGCTGCGGGGACTGTCCGAGGCCGGTCAACGAAGGCCTGGGCTGCGGGTCACCTGTCACAATCGCATCCCGCACGGGCGCGGTCTGGGATCTTCCTCGGCCGCTATCGTCGGGGGATTGGCATTGGCTCGTGGGCTGCTCGTCGATGGCGAGCGCCACCTGCCGGACGAGCGGATTCTGGAGATTGCCACCGACATCGAAGGCCACCCGGACAACGTCGCCCCGGCATTGTTGGGTGGGTTCACGATTGCTTGGAAAGACGCCCAGAATTCCGGAAGGGCGGTGCGGCTTGATCCGCATCCGGATATCGAGCCGGTCGTGGCGATTCCAGCCACGCCTTTGCTCACGTCGCAGGCGCGGCGGATGCTGCCGGCCCGCGTGCCCCACGCCCAGGCGGCGGCCAATGCCGCTCGGGCAGCATTATTGACCGAGGCGATGACACACCGACCGGACCTGCTCCTGACGGCTACGCAGGACTGGTTGCATCAGGACTATCGGTTGTATGCCTACCCGCAGTCGCACGCGCTGATGACCGAACTGCGCAACCATGGGATACCTGCGATGATCTCTGGTGCCGGGCCGACGGTGATCGCACTTGGAACGCGCGGCTCGTCGTGGTCGGGTGAGCAGGTGGTGGCCCGGATCGACATGATCCGAGCTTCGTTCGGCCCAGCGGCTGTTGCCGAGTTCGTCGCCAAGCCCATTGCAGTTGATGGCGGGGGCGTCCGCGTCGAGGCGGACACCGGCGGGTGATGCTGAGAAGGTCGCCTGGTAGTTGAAGGCGCCGTCAGGCCGTAGTGCTATCCCAACGTCGCGATGGGTGATACTCTGACACTGCTCAACCGGCGGCGGGTCCAACACCCGAACCGGGCTCCGCATCTTGGATCTGTGGGCGAACCCTAACGAAGCAGTACTGGCGATGGCTGGCAAACAGATCAGCAACATGATCTGGGCAAACACGAGTTGGGCAACACAATTCCAGTTACACAATCCAAGTAGTGGCTAGTAGCAATTCACTGATGCGCTGTCTGTGGCGTATCGGACGACAAATGTGACTGTCTGATCAGCACATTGAACGTCCCGAAAGGACGAAGACGACCAAGTGACCGAATCAACGATGACAATCGACTCACCCTCTGAGGGTGGGTCAACAAAGTCCGGCGGGCTATCCACGATGCTGATGCCGGAACTGAGGAAGATCGCTGCAGGGCTCGGAATCCCCGGATTCTCAGCAATGCGCAAGGGGGATCTAGTCGCGGCGATCAAGGAGAAGCGCGGTGGCTCAACACCGCGACCCGTCGCCGACTCGAAGCCCGCATCCAACGCCGCAGCCACCTCCGACGGGGACTCAGGGCAGCAGGATGCCCAAGACTCCCCTGATCGCGACCGGCAATCCAGGCAACAGCGTCAGCCGCGCCAAGATACCCAGGAGCGCCAGGACGCCGAACAGCAATCGACAGACGACACCGACGGTGGCAACCAACGAGGTGATCGCAACGGCGGTCAGAACCGCAACCGCGGCCAGAACCGCGAGGGTGGTCAGAACCGCGAGGGTGGTCAGAACCGCGAGGGTGGTC
>JBAXOQ010000241.1:0-7109 GCA_037133175.1 Actinomycetes bacterium
GATAAGATCGGCAGGCAGATCACAGGCTGGCGTAATGCGAGCCTGAAAGCCAGAGTCCCGGCGGTTAAGGCTGGCGGGAGAGTGCAATGATCGTGTTGAAAAGCGATAGGGGGACTGCGTGAGCGACGAACGCGACAGCGCTGCGGCAGTTGAATCGTGCAGTACCCAGGAGCCTGGATACTGCCAAAACTCCCCTATGTGAGCGGTGTTGGCGGGTTTGCTGCTGACTTCTACTGGTCCTCGTCGCAGAACGATGCGAACAACGCGTGGAACCAGAACTTCGACAATGGCAACCAGAACAACGACAACAAGGACAACACCAACCACGTGCGGCCTGTCAGGGGTTTTCATCACGGCACATGATGTGCGCCGGGGGCGGCGTCTGGCACAGCATGCCGATCCGCCCCCGACCCTGTTTCTGCGGAAGGCTCTGATGTGATTCATGCAGCTACCGCTGTTTGAACTTGACAAGGCCGCTCCGGTTGGTTTTGAACTGTCGGAGCTGTTCGAGGCGTATTACTCCTGCCGGGTGAACAAGCGGGGCACCCGTAACGCTCTGGCATTTGAAATCGATTTCGAAACCAACCTCGTGCAGTTGTGGCGCGAACTCAATGAGGGCTCCTACCGGCCGGGTCGCAGCGTCGCCTTCATCGTCGATAAGCCGGTCAAGCGGGAAATCTTCGCCGCCGACTTCCGCGACCGGGTTGTGCATCACCTGATCATCAACAAGTTGAGCCCGTTGTTTGAGCGTGAGTTCATTTACGACAGTTACGCCTGCCGTGTTGGCAAGGGCACCTTGTTCGGGGTGCGCCGCTTGCAGCGGTTCATCCGAGCGTGTTCGGCCAACTACACCCGCGACGCCTACGTCCTCAAGCTCGACATTTCGGGTTTCTTCATGCACATCAACGTCGAGATCCTGTTCGCCAGACTCGCGTGCTTCATCCAGGACCGCTACGGCGCGGCTGATCGGTCGCTGCTGATTGAGCTGTGCCGGGTTGTGCTGTTCAACGACGTGCGCGACAACTGCGTGATCAAAGGCCAGCGCAGCGACTGGGACGGGCTGCCAGCAGGCAAGTCCCTGTTCGGGTCGCCACCGGGGTGCGGTTTGCCAATCGGGAACCTGAGCAGCCAAGTGTTCGCCAACTTCTATCTCAACAGCTTCGATCACTACGTCAAGGCCGAGCTTGGAGTCCGTTTCTACGGTCGCTACGTTGACGACCTGGTCCTCGTGCATCGCGACCGGGCGTATCTGGCCAGTTTGATCCCGGTGCTGCGGTCGTACCTGGCCGAGCGCCTGGGCTTGGAGATTCACCCGCGCAAGATTCACCTTCAGCACCACTCGAAGGGTGTGCCATATCTCGGGGCGGTGATCAAACCGGGGCGGGTGTATGTCGGGAAGCGGACCAAGAGAAACTTCCACGTCGCGATCACCACCCACAACGCCGTGGTTGCTGACCGCCGCCCGGATCAGGGTGAGCGTGACGCGTTCCTGGCCAGCATGAACTCCTACCTCGGATTCATGAAGCACTACGACACCCGCCGCCTGCGCGCTGCGATGGTCGGCAAACATGTCACCGGCTGGTGGGCCTACGCCCACGTCAACGGCGGTGTCGAGAAGTTCGTGCTGAGAAGAACGCCGCCCTTGCTACCTGGCGCGCCGATTTGTCACTCCTGAACCATGATCGGGCTGCTGAAGGCCGAAACAAGATCACCGACTCAGGTTGTCCAGAAAGAGAGGAGCTGTGAGCAACTAGACCGCCATAACCCCGCCCGGCTACCGACCACAGCGATCGGGATCGTGATCACCGGCATCTCCAGACCCAACCCGCCAGGCTTAGCGTTGTTTTTTCGGCGAAAGTTCAAGGGACCCCTACGAGACGCGCGGTCCACCGGATATCGCCCGGTTCGGGATCTTCGTCTTCAGGGCCCCCTCCGGACACTTGTTTGTGATGTCTCGGACACTTCCCTTTGTGATGTCAGATTGATACTGTAACGGTATGGCTATGACATTACGCTTGACCGAGGAGGAGACTGAGGCTCTGCGCCAGCAGTCCGATCTTGAGCACCGTTCAATGCACGAAGTAGTCCGACTGGCGTTGCTCGATCGAATTGCGAAGACAAAGCGGTCATCGCAAATACGTGAAATGACCCGTGAGGTCATGCAGCGCGATTCTGAAGCGCTGCGATTACTCGCAAAGTGACCGACTACCTGGACACTGAGGATGCGCTGATCATTGCCGAGGAAATTGGCCTTGTCGTGCGCGATCCCGGCTTGCTCGCCGGGGCTGTCGCACGCCCAGCAGCGTCCGCGTTCGGTGCCGATGCGTACGACACTCTGGCTCGGAAGGTCGCCGCGCTAATCGAGGGAATCAACCGCAACCACCCGCTTCTCGATGGCAACAAGAGACTGAGTTGGGTCTGCGCCGTTGTCTTCGCGCGTCTCAACGAGGCGGAACTGCGTGCTGAACAGTCGCAGACCGACACCACCATCCGGCAGGTGGCCGGGCGGGAGGTGAGCTTGGACCACCTGACCGCCTGGGTGGAAGATCACTTGCGCCTGATGTAGAAGCCCCCAAGCATCGCGGCCGTTGAGATACTTTCTGACGCGACCCCACGCCGCCCGGCCTCCAATTCGGAACCGAGGCTCCACCCAATTCTTCGAGCACCCATGGTTCAGGACCGCGGCCGACGAACCGCTCGTCGCCAACTTCGTCCAGAGTAGTGTCGGTCTCGTGCACCTCCGTGAAAACGGGATGCATCCCGCGGGTGGGTGTCCCTATCCCCCTCCGGACACTGATGATCTTGAAGCGACTCTGGCTGACTTCTCAGCATTCTCACACCACCTGTCAGGTCACTATCGGCGTGGTCTGCGATGCCGAAGTCTGAGAAGGCTGGACAAATACACGCTCATAGTCATACTTATGACTATGAGCACCGTTTTGCCGTTGGCAGATGTCAAATCCCACCTTTCCGAACTGGTCGGCCGGGTGAAGTCGCAGCATGAGCGCGTTACCGTCACCGTGCACGGCCAGCCTTCTGCGGTATTGCTGTCAGTAGAAGACCTCGCCGTTTTGGAGGAGACAATCGCGATTCTTTCCGACCGAGCGGCACTGCATCAACTCGAACAGGCTGAGCGCGAGATAGCGGAAGGTAAGGGCGAGACGATCGAGGAACTCACCAAGGCGATGCAGTCACGACGCACTAACCAATGACAGCCGACGATTACACACTCGTCATTGCACCAACAGCGCGTCGACAGCTCACCGAGTTGCTGCCTGAGCCCGTCGCATTCGCGGCTTACGAGTTCATCCTCGGGCCGTTGACCACACACCCACTGCGGGTTGGCAAACGCCTCGCACCACCGCTTGCTGACCGTTTCAGCGCTCGGCGAGGCACTTACCGCATCCTGTTTCGGATCGATGAGAACACTCGCACAGTCGCAATCTTGACGATTGTTCAGCGGTCCGATGCGTACCGGAGCAATCGCTAGGCACGGCACCCAAGAGGAACCGAATGGGAAGGATCGAGGCCTACGGCATTGTGGGCGCGGCGACCTGCAAACGGAATCATTCCCCAACGCCCCGAGTACCGAGGCTGCTCGGACGCGTCCGTCAGAGAGAACCTTCACCGGGCAATACCGAAGCCATCCAACCCCGAGAAGGCGACTGGAGTTGCCCGAATCCTGGTCCGCAAACGCCCGCAACCGCAGGTCGGTTCCCCACTTCGAAGGGGCAATCCGCGCCAGCAGCTCATCAGCGCTGATCGCCCCGGACACAAGAGCAGAATGCCCAAAACTGAACAAGGACCAAGTCGATGCGCCGTAGAACCTGTGTGGCGTCCCTGACCAGTTACACAGCAAGCAATTCAAGACCAAGGACCCGGCGGGCCGAAACAGCTACCCGAATGTGGGGCCTAACTTGCAGCCTGCGTAGTGACCGTCGCGCGTCTAGAACGAGTCAAGTCGAGTTTGGGTAGCAGGAACAGCCAAGTGGCGAAAACGAAAGGAGCTGTCAAGGTCGGGATGCCCAGTGGGACGAGCAGCATGTCCATCGCGGCCTGGACGATAACAGTGAAGATCACTCCGAAGGTCGTGTAGATCAGGACGGGCCAACTTGGCTCGTAGAAGACGCTGCCGAGCGCGATCGCGGTTAGTACTGCACTGAAGGCGAATAGTCCTGCCTCCACGTTCGATCCGTTTGCCCCTACTAGTTGGGTGAAGACCAGGGCGACCGCCGAACCAAACAACGCGAAACCCCCAGCCCAACTCGAACTCGCGACCAGAGCGATGACGAAGATGATTCCGGTGATCGCATTGTTGATCAAGAAGACCTGGGACACTCCGGCGAAGATCGCCTCTAACACCGCGCTTATCGTCCAGTTGGCTTGCGCTGCGGTGGCACTTGCTTGTTGGGCGAAAGCGGCCGGGCCAATGCCGGTGACCGGAGTGTTCGCAAATGCGTAGGCACTGAGCAACAGAAACCACGAGGTCAGCACAAACGGGAATGTGAGGGCGGAGACCCCCCACGCTTCCACCACATTGGTGACCGCCAGCATAACTATTACCGAGGCGATCGAACCGATGACAACCCAGACCCACATGGTGGCGTCGTTGTGCAGGAAGGTGGGTACCGCGCAGCCGACCAGGACACCGTTGTAGCCGTAAAGTCCCGACCGCATGGACACCTTGTCCAGGCGCAGAACGACGGCCGTGAGGGAACTGACGATCACTGCCAGCCAGGCACCGATCGCGACTTGTGGCAAGTGCTCGGCGAAGGCTCCCCAGGTGATGCCGAGCAAGAACAACAGACCGGTAACCGGGTTGTTCTGGAACATGACTTGACCAGCCCCGCGCAGGGTAAAGTCCCCAAAACCCACCAACTGGTTCCGGGTAGCGAGGTCGTTCCAACGCGCAGCAGTTCCCGATATCACGGTTGTCGATGCCACTGTGGTCACACTCCCTGTTGTCTTGGGGTCCTGTTGTCTTGGGGTCCTGTTGTCTTGGGGTTAGGGTTGGGTACGCCATAGTGGGTCTGCTGGCAAGCCGACGCCGCACACCTGAATCCGCACGTTGCTGACGAACGCGCGAACGACTGCACGCACTGCGGCGGCGTTCATTCCGACTACTTTCAGGACCAGTCCCGCGTTGTTGGGTAGCACGCTGGCTCCGGCGGCGCAGCCGTTGCCAACGTCCAAACCGAGAGGTGCGCAGCTCAGCAGGGTGGCAATGTGCTCGCGGGGGGTCAGGACGATGACATTGGCGAATACTTCATACGGTCCCATGATCCCGATTGCCCGAACTGAGCGTTTTGATGGTTCGATGACCATCTTCTCACTGAACAGCGGGCCGCCCTCGCCGTTCGTGCCCTCGGCACGTGCGGCGCTGATCCTGGAGGAATAGAGGTCAAATTCGAACATCTCGCCGTCGCCGTAGTACTTGCGACCGCCCACCAGCGTCTCGGCGTACACCATGCTCGCCCCAGCGCCGACGACGATGTGGGTGGCCGAGACGAAGCGGGAATGTTTATGGGCGATCACCTCGTCGGGCAGGTACTCCAAATAGGCGCCCTCCTGCAAAGTGATCAGCTGACTTTGGGCCGCGTAATTGGCATCCATCTCATGGATCTTGGTCGCGGCCTGGGTCGTGATATGGGTTTGAGTCGACGGGCCGAGGAGAAAACGCAGGTCATAGCGGTCACCCTGCAATACACAACCGGTTGTCGTGATGAGTTGAACGCAGGCCATGCCGGGCAGTTGCTCGTCGTGGTAAAGCGCTTGCTGGACCAGCAATGGCACTCGCCGATACAGCCGAACCAGGGACGTGCGCTCTCCGCGCCGCTCGAACTCAAGACGCAGCGCGCCGTCCTTGCCCGCACCGGTCGGCATTTGCGCGGGCTGATCGTGGAAGCCATCGAGCTCCCGGACCGCAGGGGCGAACAGTGCTGGACCAGTCATCATTGGGGAGGTCACGGTGTCTCGCCCAGCTCACGGCACAATGTCAAAGAGCGCTTCGCGGCCGATCAGGTCGACGAGTTCATCGATTCCTTCGCCGGTCTTGCAGTTAGTGAATACAAACGGCTTGCCGTCGCGCATCAGGGTGGAATCGTTTTCCATGACATCTAGATCGGCTCCGACGTAGGGTGCCAAATCAGTCTTGTTAATCACGAGAATATCCGACATTGTGATGCCGGGGCCGTTCTTGCGGGGGATCTTGTCGCCGGCGGCGACGTCGATGACGTAGATGAAGAAGTCGACCAGCGCCGGACTGAATGTCAGCGTCAGGTTGTCCCCGCCGCTCTCGATCAAGACGAGGTCGGCCTCGGGGAACGCAGCTTCCATCGCCTCAACCGCAGCGAGGTTCATGCTGGGGTCTTCGCGCACCGCGGTGTGCGGGCAGGCGCCGGTTTCCACTCCTCGGATTCGGTCGGCATGCAGGACGCCTTTAAGGGTCCGTTGTACGTGTTTGGCATCTTCTGTTGTGACGATGTCGTTGGTGACGATCAACAACTCGATGCCGCGCGCCAGCAATGCCGGAGTGATTGTTTCCACGATCGAGGTCTTGCCCGATCCGACCGGACCGCCAATGCCGATGCGCGTTGTCTTCTTCACAGGTCTCCCTAGTTCATGAACATGCGGATGTGGGCGCCGACGTGAATCGAGGCCAGGATGTCGGCCACCGGAGCGAACGAAGCCATGGCGTCCAAAGCGTCGCCGGCAACTTCGGCGTAGTCGTCGTCGATGGTGCTGTTGAGCTCGAAAAGCAGTTGTTGCGTGTGGTTGTGGTCGACTCGCATGAGTCGAAGGGCGGCGTTGAGCATCAGAGCGGTTGTGCCGTGCAAATGCACTGCGAACGCCTCGGCCTCGGAGGCCCCGATGCCGGCAAAGACCACCCCAAGGCCCACCGGATAGGTTCCCGGAGTGTGGCCCGCTGCGATTGCATCGCGCCAGTCCTGCAACACCTTGGATGGCACCATCGGCAGGGTCAACTCCGCGAGCTTGAGTCCAGTGCTAACCGACATGTTCCGCGTCTCTTCGCTCAGCTTGCGGTTATATACGGCTTGGTCAGCGGCAAAGACACCGTCCAGGTCGGTATTTGAGGCGCTCCGGTGAGC
>JBAXOQ010000242.1:0-7098 GCA_037133175.1 Actinomycetes bacterium
CATGTGTTAAGCACGCCGCCAGCGTTCGTCCTGAGCCAGGATCAAACTCTCCGTATATGTTTTGGAGTTGATTCTGGCAAGGACAGTCTGCTTAGCGTAATTCTCGCTTTGCTTCTGTCTTTTGCCTCAAAGGAATCTCCTGCTCAGACGGACGCCCGAAGGCGACCGTCAAAGCCGGGATTCGGCATTGACTTTTGGCACACTGTTGAGTTCTCAAAGATCGAACGCACACCGATCAGCATTGACCATTCCTGGCCACGAGAGTCGGGGCTTGTTTCCTCTGATGGTTGTCCGTCACACGATAATCGTGGATCCAACCTGCCCTCCGTTATGTTCAACTCGGGGCCTTCGGCTTGGAGGCGGATTCCGCAGTGTTTGCGTTTCCCGTTTTCCCAGCCAGATAAGAATACATGGACCGGCTGGGCCGGTCAAGGGGGGGTCCCTTTCGTCGTGTCGTGGCTGCCCGACCGATCCAGCCGAACGCTTCCCACCTGCCGTTTGCCACGCCGCAGCACCCACCATCTGCTGTGTATCAACGCCTCCGATCCAGCGACCGCTGAGTCATCCGCAACCCGTTGATTCGACAGGTACGCGCCGCCTTCCTTGATGGTGCGACGAGCCACCCCGCGGGTCTCGCACAGCCCAGACGTGACCAGCAGATCGACGACCGTCGGCCAGTGGCCTTCCTCCTGGGACCACACGCCGTTCGGTACAGAGGCCAGTACTGCAGCAACAGTCGATTCATCCAACGCGGCCAGGTCGCCGCCTCCGAACACTGCCTTGCCGGCGGCCTCAGCCTGCGACATCTCTCGATCACCGTGAACCATCGCGGTCAGCTCGCGGGCCAGCGCCCGCTGCGCTGATCGGATGTGGGGCGCTTGAAGATGTTCCGCCAACAACTGTTCAATCTCAGTGCGTGGGCGCATGCTGAAGAAGCCAAGGAACTTCTGGACATCACGATCGTCTGTGTTCAGCCAGAACTGGTAGAACGCGTACGGCGAGGTCAGTTCCGGGTCCAGCCAAATCGATCCACCGGCGGTCTTGCCGAACTTGGAGCCGTCCGATTTGGTCACCAGGGGCACGGTCAGAGCGCACACACGCGCGTCAGAACCCTCGATCCTGCGCACGAGATCCAGACCGGCCGTGATGTTGCCCCACTGATCGGCGCCTCCGAGCTGCAGCCGACAGTCGTGACGCCGGTAGAGCTCAAGATAGTCATACGCCTGCAGCAGCATGTAGCTGAATTCTGTGAAGCTGATGCCTTGGTCTGCCAATCGTGTCTTCACCGAGTCCTTCGCCAACATGACGTTCACGCTGAAGTGTTTGCCGATGTCGCGCAGAAACGCGATTGCCGACAGGCCTGCGGTCCAGTCGAGGTTGGACACAACGCGCGCGGCGTTCGGCCCGGTCAGGTCGACGAAGTGGCTCACCTGCGCCTCGATGCGTCCCACCCACTGCGCGACCACGTCATCTGAGTTGAGCGAACGCTCCGTGGACCGACCTGAGGGATCCCCGATCAGGCCCGTCGCACCACCGACCAGGGCGATCGGGCTGTGTCCGGCATCCTGAAACCGCCGGAGCAGGAGCAGCGGCACCAGGTTGCCCACGTGCAGACTCGGCGCGGTGGGGTCGAACCCGCAATACAAAACAGTAGGCCCGGAGTCCAACTGCTCCCGCAGTTCAGCAGGGTTGGTCGTCTGCGCAAGCAGTCCGCGCCACGCAAGGTCGTCAAGGAGTTTCTCCGCCGGTACAGCCACGTCAGCTATCTTCGCGCACCGATCCGCGGAAGCCACCATCAGTGGGTCGGTGAGTGCAGTGATACGGATATCGCAGCGGCGTGGGCGAAACTGACCGGACCGCCATCGGCAACAGGGTCGGTGCGGATGCATCCCGGTCGTGGTTCCAGTAGATTCCGGCGAGAAACCGCGAACCCGCTCCGCATTCGAACCCGCCTTACATCGGAAGGAACCCCGTGGACACGAACCAGAACAGAAACCGCGTCGTCGTCGCCGCCGTCGCCCTCGGAGCCGGAGTCCTGGTGACCGGTGGCTGCAGCAGTGGCTCGAGTAGCACGCCCACCAGCGCGCCACCTGCGCCGGTGACCTCAGCGGCTCCAACCGTCGCACCGACCACTGCTGCCCCGGCCCCGGCGCCAGCCACTCTTCCCGGCCCACCCCCCGGGGCCAAGACCATCACTGCGCCACAGCCAGACGGAGCGGCGATGTACTCGCGCTTCTCCACCTCCCAGGCACCGGCCGCGGTCGTCACCTACTACACCAACGCCCTCAAGGGGTTGGGCTTCACTATCGCAAGCACCGGAGCCGGTGGCGGCGGTTGGGGACAGTACGGCGGCAGCGGAGCGGGAGTCGAGGCGGGCAACGCCAATACCTGGGTCGCGGTCAACGCCGGCGGATCGAAGCAAGGCGCAACCTACTTTGAGGTCTGCACGGGGGCTTCTAGCGCCATCGTCGACAACTGCCAGAACAACAACCACGGCAACAGCAACCAAAGCTAGTCGGCGATAGGCCCGCCAGGGGGATCCGCGATGCCGTTCGATGCGTCACGGATTCCGCCCGGCAGCCGATCAGCCGGAGTGCCCGCGCTGCCCACGTTGATCCGCCTGCCCCTGCGCGAGACGCACTTCCGAGCTATGGGGTGCGCCATTGATGTCCTCGTGCTGGGCGGCTCCGATCGGCTGCTGGATCTGGCGACCAGTCGAGTGCGTGAGCTTGACCGCGGCTGGAGTCGGTTCATCCCGGACGGCGAGCTGAGCCGGTTCAACGCCAGGGCAGGCCACACCACCCGAGTCACACCTGATTTGCTCGTGCTGCTTCGACGCGGTCTGGCCGGTTTTCGGTTATCCTCGGGGCTGTTCAACCCGTTCTTGGGCCGCCAGATCATTCAGGCCGGCTATGACCGGGATTACGACGAGCTAGTACCCGCTCCCAGTACCGAGCCTGCCACCGAAACACCGGCAACTCAGGCTTGGAGCGGGAGGCGAGCACGACCACGACCACGACGCGGGTTGGTCGCACCTCTTCACCTCAACGTAACTCGTCGACTGGCACGACTCGATCCTGATGTGCAGTTCGATAGCGGAGGAATCGGCAAGGGCCTCGGGGCGGATCTGGTTGTTGCCCACCTGTTGGAGAACGGCGCAGCGGGAGTGATGGTCAGCCTCGGTGGGGATGTGGCTGTAGGCGGGAGCTACCCCGATCAGGGGTGGAGGATCGGCATCGCCGATCCATTCGACAGAGACAATGTTCCGGCAAGATCAGTCGTGCTGCGTGCTGGCGCCCTGTGTTCGAGTGGGACGCTCAAACGGCGCTGGCGCACTCCCGACGGATCGTCCGCGCACCACATCCTCGACCCAACAACTGGCCGGCCGCTGCGCGGAAACGGGATCGTCGCGGTCAGCGCAGTAGCCCCGGCGGGATGGCGGGCCGAGGTCCTGACCAAGGCCGCCCTGGTCGGCGGTTTGCCGGTCGCCCAACGCCTGGCAGCACGCCACCGCGATTGCGCTCTGCTGCTGTGGAACGAATCCGGTGAACTCGTCAGCGCGGGCTAGGGTCAGCCCACGCGTAGTCGGCGTCGATGACGCGCGCAAGCACCTCGAGTTGCCGGGCCACCTGGGCCGGACCGGTACCTCCGGGGGTCTGCCTGGCTGCCAGCGCACCGGACACGCTCAACACCGACCGGACGTCGCTGGTCAGTAGCGGAGAAACAGCGGCCAGGTCCGCGTCGTCGAGTTCCCACAGCTGTACACCGAGCTCGTCAGCCCGTTTGACGCACGCCCCGGCGAGTTCGTGGGCACTGCGAAAGGGCACGCCCTGCGACACAAGCCAGTCGGCGATCTCAGTTGCCAATGCATGCCCCCCGGGGGCGGCAGCTGCCATCCGCTCGGTATCGAACTTCAAAGTGGCGATCATCCCCGCTAGGGCCGGCATCACCAGCAGCACGGTGTCAATCGCGTCGAATACCGGCTCCTTGTCTTCCTGCAGGTCGCGGTTGTAGGCGAACGGCAATCCCTTGAGGGTCACGAGCACGCTGGTCAGATCACCGATCAGTCGACCAGCCTTTCCTCGCGCCAACTCCGCAATGTCCGGGTTCTTCTTCTGCGGCATGATCGAGGACCCAGTGGACCAAGAATCGTGCAACGTGGCCCAGCCGAACTCCTTGGACGTCCACAGGCAGACCTCTTCCCCGAGCCTGGACAGGTGAACTCCTAAGAGCGCCACCACGAACAGAAACTCGGCCACAAAATCCCGGTCGGAAACTGCATCTATCGAGTTCGCGGCAACCGTCGCGAAACCGAGTTCGGCGGCGACGGCTGCCGGATCAAGCGGCAGAGCCGAACCAGACAGCGCGCCGGAACCCAACGGCGACACCGCGGCCCGATCGTCCCAGTCACGCAGCCGATCGAGATCCCGATTCAGTGCGTGCACATGCTTGGCAAGTTCGTGGCCGAACGAGACCGGTTGTGCCCGTTGCAGGTGCGTGTAGCCGGGAGCCGCAGTATCGACATGAGCCTGCGCCTGGCCGAGCAGGGCTCGCTCCAGATCCGCGGTCGCCCCGGCAACCTGGCGAGCGGCCACCCGGAGGTAGAGCCGCAGGTCGGTTGCGATTTGGTCATTTCGGCTTCTCCCGGCTCGCAGTTTGCCGCCGAGGTCGCCGAGCCGCTCAACGAGCAGTCGCTCGATCGCGGTGTGCACATCCTCGTCGCCCTCATCAGCGGTGACGGTTCCGTCGAGCACCTCTGTGCGCAGCTGCGCGATAGCAGCGGCGACGGTGTCGAACTCCGCCTCGTCCAGCAGTCCGGCGCCACGCAGGACTGAGGCGTGCGCCTTCGTCTGGTCCAGGTCATATGGCGCGAGCCGCCAGTCAAACTGGACCGAGCGGGACAACGCCACGAGCTCTGGGGACGGACCGGTTGAAAAGCGACCGCCCCACAGACTGAGCCCGGGACCCTCGGAGGAGGGCTGCGCCGTGGGTGTGTGCTCAGCCATCCTGAGTACCAGCGCGCAGATCCCGACTCGCGGCAAGCTTGGAGGTCATACCGAAAATGTCGATGAAGCCCTTGGCTCCCGAGATGTCGTAGGTGTCACCCGTGTCATAGGTCGCCAGGTTGAAGTCGTACAGGGACTGCGGGCTGCGGCGACCTGTGACGACCGCGCGTCCGCCGTGCAGGGTCATGCGGATCTCTCCGGTGACATTCTGGTTGAGGTCGTCCATGAACCCGTCGAGAGCGCGACGCAGCGGCGAGAACCAGAGCCCGTCGTAGACGAGCTCGCTCCAGCGTTGGCGAATGCTGCCGGCGAACCTGGCCAGTTCGCGCTCGACGGTCACGTCGACGAGTTGCTGATGAGCAGCGATCAACGTCATCGCTCCGGGCGCCTCGTACACCTCGCGGCTCTTGATACCGACGAGCCGATCTTCGACCATGTCGAGCCGACCGACGCCTTGGTCACCGGCCCGCTGATTCAACTCGACGAGGGCCCCAAGCATGGTCACGGGCCGGCCGTCGATCGCCACCGGAACACCCCGCTCGAATCCGATGACAACTTCGTCGGGCTCGCGAGCTACCGCCGGGTCCTGGGTGTACGCGTAGATGTCCTCAATGGGGGCGTTCCAAATGTCCTCCAGGAACCCGGTTTCGATACAACGTCCCCAGACGTTCTGGTCGATCGAGTAGGGCGACTTCTTGGACACGTCGATAGGCAGATTGTTCTCCAAACCGAACTCGATCGCCTTATCCCGGGTCATCGCGTAGTCACGCACCGGCGCCACGCAACTGAGGTCCGGAGCGAGGGCTCCGATGCCGACCTCGAACCTCACCTGATCGTTGCCCTTGCCGGTGCACCCATGGGAGACGATCGTCGCGTTGTGCTTGCGTGCCGCCGCCACCAGATGCTTGACGATCAACGGTCGGGACAGCGCCGAGATGAGTGGGTACTTGTCCATGTAGAGAGCGTCTGCGCGTAGCGCCGGCGCGCAGAAGTCGTTGGCGAACTCATCGCGTGCATCGGCCACCTCGGCCTCGACCGCGCCACATCCGAGCGCGCGCTGGCGGATTACCTCAAGGTCCTCTCCGCCTTGTCCGAGGTCGACGGCAACCGCGATCACCTCTGCCCCGGTCTCGCGGGCGATCCAACTGATTGCTACTGACGTGTCCAAGCCACCTGAATAGGCAAGAACTACTCGCTGACTCACTGGTACTCCTCGAACTGGAAGGGGATCTGATCTGGGTAATGGGATGCAATTGGCATCGGGATTTGGCGGGGAAAGCGGCAAGCTAATCGATGGCAGTCCGCCGATCAGCCATCTCTGCGAACCGGCGGGCCAAATCCGCTCCTCCGTGCGGGTCTCTGCTTACCACCAGCACCGTGTCGTCACCGGCGACGGTACCGATGATGTCCGACACAGTCGTGTGGTCGATCGAGGATGCGAGGTACTGCGCTGCACCCGGTGGGGTACGCAGAACGACAATATTTCCGGAATGGTCCACGCCACTGAGCAACTCGCCGACCACCCGTTCAAGCTTGCTGCGCACGCCGAGAGACGAATCTGGACCGGGGAACGGCTCGCCCCCATCGCGTGGCACCGCGTAGACGGTGTGTCCCGCCCCTCCGTCAACCTTCTGTGCTCGCAACTCGTCAAGGTCACGGGACAGAGTGGCCTGTGTCACGTTGAAGCCGGCCTGGGCCAACTGCGCGAGCAAGGCCGCCTGCGACTCGATCTCTTGGTGCTCCAGGATCTGCACGATGCACTGGTGTCGCGCCACCTTGGTGGCCAGCCGCGGACGTGCCCCGGCGGCGTTCACGAGTCCACCGCCGCGGCTTGGGCGGCACTGAGCAGGGTCGGCAGCGCATCGGCGAACACGTCGGCCTGAGTCAGGGTCAAGATCAGTGGTGGGGCCAGCCGTACTGCGTCGGGCGCCACCGCGTTGACCAGGAAGCCGTGCTCACGGGCAGCGACTTCGACCAACTTGGCCAGCGGCTCGGCCAGCACCAGTGCCTGCCACAGGCCCACTCCCCTGCTGCCATTGAGCAGCGGGTGATCCACCGCAGCAAACCTTGCCGTCCAATGCTCACCCACCAA
>JBAXOQ010000243.1:0-7091 GCA_037133175.1 Actinomycetes bacterium
GAAGATCATCAGCACCAGCGGGGCCACCAGCACAAATTCAACCGGAGCCGACCCCCGCTGCCAGTGCGGCCGTTGCCTCACTTGGTCACCGAGTTGATCGCTTTGGTCAGAATGGACGTGAGCTGATCGTCCGCGACAATCCACAGCGCAGTCACCAACCCAGCGGTCATGACCGTAACCAAAACCCACCCGGGGACGTCGCCCCGGTCCGCAGTCGTCACTCTAGCGAGCGCCTGCCTGACTGCGGCCAGCCAGTGATGCCACCACCCCCAGCCCGTCGGCCGGCCGTTCGACCGCTGGCGCCGGAGCTGTCTGCGACCACCCCGAGTTGCTCGATCTGACATATTCATTGCCTGTCCTCCCCCTGTTTGCCTATCCCTGTTCACAACACCGACCCGAGTTCACAACACCAAGCAGAATTCACAACGCCAACCCGTAGAAGCCCGGGAATACCGCAACGACGACGACGACTGGCAGGATCAAGAACACCACCGGAACCAGCGCGTAGATCTCGCGCTTGCCAGCAGATTCCATGAGTGCCCGGTGACCAGCGCCGCGGGCGTCCATTGCCTGCGCACGCAGCACGTCGGCGATCGGAGTCCCGCGGTCGACCGCGACCACAATCCCATCGACGAACCGCTGAACACTGGCACTCCTGGTCCGGTATGCCACGTCTTCCAGCGCGTCGGCCAACGACCGTCCCTGGGCGATCTCGTCGGTACATCTGCGCAACTCAGTAGCCAGATCGCCGCCCAGTCGTGAGGCCACTCGATTCAGTGCACTCACGGGAGCAAGCCCCGCGGCGACCGTGAAGGCCAGCAACTCGGCAAACGCGGGCAACTGCTCGGCTATCCGCGCCGTGCGCATCCGAGCGACTCGCGACAAACACTGATCGACAATCGTCGCAGCGGCCAACGCTCCTACCGCGCACAGCATCAGCCACGGCACCGCCGAGATCGGCTTGCCAGCGGCAGCGCGTGCGATCCCGCACGCCAGCACCACTGCCACACCGATGCCGGCCCACCGCAGCTGTGTCAGCCGAAAGGCCTCCACGGCAGGATCGCGACCAGCTTGCACCAAGCGCCTACTCACCGACTCGTCGCTCCAAATCGCCCGCAACGCTCGGACCCCGCCGGCAGCGGCCGAGCTGGTGCGCTGGTCAGGCTGCAACGCACCCGTGAAGACACCGGAACGACTGCCCGAGACCCCGGCATCAACACCGCGCCGGGCGTCGGCGGCTCGCACGAACGGCAGCACCCGATCGCTGAAGTCCACCCGGCGCCGCAGTACCAGCAGCAGCAGCCAGCACCCCACCGCCAGCGCTGCCCCGAGCACCGCACCTACCGTCGCACTGGTCATGACAACACCCGGCGCGCCTTGGGGAGCCTGCCGATCCTGACCATCAGCCAGTACGCGCCCCCGGTGACAAGAGCGGCCACCACCAGCACCGCAGTACCCGCCGAAGACCGGTATGCCTCGACAGTTCCGGGCCGCGTCGCCAGCATCATGAGCACGATCCATGGCGCTCCAACAGCCAACTTGGCACCATTGACGGTCCACGATGCCCGGGCTTCGGCTTCACCGCGCAACCGCAGATCCTGGCGCACGAAGTCAGCCAACGTACGCAACATTCGACCTAGATCGGTTCCTCCGACGTCGCGGGCCGCCAGCAGCGCTTCGGTGATCCGATCGGCCACCGGATCAGCCAAATCATTGCGCAGGCTGACCAGGCAGGTTTCGAATCGCCCCGTCGAACGGTAGTCGGCGGCGAAGGCGGCGAACGGCGCCCGCAGACACTGCGGGCCCCTGGCTGAGACCGCACAGACCGCCTCGGGCAGCGACATCCCGGCCCGTACCGCTGACACAAGCGAATCGATCACGTCGGGCCAGGCGTGGGCCCTAGCGACGGCCACCTTCCGAGCTCGCCTCCTGTCGACCACCCCGGGCACACCAAGGCCGACAATCCCCGCCAGCAACGCGGCCACGGGAAGGTCCGTGGCGATCAGACCGGCGAGGAAGCACCCTAAGCCCCAGGCCGCCGCCCGCCGCAAGGTTGCCACCTTCGCGCTGACGGTAGGTCCGGACGAACCACCGGCAGCCGTCGCGCGACGCGGTGCCAGCACAGCGGAGGCCGCGAACAACGCGCCGACAGCAAACACCAGCCCGACCAGCGCGCCCATCAGGCCACCTCGGCGCCGGCTGCCCCGAGCAGCGCGACGACATCGATCCCAGCCGCGGCGTACCGATCCAGGTGCGGTGGGTAGCCGTCTCCCCGGCGAAGTTCGGTCCGGCCGGCCAGTTTGCCTCCCGCAACGAAGAGCGGCGCCATCTCGATGACACCGTCTTCCACCCTGCCGGACAGCGAGCTGATCTCACGGATCCGCCGCACCCCGTCGATTCCGGTCTGCACATGCACCACTAGATCAACGCATCCAGCGACGGTTGGCACCACGAAATCGGCCGAGATATTGACCCCGGCCAGCAGCGGCAGCGTGCACAGCTTGGTCACGGCCTCCCGAGCCGAGTTCGCGTGTACCGAGGCCATCGACGGCATCCCGGAGTTCATCGCGATCAGCAGATCGAGCGCTTCCTGCTGGCGGACCTCGCCGATGACCAATCGGCTCGGCCGCATCCGCAGTGCTTCCCGTACCAGATCACGAAGGCTGACCTCGCCGGTGCCCTCCAGCCCGGGCTGCCGGGTCTGCATGGCCACCCAGTCGGGGTGGTCGGCGAGCTGCAGTTCGAACGTTTCTTCGCAGGTGACAACCCTCTCCCTGGCCGGCACACACCCGAGCAAGGAATTCAAAAGGGTAGTTTTCCCAGCCTGGGTGCCACCTGCGACAACGATGTTCAAACCGGCGACCACCGACGCCTCCAAGAACGCTGCCGCGTTCGTCGGCATGACCCCCAGGCGCACCAGATCATCCACGTGTCGAGCTCTGACGACGAATTTTCTGATGTTGACAGCCCAGTGCTCCCCGGTGATATCAGGAATCACCACGTGCAGGCGACTACCGTCAGCCAGACGGGCATCCACGAACGGGCTGCTCATATCCAGCCGGCGACCCGAAGTCGACAGCATGCGTTCCACCAGGTCGCGGACAGCGCGCGCGGTGAGCACGGTCGTGGTCAATTCACTGCGACCATGCCGGGCGACGAAGATCCTTCCTGGGGCGTTGATGTAGATCTCTTCGATCTCAGGATCATCCAGATAACGCTGCAACGGGCCGAGCCCGACGACCGCGTCGCCGACGTCCTGGGCCAACTGAGCGAGGTCGGGCAGAGGACCCGAGAAATCAGCCACCGCGCCATCGGCGCAGGACGCCACGAACTCGGCTACGGCATCATCGACCATCAAACGCACGACAGCGTGTTCGGACACCGGATCGATTCCGGATTCTCGAACAGCTTGCCGCACCTGAGCCTCGACATGAGCGCAAGCATCCACGACTCGGTTCCCCCATCCCCGTTGCCGAAGACCGGTGGTTCCCCCCAACCGATCTCAGCGCAGCAAGGATAAGCAGCCGCGGAGGTGGGCCCACCAACCGGGGAGCGAAACAGCGGGGATCAGCCCGAACTAGGACCCCTGACGGACCAGTGTTCGCAGCACCCGCAACGCCACAGACAGCGTTGCCAGGTCGTACTGGGCCACTGCGTCTATCTCGGCAAGCGTGGCCCGGGCCCGCTGTTGTCCTTCACCGTTGCGCCCCTCCCACTGGGCAATCCTGGTCTCGGCAACGTCTTCATCCGAGGTTGTTCGCAGCACCTTGCTGGTCAGCCCAGCCAACACCGAGTACAGGTCACTGCGAGCCGCTGCCCGCGCCATGTTCGACCACCGATCCCCGCGCGGAAGCTTGGCGATGTGCACCAGCAGCGCATCAATGCCGTAGTGCTCAGACACGGCGAAGTACACCTCCGCGGCAGTCACCAGGGACTCGTTGTTGCGCCGGGCGATGTCATCGATGTCGAGCAGACTGAACTGCTCCAACGAGGCGGCCGCCTCATAAGCCAGATCGTCTGGCGCGCCGGCTGCGATGAACTGCTCAGCCTTGCGTACCAGCCGTTCTCGCTGGCCGCCAACCAACAACCTCGGGGTGACGTCGGACAACTCGGCCACGGTCGCTGAGAACTGGTTGATCTCGCCACTGACGTCGACCGTGCCACCTCGTAGGGCAAGGACCCACCGGGTCGAGCGATCCAGCAGCCGCCGGATCTCCAACGCCATCGTGTCTTGCGCCCGAGTGGCGACCTGCCCGTCGAGTTCAGAGATCCGCCGCCACAGGTCCGGCAGTTTGAACACCTCACGCGCCACGGTGTAGGCGCGCGCCACCTCGACCGTCGACGCACCGGTCTCCTCCATCGTGCGGAACACGAAGCTGATGCCGGTCGAATCCACCAACTCGTTCGCCACCACCGTCGCGATAATCTCCGATCGCAGCGGGTGCTTGGCCAACCATGGACCACATCGCTGCACGAGCTGATCGGGGAAGTAACCGGTCAGCACACGTTCGTACCACTGCTCGCCAGCAAGCGGCGAATCCACCAGGTCCTCGGTGACGGCGATCTTGACGTACGAAATCAGCACGGACAGTTCCGGCGACGTCAGTCCCAAACCGGCCGCTTCCCGCTCGGCCATCAGGGTGTCAGTCGGCAGATACTCCAGATCTCGGTCGAGCACACCGCGCTCGCACAACCAGCTGATGAGGCGCCGATGCACCGGCATCATCTCGTCGGTGTGCATCCTTGAGGTACCGAGCAGTTGGTTCTGCCGATAATTGGTCTGCAGCACTTTGTGAGCGACCTCGTCGGTCATCGCCACAAGCAGCTGGTTACGTTGTTTGAACGTCAGGTCGCCATCGGCCACGACGGCATCGAGGGCAATCTTGATGTTCACCTCGTGATCGGAGCAGTCGACTCCGGCAGAGTTGTCGATGGCGTCGGTATTGAGCTGAACCCCAGCCATCGCCGCCTCCACCCGGCCGAGCTGGGTCAGTCCCAGGTTGCCGCCCTCGCCGACGACCCGGACCCGCAGATCTGCTCCGTTGACCCGCACCGCGTCATTGGCCTTGTCACCGGCGGCTTCATTCGTCTCACTGGTGGCTTTGACATAAGTGCCGATGCCACCGTTCCACAGCAAATCAACTGGCGCCATCAGCACCGCTGTGACCAACTCGTCCGGCGTGAGGGTGTGCACGTCTTCTGGCAGTCCTAAGCTGGCACGCACTTCATCGGTGATGGGCACTTCCTTCAACGAACGAGAGTAGACGCCCCCGCCGGCACTAATCAGGTCCTTGGCGTAGTCAGCCCACGATGACCTCGGCAGTTCGAACAACCGGCGCCGCTCTGCCAACGACGCAGCGCCGTCAGCGGGGTTGGGGTCGAGGAAGATGTGCCGATGATCAAATGCTGCCACCAGTTGAATCTGCTGGGACAACAGCATGCCGTTGCCGAAGACGTCGCCACTCATGTCGCCGATGCCCGCCACCTTGAATGGCTGCTCCTGCACATCGACGCCGAGATCCCTGAAGTGCCGCTTGACCGACTCCCAGGCACCCCGCGCGGTGATGCCCATCTCCTTATGGTCGTACCCGTGCGAGCCACCTGAGGCGAAGGCATCACCGAGCCAGAAGCCCCGTTCCAGCGAAATCTCATTGGCAATGTCGGAGAACGACGCAGTGCCCTTGTCCGCGGCGACCACCAAGTAGGAATCGTCGCTGTCCCAGCGCACCGTCCGGCTCGGCGGCACGATCTGGCCTGCGACCAGGTTGTCGGTGATCGACAGCATCGAGTTGATGAACTCGCGGTAGCAGGCGATACCGTCCTCCATCCACAGCGCCCGATCTGCCCGGTCCCGCGGTTGTTTGATGAAGAAACCTCCCTTCGCGCCGACCGGCACTATCACCGAGTTCTTCGCGGTCTGCGCCTTGACCAAGCCGAGGATCTCGGTACGCATGTCCTCTGGGCGGTCGCTCCAGCGCAATCCGCCGCGAGCGACCCGGCCGAACCGCAGATGCACTCCGCTGAGTCGCGGCGAACTCGTCCAGATTTCGTACTTCGGCACGGGAGCCGGCATCTGCGGCACCATCGTTGGATTGATCTTGTAGGCGACCGCAACCGGAGCGTCGCCTTGGGCGTCGAGCTGAAAGACGTTGGTCCGCAGTACCGCCTGCACGAGGGCAAACAACTGACGCAGAATTCGGTCGGCGTCCAGACTCTTGACCGCGTCGATCGCCGCACCGATTCGGCCCTCAAGCTCGACCATCAACAGCGCGCGAGCACTTGACGCCAGGTCAGGATCGAGGCGAGCTCTGAACAGCCCAACCAGCAGCACGGACACGTCCGGACTACTGAGCAACACCTGCTCGAAGTACTGGAACGAGAACGGCGTGCCAAGCTGCCGCGCGTACTGGACCAAAGCCCGGATCCAGGCAACCTCCCGCCACGACAACCCCGCCGCAGTCACCAAGGCATTGAGCCGATCGACCTCACAGTCCCCACGCCAAGCTGCCAAGAATGCCTGGCAGAACTTGTCTGCCAGCTCGCCCCCGAGCCCGTCAATTCCATGATCGGTGGCAGGCAGCCGCAGACCGACGTCGTAGATCCAGGCCTTCAGCCCGTCCGATCGCGCGAGCTCGTACGGCCGCTGTTCGATAACCTGGGCTCCGAGGCTGGCGAACACCGGCAGCAACTCGAACAGCGGCACCGGCACCCCCAACCGATACAAAGCAAACCGGTGCTCATCTACGGCGGCCCCGAGCGTCTCGTGCAGATGGACCGCGTAATCCCCGGGTTCGGCCAGCGCATCCAACCGACCCACGTCCGCCACTGCCGCTCGCGGCGAAACATCCTCCTTGTAGGACTCCGGCAGATTCGGCCCATAGCTCCGAACCAGCCGCCAGCCCTTCTCCTCCCCGAACTCGTGGATCAGTGCCTGGTTGAAGTCGTCGTCCCATCGGCGAGTAGCTGCCCTGACCCGGTCTTCCAGCACCGCCAGGTCCACCTCGGGAACCGGGACACCAGGGGGCATCCGCACGACGAAGTGCAGCCGCGCCAGCACCGATTCGGATACTCTGGCCACGAAATCGATCGAA
>JBAXOQ010000244.1:0-7015 GCA_037133175.1 Actinomycetes bacterium
ACTAGAACATGTGTCCGACAACTAGAAACAACTCGCCGCGCAACAGCTCGAACCCCACCTCATCAGCCGGGATGCCGTCAGTCGAGGCACCGCCGGTCGAGATGCCGCCAACTGGAGGATTGTCGTGGCCGGTCCCATCGCAGTGCTCGCCGGACCGGCCGCATTCACCCAATCCAATCGGCCCGAAACCGCCGGCCCCCACGGTGCCCGCTGGGACCTCGGACCCTGACCCCGCACCCACAGCCTGCCCGGCGCTGCTGCCGCAGCAGCAACCCGGGGCACGGTCCTGCGCGGCATGTGGGCCCGACTCGGGCGGAGGAAGATCGAACATGTGTACTATTCTATCCCACCCCACCGACACCTCGCCCCGACACGCCACGAACCGGTGGACAACCACGCAACCTTCCGCAGACCCCCGCCAAAAGCGGGCTTTCCGCCCCCAAACCCCCGCATTCGGCTGGGTCTGCGGGAGTTGCGTCCAGCTGTAACGATCCGGCCGTGATTCTGGCGGCGTGGGTGGCGAAGAACTACCACGGTGTCGGCGGTTTCGTCCCGTGTGCCTAACCGGCGAGTCCGAGGAATACCACCATTGCGCGATCGACCCCGACCATCTGTTCGTCTGTTGCTTGCCCGAGGCGGTGCCCGAGTTTGGTGCGCTGCACGGTTGTGATCTTGTCTGTCATTGCGTACGACTCGACTGCCAGGCCCGTGGGATCGCCTGAGGCGATGGCGACGCGGAAGAGAGGAGCCGCCAGTTCGGTGCTCGTGAGCGGGCAGACGGTAACGGAATCGGTGGCGTCGTATCTGTCGTCTTGGACGATCAGCACCGGGCGCGGTTTACCCGTGTAGCTCGGTCCTCCGGCAACTGTCCAGATATCGCCGCGCCTCAATTGTCGAACTCGCTGATGGAGTCGATGAACGCCTGATCTTCCGCCGCGGTGGGGCTGTGTGCAGCCATCTCCGACTGATCGTGTGCCTGTGCCACGAACTCGGGGGAGCGCACGTCAGGCACCCAGATCTGGATCGGGCGCAGTCCTTGTTCGCGCAACCTTTTGCGATACTGGCGGACCCGTTCTCGAGTATCAGTCACAAACACGAGTGTTACATGTAACGGTCGAGTGGGCAAGTGGTGTGCGGCCCGCTTGTGCCTGGCTCCGACCGCTGAAGTTGGCATCGCGTCGCATCTCTATGTCACGCTCACCCCATGGGGGACACCGATGATTCACTGCGCGAGGGGATCTACGAGGACCTGATCACGCCGCGAATTGAGGCGCAGTTGGCCGTCGTCGCTGCTCAGTTGCAGGCCGACAGCAGTGGTCTGGACAACGCTGAAGCTGCGGACAGGTTGGCGTTGCATCTGGCCGCTCTGGTGGAGCGCGCCGTGTCGGCATTGCCAGAGGGTAGCCGGGCGACCGCAGGCACCGAGATCGTTCGCAAGGTGGGTTTGCACCTTGCCGGATTGTCGAAGGTGCACGACCTGGACGTGGATTTGGTGGCCGAGCGTCCGCAGGTGCTGCGTGCCGTGCGGCGCCTGAACCCGGATGGGACCGCGCGATCGGTGACCCGCCCTCTGACGCCGTTGCTGGACACGACGTTGCTCATCAACGCTCGTGGTGAACCGGCGCTGGGCAAGCAGTTGCTCTCGGAGATCGAGTCCGCTGACGGCATTGACGCAATCATCGCGTTCATCCGCTACAGCGGCATTCGGCCGATGTTGGACGCGTTGCGCGCGCACTGCGCCGAGGGCAAGCCGTTGCGCATCCTGACGACGACCTACACCGGATCCACGGAAGCGCGGGCGCTTGAGGAGTTGCGCGGGATTGGGGCCGACGTCCGCGTCTCGTACGACACCTCGAGCACACGGTTGCACGCCAAGGCCTGGCTGTTCCGTCGGGCGATGGCCAATTCCACTGCCTATATCGGCTCGTCCAACCTGACCCACTCCGCTCAGATCGTTGGTCTGGAATGGAACGTTCGGGCGAGCGCAAAACGCAATCCCGCAGTGGTGTCCAAGGTGGGGGCAGTCTTCGATTCCTACTGGGAGGGCGGGGACTTCATCGCGTATGACCCGGCCGTTTTCGCCTCCGAGATCACGCGGGACCGGACGGCTGCAACAACGGAGCTGCCACCATTCGAATTGCGCCCCGAGCCGTTCCAGCAACGACTACTTGAACAGGTCGATCTGTCGCGGGCCCTGGGCCTCCATCGCAACCTGCTGGTCGCCGCGACAGGGACGGGCAAGACCGTGATGGCGGCACTGGACTATGCCCGCCTGCAGCAGACCTTGCCTCGGTCACGACTGCTGTTCGTGGCTCACCGGGAAGAGATCCTCAAACAGTCGCTGGCCACCTTCCGCTATGCGCTGCGGGAGCATGCGTTCGGACAGTTGTGGGTAGGCGGCGCCCATCCCGACAGCTTCGACCACGTCTTCGCCTCGATCCAGAGCTTGAACGCTGCCGGCGTGGACAGGATCGATCCGGAGCACTTCGACGTCGTCATTGTGGACGAGTTCCATCACGCCGCGGCCGACTCCTACGACCGGTTGCTCAAGCGACTGCTGCCCAAGGAATTGCTCGGTCTGACGGCCACCCCGGAACGCGCTGATGGCATGCCGATCCTGCAGTGGTTCGACGACCGGATTGCGGCCGAACTGCGTCTGTGGGATGCCATCGATCAGCAGCGCCTCGCGCCGTTCGCCTACTACGGCATCAGCGATGGTTCGGACCTGAGTGCGGTGCCGTGGCGGCGGGGGACCGGCTACGACGTGACGGCCCTGACCAACGTCTACACCTCCAACGATGTGTGGGCGCGGACCGTCATTCATCAGACCCAAGCCCACGTCGCGGACGCGCGTTCGATGAGGGCGCTGGGCTTTTGCGTGAGCATCGAGCACGCCGCATTCATGGCGCACCACTTCGCCAGGGCGGGGATCGAATCCAGGGCGATCACCAGTGGCACGAACGGTGAGCAGCGGGCACAGGCGTTGCGCGATCTGAGAGACGGACGCATCCAGGCGATCTTCAGTGTCGACCTGTTCAACGAGGGTGTCGACATCCCATCGGTGGACACGATCCTGATGCTCCGCCCGACGCAGAGCGCCACGGTGTTCTTGCAGCAACTCGGTCGTGGGTTGCGCAAGTCCACCTCGACGCGCAAGACGATCTGCACCGTGCTCGACTTCGTCGGCAATCAGCGCAAGGAGTTCCGGTTCGACGCCAAGTACTCCGCGCTGCTCGGGGGATCACGCAAGGATCTGGTCGAAACCATTACGAACGACTTCCCGTATTTGCCGTCGGGTTGCTCGATTGAACTCGACCCGGTGGCTCGCGAGACGGTGCTTCGCAGTATCCGGGAGGCGCTGCCCTCGACGTGGCCGGCGCGGGTGCTGGAGCTTCGCGCGATCGTCGCCGCTGGCCACGTGCCGACGCTGGCGAACTACTTGGCACATAGCGGACTGGATGTGTCCGATGTCTATGCCAACGGCCGAAGTTGGTCCGACATGCGTGAGGCGGCGGGTCTTGTGGTGCCGTTGCCGGGGCCGCATGAGAGCACTCTGCGCAGGGCTGTCGGCAGGATGTTGCACGTCGACGACTCGGTGCGACTCGGTGCCTATGAGCAGTTCGCGACCAGCACCCGGGCGCCGATTGCCGCGAAGCTCGACCAGCACGACCGGGCGCTGCTGCGGATGTTGGTCGTGACGCTGGTCGGATCCGTGCTCAGCCAATCGCCCCACAAGGACGCCGACCTGCAGGCTGCCACCGACCTTCTGTGGCAGCACCCGGCAGTGCTTGCCGAAGTGGGTGAACTGGTGGGCGTGCTTGCTGATCGGATTGACCACCTGTGCGTGCCCCTGGCGGACCGACCAACTGTTCCGCTACAGGTGCACGCGCAATACACGCGTCAAGAGATCCTCGCGGCGATGCACTGCGGCGATGACACTGCGGCGACGCCGACTTGGCGCGAGGGTGTTCGGTGGCTGCCCGACATGCGAACTGACGTGTTCGCATTCACGCTGGTCAAGACCGCTGGGCACTTTTCGCCGACCACTCGCTACCGCGACTACGCGATCAGTCCATCGCTGATCCACTGGGAGAGCCAGTCGACCACCCGCGCCGGTTCGACCACTGGTCTGCGGTACCGCAATCACGAGCAGCAGGGGTCGCAGGTGTACCTGTTCGCGCGGGTGACAAGCGACAGCAAAGCGTTCTGGTTCCTCGGCCCGGCGACTTTCGTCAAGCACCAGGGCGAACTGCCGATGGCGATCACGTGGAGGCTGCGCATACCGCTGCCGGGGGATCTGTTCGCGGAGTTTGCCGCGGCGGTGTGAGTCGGGTCCGGAGCACCCGACCTGTATGCGACCAGCCGGATTCATAGCTGATTCACAGGTTCCTCCCAGCGTCAGCACAACCCGGGTCCAGATGATGGGACCACTGCCCAACCAAGACACCCCGACCCAAGGAGGAAGTCCATGTCCACATCGGATGCGATGCCGCCCCAACAGCCCGATGCGAGCTCGGCGGCAGCGGGATGGACCGACCCGTCACAGCCGGTCCTGACCCCGCCAGTCCCACCCGTTCCACCGGTTCCGCCTCAGGGCGCTCCGCCGCGCCCGCCAGGAGGCGGTCCGGCCGCGAACAAGATCGTCATGCTGGTCGCGGTCGCCCTGGTTGCTGGTATCGCCGCGTTCATCGGCAGCATGGCCGGCGGCTTTGCCTCCGGCCTGGTCGGCGGGCACGGTCAAGATGGCAACCGCGCCAACATGGCTGGGCGGGATTTCAATAACCGCCAGCAGGGCCCGGGGCAGCAGGGACCCGGGCAGCAGGGACCCGGGCGAGGCGGGAACGGCCAGTACCCGGTCCCCGCGCCAACGGCCACGACCGTTCCGACGCCGACGCCGACCGCGACGCGGTAGGGGAGCGCGCTTAGAGGCCTGAGTCTGACCCATCCGGTGCGGGTGGGTCGGGCTCAGGCCTGTGCTCGTTGTACGGCGAGTGGGTCGGGTTGGAGTAGTGGGGCTATGTGCCACTGCCCGTCGCCCTCCCAAACTTCGACGTAGAACGCGGTCCCGGGCTTGCCCGCGTCCGGGCCGAACCATTGCCACATCAGATCCGGCAGGGCGTTCGGCCCGTCGGGATCATGGCGCACCACGTTCACCGCGATCTTCATGAAGTCTGCCCACACCATGTCTCCGCCGGCATCGAGCGGCACGCCCCGGCCCACGGGTAGTTCCGGGTTTCTGGTGCGGTCGAACCGTAGGATCGGGCGACCGTCCGAGTGGCTGACTCTCATTCGGATCCGACCGTCTGACCTGCGATCCAAGTAAGCCGCCATTCTCCAGTCGACCAGTTCGGCGATCATCGCCTCCAGGGTGTCTTCGTCCTCGCTGGTCGGCGGGTCCGTGAGCACGAAACGGTCGGCATCGATCGCGAATTGTCCGCCGTTGGTGAGGTGTTTGAGCGGCCAGCGCTTCCAGTAGCTCATCCACTGACGTGCCGACACAGTCGCGATGTCGCCGAGTTCCTTGACGTTGATGTCGGCCAGTAGTCGGGGGTCACGCAGGATGAGCTGCCAAGATACGTCGGACAGTTCGGCAACCGCGGCACCGGTGCGAAGATCGCCGACGATCAGCATCGCGCGCAGCGCTGTCATCTTGTAGCTCTTGGTCATGCTCGTCTTGGCAACGTCGGCCAGCAGGGGGCGATTCCGATCCCAAACCCGGCGTTCCTCCGAGGTGAGCAGGTCCGCCTCGGCCATGAGCTCGAACCAGTCCCGGCCGCCGCCAGCCGCTGGATTACGTCCGGCTTGGTACGCCTGCAGCGCGCTCGGGCGGGTGCCGCGCTCTGCGGACCACGCCCTTGTGAAGTCCACGACGGTTCCGCCCAGGGACTTCGGCAGAAGGGACAGGATTGTGGTCTTGGCTTCCAGTTCGTAATCGACGGAACAGCCGTCGGGCAACACGAACTCCCCGGCTCGCACGGCGGTCGCCAGCTGGGCGTCGGAGAGGGTGTCGTTCACCAGTCCGGCCAGCAGTCGCACCGGAAGTAGGAAGCTGCGATGGTTGCCGACAAAGTCGATGATCGACAACGCGTCTTTGCCCTCGGCTCGGCGAAGTCCTCGGCCGATCTGTTGCAGGAATAGCACCGGCGATTGGGTGGGCCGCAACATCAGCACGGTGTCGATCTCGGGAACGTCCACGCCTTCGTTGAACAAATCCACGCAGAAGACGATGTCCAACTCCCCATTCTTCAACCGCTGCAGCGACTGCTCCCGAGGGTCCGAGGTTGAGCCCGAATGCACCGACACACACCGCACCCCGCGGGCTTTGAACTGCTCGGCCAACCAGTCGCTGTGTCGCACTGAGACGGCAAAGGCCAGCGTTCGCTGTCCCTTGCGCGCCAGCCACTCTCGATACGAGGCCTCAGTGCGCTCGGCACTGATGACGGCGTTGTCCAGTGCAATGGGATCAAAACCACTGGACCGCCACGGCAGCGGCCGAAAGTCGACCGGATCGGGAACGCCGACGTAACGGAACGGCGACAACGCCTGCCGGTCAATCCCGGCCGCCAGCCCGCACTCGAACACCAGATTGTCCTCGCACAGCGACAGCAGATCGGCGTTGTCCGTGCGCTGCGGCGTGGCCGTAATGCCGAGCTGGAACCCTGGATTCAGGTGCGCAATCACTCGCCGGTAGGACTGAGCCGACGCGTGATGGAACTCGTCAATGACGACGTAGTCGAACTCGCCAGCCGCGAACTCGTTGATGCGCCGGGTCAGGGTCTGCACAGACGCCAGCACAATGTCGGCACCACGTTCGTCGCGACCGGCCCCAAGCCACCCGATCGACTTGCCCGGATGCACTTGCCGGAACACCGCGCGCGCCTGGGACAAGATCTCCTCGCGGTGCGCGACGAACAGCACTCGTCGAAACTGCGGTCGGGCACTGTCAAAGGCTGCCAGCCACGTCTTGCCCAAACCGGTCGCCATCACCGCCAGCCCGGCACCGAAACCGTCCGCT
>JBAXOQ010000245.1:0-6987 GCA_037133175.1 Actinomycetes bacterium
TTAGGGCGCGCGAAGAAATAACTTATGTTTTTGTGTTTGAGGGCTCTACAGTTGTGCTATGGCGGTGGACGGGCAGGTTTCGGAGTCGGTTGCGCGCAGGTTCGCGGTGTTGCGCCCGCATTTGGACGAGCGTCAGCGCCGGCTGTTGCTGGGGGCCGAGGCCAGCGGGTTGGGCCGGGGCGGGATCAAGGCGGTCGCGCAGGCAACGGGGGCTCATCCGGACACGGTGGCCCGGGGGGTTCGGGAGTTGGAGGGCTCAGTGGAGCCGGCGGTGCGGGTGCGCGCCGCCGGGGGCGGTCGCAAGAAGCTCGGCGAGACCGATCCGCAGCTCATGGGCTCCCTAAAGGAGTTGGTCGATCCCGAGACGCGGGGCGATCCGATGTCGTTGCTGGTGTGGACCACGAAGTCGACCCGCAACCTGGCGCAGGCGCTGACGGCGATGGGCCATCCGGTGTCGGACCGGACGGTGGCGCGGATGCTGCACGCCATGGGGTTCAGCCTGCAGGGCAACGCCAAGGTCTTCGAGGGCCGCCAGCACGAGGACCGCGACGCCCAGTTCGCCTATCTGGCCGAGCGGGTCACCGACCACGCCGGAGCCGGTCAGCCGGTCGTCTCGGTCGATACCAAGAAGAAGGAACTCGTCGGGCCGTTCAAGAACGCCGGCCGCGAGTACCAGCCGGCCGGCACCCCCGAACAGGTCAACGTGTACGACTTCCCCGCCCTGGCCGAGGGCAAGGCCATCCCCTACGGCATCTACGACGTGTCCGCCAATACCGGCTGGGTCTCGGTCGGCACCGACCACGACACCTCGGCGTTCGCGGTCGCCACGTTGCGCACCTGGTGGGACACCGTCGGGCGGTCCCGGTACCCGGGCGCCGACCGGTTGCTGATCTGCGCCGACGGGGGCGGCTCCAACGGTTCACGGGTGCGGGCCTGGAAAGTCGAACTGGCAGCCTTCGCCGCCGACACCGGCCTGGTCGTCACCGTCGCCCACCTGCCGCCGGGCACCTCGAAATGGAACAAGATCGAGCACCGCATGTTCTCCCAGATCACCATGAACTGGCGCGGCCGGCCCCTGACCAGCCACCAGGTCATCGTCGATCTCATCGCCAACACCACCACCGAAACCGGGCTGACAGTGCGCGCGGTGCTCGACACCGCCACCTATCCCCTCGGCGTCAGCTACACCACCAAAGACATTGCCGCACTACCCCTGACCCGCCACGAATTCCACGGCGACTGGAACTACACCCTGCGCCCGACCGCCACACGATAAACCCAGGTCTTATTTCTTCGCGGGCCCTTAGTCTCGGATCGGGTCGGGTCGGCCACCGAATAAGCCTAGCCCTTGTCCGCGCCGAAACAGTCGCCGAGCACCTACCCCGAGAAAGATCAGCTCCTACCACAGGGGGACAATGTGGGACGTGGCAAAACAGACTGTTCAATTAGACCGGGTGATCATCAGATTCGCCGGCGACAGCGGGGACGGGATGCAGCTCACGGGCGACCAGTTCACGTCGTCTACGGCGAGCTTCGGCAACGACCTAGCTACGCTTCCGGACTTTCCCGCGGAAATCCGCGCACCAGCCGGAACCCTCTCGGGGGTATCAGCGTTCCAGCTGCATTTCGCCGACCACGACATCATGACTGCCGGGGACGCGCCGAACGTGTTGGTGGCGATGAACCCTGCGGCTCTCAAAGCCAACCTGAAAGTCATGCCGCGGGGCAGCGACCTCATCGTCAACACCGATGAGTTCACCCCCCGCAACCTAGCGAAGGTCGGCTATGAGTCGAACCCCATCGAAGACGGTTCCCTGGACAGCTACAAACTGCACCCTGTGGCCTTGACGTCCCTGACGGTTGAGGCACTCAAGGATGTGGACATCAAGAAAAAGGAGGCTGAGCGCGCCAAGAACATGTACGCGCTCGGGCTGCTGTCCTGGCTGTTCGACCGTCAACTCGACGGCACCGAGAAGTTCCTGAATCAGAAGTTCGCCAAGAAACCAGAGATCCTCAAGGCCAACCTGACCGCTCTGCACGCCGGCTGGAACTACGGCGAGACCACCGAGGACTTTGCCGTTCGGTACGTCGTCAAGCCGGCCCCGCTGGCCAAGGGGTTGTACCGCAACATCGGCGGGAACCTGGCGCTGTCCTACGGTTTGGTAGCCGCGGCGGAGCGCGCGAAACTCTCCCCGTACCTGGCCTCCTACCCGATCACGCCAGCTACGGACATCCTGCAGGAATTGGCCAAGCTGAAGAAGTTCGGCGTCCGTACCTTCCAGGCTGAGGACGAGATCGCCGCCGTGGGCGCCGCAATCGGCGCCTCCTACGGCGGATCACTGGGCATCACCACCACCTCCGGCCCCGGGGTCTGCTTGAAGTCTGAGGCAGTCGGTCTGGCGGTCGCACTAGAGCTGCCGCTGGTGATCGTCGATGTTCAGCGTGGTGGACCCTCAACGGGCCTGCCCACCAAGACCGAACAGTCGGACCTGCTGCAGGTGATGTTTGGACGTAACGGCGAGGCACCGGTGCCGGTCATCGCCCCGCGATCGCCTTCCGACTGCTTCTGGGCGGCGATCGAGGCCGTCCGAATTGCCATCACCTACCGCACACCGGTGTTCCTACTCTCGGACGGCTACCTGGGCAACGGGTCCGAACCGTGGAAGATCCCGGCATTCGATGAACTGCCTGACCTGCAGGTCGCCTTCGCCGACGGTCCGAACTGGACCAACGAAGATGGCACCGAGGAATTCATGCCGTTTGCTCGCGATCCCGAGACGCTCGCCCGTCCCTGGGCAATCCCGGGAACGCCCGGGCTGGAGCACCGCATCGGTGGCATCGAGAAGGCCGATATCACTGGCCACATCTCGTACGAGGCCGCCAACCACGACAAGATGGTGCGGCTGCGCCAAGCGAAGATCGACGGAATCGCCGACAGCATCCCGGACCTGGTTGTCGATGATCCGTCAGGCGAGGCGAAGGTGCTGGTCATCGGCTGGGGTTCCACTTACGGTCCGATCGGCGTCGCCTGCCGGCGAATCCGCCGGGCTGGCGGGAATATCGCCGAGACCCACCTGCGACACCTCAACCCGTTCCCCAAGAACCTCGAGGAAGTGCTGCGGAGCTACGACAAGGTCATCATCCCGGAAATGAACCTCGGACAACTAGCGTTGCTTATTCGTGGCAAGTTCCTGATCGATGCCATCAGCTACAACCAAGTCCGGGGACTCCCGTTCAATGCCGAGGAACTCAAGATCGCAATTGAGGACGTGATTGCCAGTGTCTGACACGATGGCTTCAATGAAGAGCCCCGTCAAGCTGCTGACCAAGGATTTCAAATCCGACCAGGACATCCGGTGGTGCCCCGGTTGTGGTGACTACTCGATCCTGTCCACCATGCAGGGGTTCCTCCCCGAACTCGGAATCAAGCGCGAGAACATCGTGTTCGTCTCCGGCATCGGCTGCTCGTCTCGCTTCCCGTACTACATGAACACGTACGGCATGCACTCGATCCATGGGCGTGCGCTGACCATCGCGACTGGTCTGTCCACCTCACGTGAGGACCTGCAGGTATGGGTCGTCACCGGTGACGGCGATGCCTTGTCGATCGGTGGCAACCACCTGATCCACACTTTGCGACGCAACGTGAATCTGAAGATCCTGCTGTTCAACAACCGGATCTACGGTCTGACAAAGGGTCAGTACTCGCCCACCTCGGAGATCGGCAAGATCACCAAGACCACCCCCATGGGTTCACTGGACTACCCGTTCAACCCACTGTCGGTGGCGCTCGGTGCCGAAGCAACCTTCGTAGCTCGGACCATCGACTCAGATCGCAAGCACATGACGTCTGTGCTGCGTCGGGCCGCCGAGCACCAGGGCACAGCATTGATCGAGATCTACCAGAACTGCCCGATCTTCAACGACGACGCATTCGAGTTGTTGAAGTCGCCGCAAACCCGCGGCGACGAGGTCATCCCCCTTGTCGATGGCGAGAAGGTCATCTTCGGCAGCGAAGGACAGCACTGCGTCATCCGGGAACGTCAGGGCGGGCTGATCGTGGTAGATACCGACTCGGTGAGCTTGGATCAGATCCTGGTTCACGATTCGCACTCACCATCAACGGCGACGGCCTTCGCGCTGACCCGCCTGGCGGACCCCGAGACACTTCACCACACGCCAATCGGTGTGCTGCGCGACGTCCCCCGGCCGTCCTACGACCGGTTGATGAGCGACCAGATGAAGTTGGCCGCCGCCAACGGCAAGGGCGACATGCAGACACTGCTCAACGGCAATGACATGTGGGAGGTCGAGTAGGCGTCGTGGACCCGTTCACGACGCCTGAGCGCCGGGCACTAGCCGAACTCTCCCGGAACTTCGCGTCCGACAATCTCGCCGCTGCCCTCCCCGAGTGGGAGGACAGCGGCGAGATTCCGTTGACGGTGATCCGAGCTCTGGCCGACACCGGCCTGCTCGGCGCCGGTTATCCCGAAGACCTCGGTGGGTCCGGCGGTGACATCATCGATGTCAGCGTCATCACCGAGAACCTCATCAGCGGTGGCGCCTCCGGTGGCTTCATCGCTGGCGCCTTCAGTCACGGCATCGCCGTTCCCCACATTGTGGATGCCATCCGTGCGCGCGAGTCGAGCGGAGATGCGGACAGCGCGGCCTGGTTGGCGGACTGGGCTGTGCGGCCGGTACTGGCTGGTCAAACGTTGGCCGCACTCGCGGTCACCGAGCCTGATGGAGGCTCTGACGTTGCGCACCTTCGCACCCGGGCTGTTCGTGACGGAGACGACTGGGTGATCAACGGTTCCAAGACCTTCATCACCTCAGGCACCCGCGCCGGCGTGGTCGTGGTGGCCGCCCGAACCGGCGAACCCGGCGCCGGCGGCGTGTCACTGTTCGCAGTCGACACCAACAACGCCGGTTTCGTCGTCACCCGCAAGCTCGCCAAGATGGGCTGGCACTGTAGCGACACCGCCGAGCTGGCCTTCGTGGACTGCCGCGTGCCAGATGCTGCGCTGCTGACCCCGCTGCCCGGCGGCGGGTTCGCCTCGCTGTCACGACACTTCGCCGTCGAACGCCTGTCCCTGGCGACCATCGCCCACTCCACCGCAGCCCGTGCCCTCGATCTGACCGTGGAGTGGGTCAAGAACCGCGAGACGTTCGGCCGTCCGCTGATCAGTCGCCAGACCGTGCGGCACACTCTGGTCGAAATGCACCGGCAGACTGACGTGGCACGCAGCTACACCAAGTCCGTTGCCTGCGCCAAGGCATCAGGTTCCCCGGTACTACTGGAAGCTGTGATGGCCAAGAACACCGCGGTGAGCGCCTGTGAGTTTGTGGTGGACCAGGCCGTCCAGCTGCACGGTGGAGCAGGCTACATGCGCAGCAGCGAAGTCGAGCGCCACTATCGCGACGCACGTGTCCTGGGTATCGGCGGCGGTGCGACCGAAGTCATGACGGACTTGGCCGCCAAACTCCTCGGCTGGTAGCTGCTCACGCCGCCCGTCCCGACCCACCATTCTTCTGTCTTTGTGTCTTGGCGAAGGGAAATCCGGGGTCAGGAGGTGCGCATGACGACGTAGTCACAGAGGCCCTCGAGGGCTGAACGGACCGAACCGGCCGGTAGGACCGACACCGCGGATCGGGCGTCGTCCGCCCAACGCTGGGCCTCCGACCGGGCTTCGGTGACCGCAGCGTGGCTGCGCAGCAGCGACAGCGCCTCCGCGTGCTCACCATCATCCGGCAGCGGCCCGGCCAACAGTTCCTGCAACCTGGCGTCCGCCGGATCCCCCGAGCGCCGTACCAGCAGCGCCGGCAGGGTTGCGACACCTTCCCGCAGATCCGTACCGGGGGTCTTGCCCGAGATAGTCGCGTTGCTGGCAACGTCGACCAAATCGTCTGCCAGCTGGAAGGCCACCCCAATACGTTCGCCATACCGCGTCATCACGTCAACGGTGTGATCGTCACAACCGGAGAACATCGCACCGAACTGCCCTGAGGTGGCGATCAGCGAACCGGTCTTGTCGGCCAGCACCTGCAGATGGTGGACGACCGGATCCTCACCGGCAGCAGGGCCGACTGTCTCGCGGATCTGTCCAGTCACGAGTCGCTCGAACGTCCTGGCCTGGATGCGAACGGCCTCCGGTCCCAGATCAGCGAGGATGTCCGAAGCGCGGGCGAAGAGGAAGTCGCCCGTCAAGATCGCGATAGTGTTATCCCAGCGCGCGTTTGCCGATGCAGTACCACGGCGACGAGCGGCTTCATCCATGACATCGTCGTGGTACAGCGTTGCCAGGTGGGTAAGTTCGACGACCACCGCGGCTTCCAGCACACCGGGAGCGCCTGGATCGCCGAGTTGCGCGGCCAACAGTGTGAGCATCGGGCGAAAGCGTTTTCCGCCAGCGTCGACCAAGTGCCGGGAAGCAGTCGACACGAAAGCATCATCGCTCTTAACAGCGGCCTGCAATCGGGTTTCAACCGCGTCCAGACTGCGCGAGAGACTCAACTCAAGGCCCGTATCGCCCAAGTCGTAGCCGAATGATCCTGTCACCGTTGCCTCGTTGTTGGTTGCCTAGCGTGCACCCATCTTCTCAGACGCTCTGGTCGCATAGCTCATCGGACAAAGATCGAGGCCTTGTCCACCAGATCCAGGAATGGCTGCGGGAAGATGCCTAGACCCACCGTCAAGGCCAGGCCTGCGGCGATGGCGATGGCTGTCGCCGCGCTCGGCACAACCACCGTCGGACCATCGGCCTGCGGCTCCGCGAAGAACATCAGCACCATGACACGAACGTAGAAGAACGCTGCCGCCGCACTGGTCAGCACAGCGATCAGCACGACCGGCCAGGCGCCGCCCTGAACGCCAGCCTCGAAGACCGCGAACTTCCCGATGAATCCACCGGTCAGCGGGATGCCCGCAAAGCTGAGCAGGAAGACCCCAAAGGCGGCGGCCACCCATGGCGATCTCGCCCCAAGCCC
>JBAXOQ010000246.1:0-6982 GCA_037133175.1 Actinomycetes bacterium
GTGCAGACGTGGATCAGTGGGTCGTCCGGAAGCCGACCGCGGGTGCGAACCCAGACGATCCGCTGGGCAGCCCCCTTGGTCGCTTCCGCTACAACATCCTCGGGGACGAAGCGCAGCTTGAGCAACTCATGCTCCGGGTAGCCGCCGCCGGGAAGCTCCGATGGCGCCCCCCGATACGGCGGTAGGTGGAAGTGCGGCAGATCCTCAGGTCCGGGCACATCGGGTGCTGGCATGTGGTGCTCGACCGTGGGCTCGCTGATCGCGAACGATGCGGACATCGCGAAGATTGTTTCGCCGTACTGCATGGCTGTCACCCGGCGGGTACTGAAGGATCGGCCGTCCCGGGTCCGGTCGACGAGGTAGACGATCGGATCAGTCGTCCGTCCGGCCCGCAGGAAGTAGCCGTGCAGCGAGTGGACTTGCCGATCGTGCTCGACGACGGTGTGCCCCGCCGCAACCAACGCCTGCGCCGCCACCTGGCCACCGAAAGCCCGCAATGGAGCACCAGCGTGGCACCAACCGGTGAAGATGTCGCGGTCGACCCGCTCGAGATGCAGTCGGTCAGCGAAGGCATCTTGGCGCACTGGATCCGTCATTGCTACATCCTCGCACTCGAACCATCCCCGCCGCCGCGACCGACCGGACACCGGTCACCGGTCACCTGGACAGCGAGAACTCCCCGGCCGGGGTGACGACCCGCGCGACGCCGGCAGACCGGATGAGGCGGGCGCAGCCGTCGCACGGATCGGTGGTGATGTAGAGGGTGGCGCCGCGGGAGTCGTCGAACGCCGAGTACAGCAGGCAGTTCGCCTCGGCGTGCGTGGCCACGCACGCCCCGGTGCCGGTGTCGTAGGACGACCCTGGATCGACTCCGGAATCCCCCCTCGGACACTCGCCGGCGAGGCAAGACGGCCCGCCAGGCTCGGCCCCGTTGTAGCCGGTCGCCGCGATCCGCCGGTCCACCACGAGCACCGCGCCGACCCTGCGACGGGTGCAATCAGCGCGGGCAGAAACGGCTGTGGCGATCCCGAGGAAGTACTCGTCCCAGGTCGGCCTGGAAGCGTGAACCTGCGTCATCTGCAACTTCCCTCTCGCCGGGACCTCGGACTTTGGCCAGGGTGTCCGCCAATCTTGACACAGCGGACCAGTGGCCCCCGGCGGCATACTGGCCGGAACGGTCCACACATCGCCGGGCGCTGTTCCGCGACCGTCCGGGTACGCCCGGTAGAGTCCGTCCGTGGATCACGGCAGCATGAACAGCGGGGCTCTGTCAGGCCTTCTCGTCGCCGACTTCTCGCGAGTACTGGCCGGGCCCTACGCCACCATGCTGCTCGGCGACCTGGGCGCCGAGGTGGTCAAGGTCGAGCGACCCGGCAAAGGCGACGACACACGATCGTGGGGACCGCCGTTCGCCGCGAACGGACAGACCACTTACTTCCAGAGCGTGAACCGCAACAAGCGTGCGCGGGCAATCGATCTGACCTCAGAGTCCGGTTTTGCGCAGGCCCGCGAATTGGCATGCCGTGCCGACATCCTGGTGGAGAACTTCCGACCGGGCACGCTGACCCGACTCGGTTTGGGGTATCAGGCACTGCACACCGAGAACCCTGGCCTGATCTACTGCTCGATCTCAGGCTTCGGGTCCGGGGCCGGAGCCGGACTGCCCGGTTACGATGCGCTCGTTCAGGCGGTGGGTGGGCTGATGTCGGTAACCGGTGAGAGTCCCGATCATCCGACCAAGGTGGGTGTGGCCTTGGTCGATGTGATCACCGGGCTGCACGCCGTCTACGGGATCCTGGCTGCGCTGCGGCACCGCGACGTGACCGGTCGCGGGCAACTCGTGGAGGTCAATCTGCTGTCGTCGCTACTGTCTGCGATGGTCAATCAATCCGCCGCGTGGGTCAATGCCGGAATCATCCCGGCCAGCACCGGAAACGACCACCCGTCGGTCGCACCGTACGGGCTATTCCGGGCGGCCGACGAAGACTTCGTGATCGCCGTCGGCAACGACCACCAATTCCAAGTGCTGTGCGAAACCCTCGGTTGCCCCGAACTGGCTGCCGATGCGCGGTTCGGGACGAACCCTGATCGGGTGGTGAACCGCGACGCCCTGCGGGGGCTACTGGAATCCAGACTCCGCGCTCAGACCGCGGCTACCTGGTGCGCTGACCTGACGGACCGCGGAATCCCTTGCGGTCCCATCAATGACCTCGCTGCAGCCTTCGGTTTCGCTCAGTCGTTGGGACTCGACCCGATCGTCGAGATCGACGAACCGCCAGCGAGCTCCGACGGTGGAATCGGTGGGCCAGTCCGTCAAGTCGCCAACCCTGTGCACTTCTCCGAGACGCCAGCGAGCTACCGCTTGCCACCGCCGGCGTTGGACACAACCGGCGACTAACCGACATCCAGCCGCGCGACCTGCTCGACCATCTGTGCCAACTGCGCGCCCGAGAACTGGCGGCGCTCGCCTAGGGGCTGCCAGTGTCCGCCGTGCGGGGAACGATCATGCACGTCGGTGTAGGTGATTCGGCGCCACCCAAGAGCTGGCTGCACTACACCGGTTTGCGGATCTCGGCGGGAGTACTCCAGCAGCGTGCAGTTTCGGATCCGATATGAGCGATCGGCATCGAGTGCTTCCCACTCCTCGGGCAGCATCCGCTCCAACACGTATCGAGCGGTCCACATGAACTCACCATGCGTCACCACGATGACCCGCTGGTCCGCCCGTTCACGGTGCAGCGTGCCCAGGAAATCCCTGACCCGGGCGAACACGTCCGTCGCCAGACTCTCGCCACCGTCCATCTGCGCGTACCAGGGACTGAGTTTGCGCTGCCGGTCTGCGTGCGGGAACTTCTCGGCCCTGTCCTGCGCCGGAACCGCGCCGTAGAAACCCCAATCCCGCTCCTTGAGACGGTCATCAACAAGCCAGCGGAAGTCCGGGCCACCGAGCAGCGAAGCGGTCTCGCGAGCACGGATGAACGGCGATACGTAGCCGGTGTCGAAATGACGGACCAGTCCACCATCAAAGAAACCGGCCGCGATGCGGGCCTGCTCCCGACCCTGGTCCGACAGCCGAAACTGCCAGTCAGGTCGGTCGTAGTATCCGTGCGGAGCGCGGGCCGACTTGTCGACCTTCTCTCGCTCCTGAATGATGTTCGCCTCGGACTGGCCGTGCCGGACGAACACCAGGTCAATCGGTAACGTCATGCCGAACGCCCCATACCAAGTAGACAATCGGACCGATCGGCTGAACCAGAATGCCGAGTGACCACCACAGCTTCCTCCCACGCACCTGCTGCTGCGGGCGCCGCAGCAGGTCCACGTAGGCGGTCGCCGTGAGCGCCAACTCGACGCTGCCCATGACCATGATGGCCGTCTGCTCGGCCGAGGTCAGTTCGCTCCACTTCCGTTTCTTACCCACACACCCACCGTACGCCCCGCGTCCGACATCCGGCGTCTCTCAAACCAAACGGCTATGGACGACGCGGGCGGCGCTACGGTTGCGGTGACATTACGGGCCCACACCCCCACTCGACCGTGCGCGCGCTCAGGGGATATCGGCCGTTAAACGACGGGAGCCCTGGAGCTGCCCAGGGTTCCCGCATGCTGCAACCGGACGGGGTAGCTGCTCGGGTTGCCCCTCACAACTGCCCTGATCACCTTCTCGGCGTCACCCCCGCTTTAGCGAGGAAGAACCGTCTGCAGCCCTTTCAGAATACGACCGCTGCGTAGCATCACCTAGCGAAATGGGCTGGGTTCACCCAGATGACACACCCGCCAACTCGGTCTTCGTCTTCGAGGGTGACGGTGACTGCACAAGCGGGACGCGCAGTCGCCTAGGTGGCTACACTCGCGGGTGTTCCAGCGATCCACTTGATCCGTAACCTCAAGGAGCGACCCATGGCTGATTTGACCGTCTTCGTCACCGGCGCAACCGGTTCGATCGGCAGCGAGGCAGTCCGACTACTGGCCGCCTCGAACCTGGTGGGGCAGGTACGCGCCGGCACCCGAAGCCCCGCCGCCTCAGTCGCCGAGCACTTCGCGGGCATCAGCGACAAGATCGTCCCCTGCCAGATCGAGCCGGGCGATCCGTCAGCCGAGGCAGCGCAGCAGCTTCAAGCCGCGCTGGAGGGCTGCGGTGCACTGATTGTGGTTGCCCCGCTCATCGAGGGGATGCAGCAGTGGCACCAACGCCTGGCGCGCGCCGCCGCTGCCGCCGGCATCCCGTTCGTCGTCAAGGTATCGGTCACGGGCGCCCGCTCCCCTGAGTCCGAGCCGCCACCAGGAGTCATGCCCCTGATGCATTGGCAGGGGGAGCAGGCCCTGCGTGACGAGGGCCTCGATGTGGTCGCGATCCGGCCGACCATCTTCATGCAGCACTTCCTGACTGTTCCAGCCCTTTACCAATCTGGTGAGGACCGCTTCTACCTGCCCAGCGGCGAGGGCAAGATCGCGTTCCTGGACAACCGCGACATCGCCCGACTGGCCGTGGAGTTGGTCCTGCTGCCGGCTGACCAGCAGGCACCATTCATTGGACAGGGCTTCGAACTCACCGGCCCGCAGGCACTGACCGGTGATCAGATCGCCGAGGTGCTGTCCGACGCGGTGGGACGCCAGATCGTTCGAGTCGACGGCGAGGAGGCGTTCTCGGAACATGCGGCCACCCTGGGAATGCCCGACATGGTCAAAAGCGTCTACGTCGAGGCCTCGCAAGGATGGTTCGGCACGGTGACTTACGACATCTTCGAGGAGGTCACCGGCGACCCGACCCGTCCGTACGCCGATTTCTTCTCCGACAACCGCGAGTTCTTCACCGAGCACTGAACCTCAGCGGGCTCGCCAGGTCGGCGCTCAGGTGGGGCGTTCCAGTCCGAGGTGGGGTGAGTCGCAGCTATCCAGGGATAAGACTTCGACCCACTTGGCGCCGTCGTAGTGCCGCAGCCAGCGGATGCCATCCCACTTCAGGTCCTTGTCGTCGGCCATAGTTGCCCCAATTCCGTCGGGTGTCGAGCCTTGACTGCCGAAATCCGCCACTGCAAAGGGTTATCGGGCAAACCTCAAGAGCAACTCAACTTACCTTCAAGACGGCATCAGTCCGCAGATCGACGGTCCGGCGATTCATGCACTCACGCCCGACCCAGCCGCCGACGTGGTCGTCCAATCGAAACACCACAACAAGCCGCCATCCTGCGCGCTCAAGGTTGGAAGCACGGCCAAGGCTGGCTCTAGGGCCACCCGACGCCGGATACTGCTCCACCGACGGGTTGCTCGGACCGCTGCGACTGCAGCCTGGGCGCCGTCGGTGAGCAGCGGTGTCCGCTGCAACGCGAGGTTCGGGATAATCGAAGCCGGCGGGGCGTGAGCCCGCCATGGATCGCTGCTTGGCACTACCCTTCCTCCCGTGACGGCGAAGAAGCAGTCGACCCAAATTCTCGACCCGGCCCAACGCCGGATCGTGGTCGCAGTCTCGGTTTCGGCGGTCACGCTGCTGACGCTGGCCTCGAGCTTCAACCTGGTCCTCAACGACATGCTGCAGGACCTCAACGCCACCGAATCCCAGACCGATCTGGCACGACAGATGCCCGCCATCGCCGCGCTTCTGGTGATCTTCCTGGCCGGCTCCCTCGGGGAGCGGCTCGGGGCACGCCGCGTGATGCTGGTCTGCACGGCGCTGTTCACCGTCGGCAGTGTCGTGGTCGCAATCGCTCCGATCATGGCGGTGGCGACCCTCGGGCTGTTGCTGGCCAACGTGGGCAAAGCAGCCCTCTTCGTGGTCGCGCTGGCATTCATGAGTTCGAGCATCAACAGCAAAGACGGCCGGGCTGCTGCATTCGCCACCTTCTCGGCGGTCATGCCGATCACGTACCTTCTGATGCCGCTACTGGCCGGTGTGATCCTGGCGAATTCGAGTTGGCGCTGGGTTGCGGCAGTATGGGCCATCAGTGGCCTGGTGGGCGCTGTGGCGGTGTGGCGTTTACTGCCCCGAGGACAGGCAACATCCGAAGGTGCTGGCGAACTACTCACCCCCGCCCTGGCAGGCATGGTGCTCGCCTCGGTCGTTCAGGTCATCACGCTGTACCCGGACAGCGGGATGACGACGCGGCTCGCCATCACCATCGCGCTCGGGGTGGTCTGCCTGATCGTGCTCGTGGTCGCTCTGCGGAAGATGTCCAGCCCGACCCTGTCGCTGGAGCCACTGCGTCACGGCGGACTGGTCTTGCTGCTGATCGTGCTGATCCTGACGATGTTCGCGAACTTGTGGTTCTACATGACCATGGCGCTGCAGTACATCTTCGGCCTCACATCGCTACAGGTTGCCGTGGCATTCGTGCCGGTCCAACTGTGCTCCATCGCAGGGGCGGCACTGTCGGGCAAGCTCGTGCAGCGCACCGGTGTGGCCAAGGCAGGCGCGCTCCTGCTGGTCGTGGTCGCAGCCTCCCTCGGGGTCAGCACACTGATCCAAGTCACAACTGCGCTATGGGTCTGCATCGTGATCATGTCGGTGTATTCGGCGGCCGCTGTCGGTGCCGGCGTCGCGCTGACCAACGCGATCATGGACCTGGCACGGCATGGCGAGGATGGCAGCGCTTCGGCCTACCGAGGCGCCGCCACCAACTTGGGCAGCGCCATCGGAGTCGCCGCCATGACCGGTATCGTGTTCTTCGCGGCGTCGACCTCGTTGTACGACCAGTCAGTGGCGGCGGGTATCGATCCTGCCACGTCATCCCAGATCGCCACCGCCATGCGAGACGGAGCGACTTCGGAGGATGCCTCCTCGCTGTACGCGGTTCCCGTGCAGGAAGTTGACCAGATCGACGCCATGCAACAGCAGGCCTACGTCGTGGGACTGCACGCCCACGGTGCCGCGGGCGGAGCTGTGACCCTGGTGGCAGCGATCCTGTTCTACGCCGTGCGCAGACGACAGGAAGCCGGAGTCATCGCAGACCGAGTCGAAGCGGACAGCGCTGCGTCATAACCGTTC
>JBAXOQ010000247.1:0-6917 GCA_037133175.1 Actinomycetes bacterium
GCCGACAACTCCGCCGACGTGTCCGGCGTCGGACGACTCGGCGACTGGCTCGGCGGTTCACTCGTTGGCGGCCCACTCGTCGGCGGCCCACTCGTCGGCGGAGTCGTCGGCGGGGTCGTCGGCGGAGTCGTGGGGGGCGTTGTCGGCGGAGTTGTCGGCGGCCTGCGCGGCGGCGTCAGGGGGTTGCCGCAGTAGCAGCGGGTCACGGGCACGCCGTAGTCGTTGATGAGCACGGCAGTCCCGGCCTGCAACACCGCCAGGAACCCGGTGACTTGGCCGTTCTCCCAGCCATGGTTGGTCACCAGGGTGTCAGATCGCAGGATCGCGGGCGTCGCCTTGTCGATGAAGGTCTTGATACCGGAGTAGGGCGTCCCGACGGTATCGGCCCAACCCTGCGCAATGGCACGATTCGCAGGGGCCTGCAGGAAAGCAATCAACTGCGCCTTGTCGCAAACGTTGATCTTCTTGGAGCCACCGTAGAGCCCCACTTGCTCGCCCGAGACCTCGATTGGCTGGTCCGTCTGGACCCCTGACAGACCGGCGACATCCTGGGCCGTCGGCGGCGTAAACGGGTTCTCGGGGCTGTTGATGGGCACGGTCTTGATCCGGATCGGAGTTGCTGATGGCGAGGCAGTTGGAGATGCCGATCTGCCCTTCGAGACGAGCAGATAACCGCCACCAATGATCACCAGCAGGATGACGACCCCGCCGACCACCAGCCCAACCTTCGCTGGGCCCGACTTGCTGGAAAACCAGCCTGGCCCGGTAGGTCCATCGACGGGCGCTTGCGGTAGTGAAGTGTCAGACATGGCGACCTCCTCGCGGTACCGCCGCCCGCGCAGGAAGCCAACCGTACAGCCCCCTTGCAGCCGGTACCTTCAGGTTAGCCTCGCAGCGCCTCGAAGGCCAGAGACGAAATCATTTCGTGGCGAAGTCAATCTGGCAGGTGCTCTGGGGTCCGTTGCAGTCAAGGTTGTACGCGGCCTTGCTCGGAACGAACCATCCCGCCCGCGCAAGATACCGAATGCTGGCAGGGCTACCACCGCAGCCGACCGTCAGCTGAATCCAGGTGCTCGGCGGGACATTCAGCGAGTACGCCACCTTGTCGGGTGCGATGCGTGAGGTCTGCGCCCAGCCGGATTGACCGCCGGAATTGGAACCCACCCAGACGCCCTGGATGTCCGGGGTGCAGGTGATGACACCGAACACCTGACCTGAGTCGGGCGACGAGACCGTTGCCACCGGATCCGGTGGAGTCCCGGCCGGCTCCGGCGCCATCCCGGTGGGCCTGATATCCGGAGAACTCGCCGTCCGCGCACTGATCATCCCCACCAGGATGGCCACTGCCACGACAACGACGGCCACGGCAAGCCCAATCACCCATCCCCGGACAGGGCGCTTGCTGCGTCCGGTCTCGCCGGTCTCTTGCTGCGCAGGCACACTCACTTTCTGTACGAGCGAACGAGTCTGTAGGCCGAGTACCCAGCGGTTGCCGGGGCCGACCAGGTGATCCTGACCGTGCCCTTCACTCGGGATGCCTTGAACTGGTAGCGGCCGTTCGCCAATCGAACGATCCGGTAACCCTTGCCGCCGGCAGCGGTTGCCACGACCAATTGGCCCGCGCTGGTCCGGCATGCCGGCCAGGTCAGGTTCCGAGTGCCCTTGCGCGGCAACGACTTCGGCGCTGTCACACAGCCCGCCAGTTGGACCGCCGTCACGGGAGTCGGCGGAACCGGCACCGCAGCACTGTCAGCTGTGACGGTGATACTCCATGCCACCAACGTCCCTACATCGGACTGGGCCTCGTCGATGACCCGCAACGTCCAGGCGCCGACAGACTGCTGGCCCCCCAGTATTCCGAGTGGTTGCGCCGGCTTGAAGGTCCCGGTGAACGGAGCATTGTAGTTGTCGATGTTCTTGACGGCGTCATCCGAGAACTCGGTGTTCAGGTAGTTGTTACCGGACAGATTGGCGTCAGTGTTATGCAGCATCACCTCGACCCCGGAAGGGTTACGCAGATACAGAACCAGGTCTCCCACCCAGGTGTGGTCAAGCTCGCCAATCTTGACGGTCACCCCCCGAGCCATGCCGAGGCCGTCCGGGACATTGATGACAGAGGAGATCCCCGTCGGATCATTGTCCGGGATCGGCATCGCCGGGCCGGCGTACGCATAGGCATGCGGGCTGGCCGCGTGAGCAGGCCCGGCCACCACCGTCCCCACTGCCACGCACATCGCACACCCGACCACGGAGGCACGCCACATCCGCCTAGAAGAACCGGAGTCGCTCACTTGCCCCACCCTTTCGACGTCACGTCCCATAGTTAGCCACAACTCCCGATCGTTTCGCTCTTCCCGAATACCTCGAACTTCACACCGACGGCGAAGTCGTGCAAGCCGACCTTGCCGCACAACCCGACTCCCAGATGCACGTGGATGGTGTGGATGGCGTTGTACTGGTACGCATCCACGCTTGCCTCGCCGCTGAGCGCGGCTGAGACGTCTGAGTTGGACAGCACCAACCTGATCTTCCAGTCCATGGTCGCCCAGAACCCGAAACCGAACCACTTCTTGGAACCTATGTCGAAGCCGTCGTGGATATGGCCGTGCGCGTAGGCAACCACGGAGAAGTTGCCGTTCGACGCGACGTCGGCACCGATGTAGAAGTGCTGCTGAGCGAACGAGAATCCAGCATTCGCAATCAGTCGCACCGGACCCGACCCGGTGCAGTCGGGCTTGTAGGTCGCCGGTTGCTCGGAGTCGCTCTGGGCCACCTGGTTCATCGAGCAGTTCGTGAATTGGAAGTTCGCCCCGGTGTTGCCGATGCCTCCCGGCAGGTGCAGCGTCGCGTCAGCGCCCACGTAGAACCTGCCGCTGCGCTGGATGGTGACCATTGCGTCAGCATCGAAGACGCTACCCACTTGCAGATGGCCGGTGGCCGTGAAGCTGGCCGAGGACGGGAAGGTGTCCACCAGCACCGACGCGCTGGCGATCTTGAAACCGCCCGGGGCCAGGTCCGCACTGCCGCGCAACACCATCCCTGGTATGTCGGGGTTGTTCTTGTCGGTCCCGAAAACGCCGCTGAGTTGAACATCTATCAGATCCGGAATCTTCACCTCTCCTGACAAGCAGACCATCAATCCGCTGGCTGCAAGTCTGGCGTCGGACAGCGACTGACAGGTGTCCATATTGGGGAAGTTCATGCCCGGGTACTCATTGGCGATCGTGACTCCGGCTTGCAGCATCGGATAGCCGAACACGTCAAACGACTGGAACTTGCCCGACATCTGGAAATTGCCCGCGGTATCGGCGTACCCGAGCAGCTCGATACTCGAACCGAGGATCTCGGCGGTGACGTCGGCGTACAGGTACGCCTTCTGACCGCCGTCGTAGTTCGCGTAGCCGAGCATGAGCACACCCTTGTTGGGCAGCCACTTACTCGCCATCGGGAACATCGATGCGGTCATCTGCAGCGAGAAGTCGCCGTTGTGAGCCGGCACTTCTCCCGAGGGAGTCAGTACCGTCTTGCCGACCAACTTGTCGGCGGGTGCATTCAGGTACAGACGACCGTCCAGCGTCCCCTTCGACCACACGCCGTTGTAGTACGCACGAACCTGCGCACCGAACTCGTCGACCATCATGTAGACGCCGCCGACGTCGTAGCCTGCAAGCGTCGCCTTCGCACCCTTGTCGCTATCGCGCGGCGCATCCAGCGAAGGCATTGCGGCCCGGATCGTGTTCACCCCGTCCTTGACGCTGTCGAACCCACTCGGGGGATCGTTGGGCGCGACAACGCTGCCTTGGCATTGCGCTTCAGGCGTCGTTCCGCCCAGACCCAACCAGGTGTCCAGGTTGCCGAGCGGATCGGCCGGCTGCACGCAGATCGGCTCGCCACCGATGTACAGGTAGTCGTCTTCGGGTCGCAGCATCGAGAAACCGAACCCCACCGTCCCGGTGACACTGGAATTGGCCGCGGACAAGTTCAGATTGACCTGGGCATTGCCCCAGATCCGAATCGGAATATGGGCAATGACGTCGTAGCCGCCATTCCACTTGACGGTGGACCCGAGAACCTCGATGTCACCGTTGGAGTACAGACGCGTCGAGTTGAACATCTGCTTGTACCATGCGCGGCCGGACTGCTGGACGCCCTGGACGTGGAAGTTCTCAATCATGAATCCGGGGAAACCGACCTTGTCAGCTTCGAGGTCGAAGATGTAGGAGAAGCCATCCGCGGAACAGGCAGCCGACTTGTCCTTGGCCACGGCCTGGTCGTTGGTCAGCACGGCCGACCGCTTATCCAGCGCCTTGACCTGGGCGACGGCCGACCGACTGTTCGAGGGATTGGCACCGGTCATCCGCTGAACCGACTTGGTGCCACCCACCATCTGTTTGGTCGTGATCTGCTCGCACACGTTCATGCTCAAGCTGCCGGTCAGGCTCGCTGGACCGAGATGGACTCCACCGTGAGCATCCAAGACCTGACTGTACGAACTGGTCCCATGCAGGTTCACTACCTCGTTCTTGTGGTACTCGAAATGCGTGTTGTCGAACACGACCGGACCGACATCGAACGCGCCGATGTCGATGGTGATGTCATACCCGCGTTCCGCGACCAAGGTGGCCGGGTTCACCGTGTCCCGCCAGTACAGCGAACCGGCAACGCCCACCCCCAGCACTTCTCCGCTGATCGCGAAGCCGTTCTTGGCCATCAGCAGGTTGCCAATCTGACACGTCCCCTTGCCCGCTATCACCGTGAACGAGAACGCCGAGACCTTGATCGGTCCGAGGTCGAGCAGGGTCTGCGTGGTATCCCCCTTGACTCCAACGCTGGCCTGCAGGCAGGTCGTGGATCCCACCACTATGTCGCCGGTGATCGGCATGTTGCTCCAGCCGAGCGGATCAGTCACGCGGGTGGGCAGGATGAACGTGGCTCCGATCCCGACGGCCCACTGTTTTCCCTTGCCCAACTGGATGGTAAGAATGCCGTCTTTGAGTGTCAGGTTATCGACTCCGAAGACGTTGTCGAGCCGGTCAATAGTGGTGGTCAGCGCCACTCCCTCGAACCCCGGGCGATTCATGCTGTCCAACTGCCCGCTGAACGAATATGTCTTGCCCGGCTTCGTCGAGCTCTCGCCGGCAGTCCGCCAGTTCACGTCGGTGATCAGGCCCACCTCGCCGGTCGTCCAACCCGCTCCCTGCATGTAGTCACTCCGGTAGTGGAATCCGGGGCTGGCCAGGTAGACGTAGTCACTGGTGTAGTCGTTGGCGCTCCCCTTGCAGGTGATGAACGGGCCGTCGATCCCGAGCCCGACCCGAATGTCATAGCTCATGCCGGCGTCGCTCATGTTGATCGGCACCTGGAAGGGCAGCACCAGATCGTGGCCACCGAGGTTGAGGTCCAGTTGCTCACAGATCGTCACGAACAGGAACGAGACGGCGCCGCTGGCGGAACCGCAGATGCCGGAGGTGTCGGTGTTGATGGCGCCGCCGATCGAGAAGAACTCAACATCGCGGAACGCGGTGTTCCCCACCGTGATGTCGTGCTTCGACGTCGCGTACGCCAGCTCGAGCTCGGAGATACCCGGAACCGGCGAACCGACCGAACCCAATCCCACGATCCAGCCTGTCGAGTCCATATTGAACTTGGCGTCGAACGTGGCCGAGAACGGCTTGACGAGGGAGATCTTCATGCCGCCATTGACCAAATTCACGGCGCCGCTGCTGGGATTGACATCCGCCACGAGCGCGAAGATCGATGCCTTTCCACCCGGGACCAGCGGAGTGCCAGTACCCTTCGTTCCCTCTTTCTGGTCCAGTTGATAGCTCGTCATGACAGCGCCGAATACGGTGATGAAACGTTTGCCGGCCGGGCTGCTCATCGGCATCGAGGTTTTCGCCATCGCCTTTTCGGCCGCTTTGACACAACTGCCCGCGGTTTGCTGCGAGCAGGTCGACAACGCACTGGTGAAGATGTCGCGAGCTGCAGCCACGTCGCTTGGCTGGATCAGCCCGGCGGCGTCGATCATCGCCTGGATGGTGTTGCCGGAATCCGATCCCGCCGCACCGGCCCCAAGAACGAACGCACTCGGTTTGCCGTCGTCGCCGATCCACAGCCTGGCGTTGAGAGGAACGATCGTTTGGTTCTGCTTCGGGACGCTGGTCAGTTTCGAATCCGCGGACGCGAACCGCAGATCACCGGTCAAGGTGATGGAGTTAGCGGAGTCCATTCGGAATCCGGTCACGTCCACCCCCAGATACGCGAACGGTAGCCACACCTGGTTTCCACCGTCGGTGATCTGCACGTCAAGCCCCACCGAGAAGCCGTCGGCCCAAGAGAGGTGCACTGTCATGACAGTGCCCAGGTCGCCGGAGCCGAACAGCGCGTTCTTCAGCACCTGACCGAAGCCGAACTGCGAGATGTCGATGTCGTCGGTGAACTTGAACAGCAGTTGCTTCTGTTCGTAGGTCGCGGCAGCCTTGAGATTGAACTTCGGCTCCCCGATCACCCCGCCGACATGCACCCCGACAGTGCCGGTGGCGAGCAGACCCTGGTCTTGATCGAGTGTGGCTCCGATCGCATACACCCTGATCATGGAGTCGTCAGGTTTGTAGATCGGGGTGTTGGATGACGGATCGCCGATCGAGCCGGACACTGCGGAGCTGATTGGGCCGCTCACAGTGGCCCGCGAAACCGTGCCCGACAGCGCCAGTTTCTGGTCGACGCCGGCGACGGAGATCGTGGCCAAATCCGAACTTGCGACGGCGGCTGAGAAGGTGCCGTCGGCGGACAGCCGGCCAGTGAGCGTGATGGTGCCGCCTCCGACTTTGATCGAGGCGGACATCGTCGCGATCGTGTCGCTGCACGGTCCGCCGAAGTCCAGAGTCAGGCTGGCGTCGGTTCCCGAGACGTTGTAG
>JBAXOQ010000248.1:0-6903 GCA_037133175.1 Actinomycetes bacterium
GTGTAGCCGAAGACCTGGGTCGACCGGACGATCTTGACACCGGGGGCGTCGATCGGCACCAGCACCATCGACTGCTGGTTGTAGGTGTTCGCAGTCGGGTCGGTCTTGCCCATCACGATCAGGATCTTGCAGCGGGGGTCGTTGGCGCCGGTGCTCCACCACTTGCGGCCGTTGATGACATACTCGTCGCCGTCGCGCTCAATGCTCGCGGTGATGTTGCGGGCGTCGCTGCTGGCCACCTCCGGCTCGGTCATCGAGAACGCCGAGCGGATCTCGCCGCGCAACAGTGGTTCTAGCCAGCGCTCCTTCTGCTCCGGGGTGCCGAACATGTGCAGGATCTCCATGTTCCCGGTGTCCGGCGCCGCGCAGTTCGTTGCCTCGGGTGCCAGTTCCATGCTGCGACCGGTGATCTCGGCAAGCGGTGCGTACTCCAGCACTGACAGGCCATGGGCTGGATCCTTGCTGTCGGGCAGGAACAGGTTCCACAACCCTTGGGCTTGGGCCTCGCGCTTGAGGTCCTCGACAACCGCGGGCACCTCATGCGGTGTCCCAGCGGCGATATGTGCGGCATGCTGCGCTGCGTAGACGGGTTCGGCGGGGTAGACGAATTCGGTCATGAAACGCTGCAGGCGATCGCTGTACTCCTGGGCCCTAGGGCTCTTCTGAAACTCCATGGCAACAACATACCAACCGGTCGGTATTCTGTCTACGTCTTCGACCCGATGCTCCCCGGCAAGCCGTCGGGTAGGTAGCTGCCGGGACGGGAGGTTGTTCGGGTCAGCCCGGCGCCCGCGGCGGTACGCTGGCGCCGAAGACACGTCGCTGAGCTGCACTCGGAGGCAACAGATGATTCGAACAGTCACGCTCAACTCCGGGTTCGATGACTGCTTCGATGTGACGGCGATCCGCTGGGGTCAGGTCGATCGGGTGGCGGCATTCGAGTCCAAGCCTTCCGGCAAGGGAGTGAACCTTGCCAGGGTCGCACGCTGGCTCGGTGCTTCGGTGTGCGCCTACTCCTTGGTTGGTGAGCCGGATGAGCAGGAATTCTCGCGGCGACTGCGCGCCGAAGGCATCGATCACGTGTTGCGGGCAGTGCCTGGATCGACCAGGCACAACCTGACTCTCTACGCAGAGGCGGCCGGATCGGTGGCCTCGCACGCGGTCGGACCGGGATTCATCATCGACGATCCCGGGCCGGTCCACGACCTGATGGAGCGATTGGTCGACCAGACCCGGCCCGGCGACATCGTGACGCTCAACGGTTCGTTGCCGGTCGGGTTGGCTCCGGACACCTGGGCGCGGCTTGGGTCATCCTTACGCGACCGGGGCGCGCAGGTTGTCCTCGATCTGCAGGGCGAGGCGCTGATCGCTGCGCTGGCCAGCGGACCCGCGCTGGCGACCAAACCCAATGAGGACGAAGTGCTGGCCCTGCCGTCAGTGACGGCCGACGACGACGGGTGGAGTCAGATCGAGCATGCGTTGAAGGTTCTCGTCGGTTTCGGGGTGCGGCTTCCGATGATCACCATGGGTGCGCGCGGTGTCGCGTTCGCGGTTGGTTCGGATGTCTATCTGGCAGCTTGTCCCGTCGAACGACCGCGCGTCGTCGTTGGTGCCGGAGACGCCTTCCTCGCTGGAGTTGTGACCGCATTGCAGCTGGACTCGCGGGAGCTCATCCCGGCGGTCAACGCTGGCCTGGCTGCCGCGGCCGCTCACGTCAGCGGTGCGTCGGGGCTCGAATTGGCTCCGATGGCCCAACGGCTGGGATCGCGGATCGAACGCACCCGAAGGTCATCGCTTCTGGTTTGAGTCGTCAACCGACCGGCGCTGCACCGGTGGTGCTGGCAACGTGCCGGTACGGCTACTTCCCGGCCTGGGACTCGCCCAGCACGTCGCGCGGATTCCGGGCTTGGAACTGCGGGCGGGCAGCGGTGTAGGCCCAACCTGACTCGGCGGCTCCGAACAACGGAGACGACACCAGATAGTCCGCGGTCGCCCGGTTGCAGGCGGTAGGGCAGTTCCACAGCGTCGAGAGCCGGAGTAGAGCCTTGACGTCGGTATCGTGCGGCTGGGCGGTCAGCGGGTCCCAGAAGAACACCAACAGGTCGACGTCACCTTGGGCGATGTGGGCTCCGAGTTGCTGGTCCCCGCCCAGCGGACCGGACATAAGGCCCTGGACGGGAAGATCCAGGTTCTCGGCCAACATTGCTCCTGTCGTCCCGGTGGCCATCAGGTCACAGTGGGCCAGTGCCTCTCGGTTGAACTGTGCCCACGACAGCAACTCGTCCTTCTTGTTGTCGTGGGCGACCATGGCCACAACTGGTCGCCGGGCCGGGGTCTCTGACTCGTCTGGGATCTGAGGTGCCTCATCCATGAGGGCTATTGTTACCCAACGCGGCGAGTTTTCGCCGCTGGACGGCGGCCAGGGTGAACAATGCTGCGGCCACGCACGCCAATGCCCCGAAACCGTACGCGATTCGCATCCCGAACAAGATTGTTTCGCGGCTCACCGAGCCCGTCGCAGACATCGACTTGAGCGAACCAAGGCCCTCCAGTATCGGCAGGGACAGCAGCGTCTCGAAGACCACAACGCCGAGCACCAGGCTGAGGTTCACCGAGACTTTCAGCAGCCCAGAGGCGCCGCCCTGGGTCTGGGCGTCTGCGGATTCGAGTACCAGGGCGTTGTTCGGCGCGATGAACATGGAGTAGGACAGCGCCCGCCAGATCAGGTATGCGACAGGGATTAGCAGTGCGGTCCATCCGACAACGAGCATCAACGCGATGCAGGCGCCGGCGCCGAGAATCATCCCCAACGCCGAAACTCGCCGGGCGCCGACCTGGTCGGCCCAGTGCCCCATCACCGGACTCGCGGCGACGTACACCGCCGAGTAGGCCAGCATCACCAACCCCACCTGCTCGGGCCGCAGACCCACGATGTAGATCAGGTAGAACGGCAGCACGAAGTTGCACCCGGCCAGCAGCATGTAGCCGGTCAGGGCGGCCAGCAGGCTGAACACGAACGCACGATTGCCCAAGGCCGCTCGGTTGATCAGCGGGTGGCGCGCTCGGCGCTCCCACCAGGCGAACCCTGCTAGCAGCAAGGCCGCTGAGGTGAAGATGGTGACGACTGGTGGCGACAGCCAGCCGCCGAGTTCCTCGCCCTGGTTCAGGCCGATCAGCAGCAGTATCAGTCCAGCAGTGCTCAGGACCGCTCCGGCGACGTCGAATGGTGGCTGCTGCCGTGTTCGCGGTCCGTCGGCCGGTAGCACTCGGTAGGCGACGGCGAGGGCCGCCAGTCCAATCGGAATGTTGATCAAGAAGATGACGTGCCAGCTCAGCAGACCCGTGATGATGCCGCCAAGTGGTGCTCCCAGGGTGATGCCCAGGGCGGTCACCGTGGTGAACAGTGCGAACGCTCGACCGCGCCGCCCGCCGGTGACCCGCTCGGCGATGATGGCGGGACCGGTGACCGAGAGCATCGCAGCTCCAGCGCCCTGAACGATCCTGAAGCCTATGAGCCACCCGATCCCGGGGGACGCCGCGCACAGCCCAGATCCGACGATGAACACCACGTAGCCCGCCAGGAACACGCGTCGGTGGCCAACTCGGTCACCGAGCCAGCCGAATAGCAGCAGGGCGCTGACCAACGTCCCGAGGTAGGCCATGGTGACCATGGCAGCCTGGCTGGTGGACGCATCGAAGGTTTCGGCGATGGTCGGCAGAGAAACCGCCACGATGTAGTCATCCAGGGTGGCGATGAACCCGGCGAGGGCCAGGCAGATGACTATCCAGCGCTCCCGGGGTGCAGGCCCGCTCGAGGCGTTCACGTCCCGAGTCGACGCCGTGCCCTCGCCGCTGGTCACATCTCATCATCTCGCGGGTGCCCAAGACGTACAGGTACTGGTCCCGGTGACGCCACGCGCGAGTCATCTGAAGGAACCGGATCGCGATAATGGGCCCGTGAATGTGATCGGGATCCGACGTGAGGACAAGAATGAGTGGGAGCGACGGGTGCCGGTTGTGCCCGCCGACTTGGCGGCCCTGCACGCTGGCGACGGCATCGAATTCGTGGTGCAGCCGTCGGGTATTCGAGTGTTCGGGGACGACGAGTTCGCGGCGGCGGGGGCCGCTATTGACGAGGACCTGACGGGTGCCGGGGTAGTGATGGCTGTGAAGGAGATCCCCGACGAGTTGTTCGCGCCGGCAGTGGCGTACATGTTCTTCTCTCACACGATCAAGGGACAACCCCACTCGATGCCGATGCTCCGGCGGATCCTCGACGTCGGGGCGACTCTGATCGACTACGAGCGGATCGTCGATTCCGATGGGCGACGGCTGGTGCATTTCGGGCGGTACGCTGGGTTGGCCGGAATGATCGACGCTTTGTGGGCGTACGGACAACGCTGGCGTGCGCTGGGTGTGGACACCCCGATGCTGCGGTTGCGGCAGGCGATGCGCTACCCCGACCTGTCGTCGGCCCTTCGTGATGTGGAGGCGGTCGGTCAGCGCATCGCGAGTCAGGGGATGGATCCGAGGGTGGGTCCGCTGGTCGTGGGCGTCACCGGCTACGGCAACGTGGCCAGCGGGGCCATGGACGTGCTTCGAGTACTGCCGACAGTCTCGGTCGGTACCCCGGAGCTGACTGCCGATGTGGTTTCCCGGGCCGATGGGCGCAGCGTCTTGGTAACGGTCTTCACCGAGTCCGACACCGTTGAGCCGGTCGCCGGCGGGGTTGGCTCGGTGGCTGACTATCGGGCGAATCCGGGCGCCTATCGGTCGGTGTTCGCGCAGTATGCCGACAGACTGTCGATTCTGGTGAACAGTGTGTACTGGCACCCGGCCTCGCCGCGGTTGCTGACCGCCTCGGACGCCGTGGCCTTGCAGTCCGCCGGTGCCCGGCTGGTGCTGGTCGCCGACCTGTCCTGCGACATCCTGGGTGGGATCGAATTCACGGTTCGCTCTACCGACTCCGGTGATCCGGTGTACGTGTACGACGCCAGTACCGGCACCGCGACGGATGGATTCGCCGGCGAGGGCATCGCGGTGCTCGCGGTGGACAACCTGCCATGCGAACTGCCAGCGGACGCCTCGGTCTCATTCAGTGCGGCACTGCGGGGTTTGGTGCCGGTGCTGGCTCGCACCGACTTCGGCCGACCGTTCGATTCCCTCGCCCTGCCGCCGGAGCTGGCGTCCGCGGTGGTCGCCCATCGCGGCGAACTCACGCCCGCCTTCAGCTACTTGCGTGAGGCACTCGCGGCGTTCGAACGCAGCAGGTAGCGGGGCTGATCAGCTTCAGGGCCAGTCGGTTTCTTCGTCGAGGTCAGGGAAAGTCGACGATCGCCAGCGAGAGCGGCAGTTGGTCGGTGCGCGGCTGGCCTGCCGGCAACTTGTCGGTCAGGAACTTCCCAGTCAGGTAGTCGTCGGCGCCCAGGATGAGCTTCGCCGGCACTTGGCCTTGGTACGTGAAACTGTCGATCACGTAGGGAAGCCCGTCGGCATTGAATTGCTGCGCGGCGTTCATCAGCTGGAAGTGCATGTGCGAGGCATTCGCATTGCCGGTGTTGCCCAGCTTGGCGATGACGTCGCCCTTCTTCACGGTGTCACCGGGCTTGACCGTCATCGACCCCTTGATCAGGTGGGCGTACATCGCGTACACCCCGCCGCCGATGTCCAGGATGATGTGATTGCCGTCGACGTTCTCGACGGTCAGCTTCGGTCCGAGGACCGGATCGTTGGCGGGAAGCACCCCCGGAGCGTTCGCGTCCACGGTGTCGAGAATCGATACCACCGTGCCGTCCGCGACTGCGTAGATGTTGGCACCGTAGTCGACGTAGCTCTCGTTCTTGGTCTTGTCACCGGTATAGAACTGGCCCTGGTCGTTGACCTGCTTCCAGTCAATGGCGAAGCGCTGGTTGTTGGTCAGCTTGCCGTTGAACGTGCTCAGCGATGTGCGGTGCGGCCAACCCGGCTCGCAGCACCCGTTCAGCGCGATCCAGTTGTTGCCCTTCACGGGCGGGCCGATGACCCGCGGCGTGCCAGCTGAGATGTTGAACGGGGCAGCCAGGTAGTTGATGGGTGTGGCAGCCTTGGCCGGCGGATTGGCCGCACCGGTCCCGTACAGATGGTGCAGCACAGCCTTCGGTGTGGCAGTCGGGGAGGCGACGGTGAAGTCAATGAACAGCGCCCGCGACTGCTGTGCCGGGATCGCTGCGCTCGTGGCATTGGCGGACGGCAGCATCCGCAGGCGGTTGCAGTCGCTGCCAGGTTCACACTTCGGATCGACCAGCTGCTTGCCCGAGAAGGATGCCAGGACGTTCCCGGGGTTGAACGCATCCACCACATCGATGCGCTCCAGCGACGCCGGCAAGGGTGAGGAGTTCGTCAGCTGCAGGTCGTACACCACGTGGTACTTGCCGTCCGTGCCCTGAAAAGGGAACGTCGGCGAGCTGATCGGCGCCAGCGTGAGGGCGGTGAAAGCCGCCGGTATGGCTATTCCGCTGAGGGGGTCGCCGGATCCGGAGGCGGTAGGCGAACTGGAGGCTCCCGACGTTGCGGTCGAACTGCAGCTGGCGATCACGAGTGCTGCGCCGACCGCTGCGAGTGCAGTCAGCCAGGTGCGCGCTGCCGGCGTCCGTCGTGACGAACTGGTGTCGCCGGGTTCCCTGGACATGGACATCCTCTTCCTCGATGGTTCGTGCCGGATCGTTGGATTCCGCGGCGGCCAGTGATCAGTGTTCGGAGCATCATATGTGCGGTTGCAGGCCCTGTCTACGCCTCGATTAGGACACCATGGTGGTGTGAGCGCCCCCTACGCACCAGGCCCGCCGCCGATGCCTGCCCCGATGCCCGCGCCGAAGCTCAGGGATTGGGGATTGGGTCAGGTTTGGTTCGGCTTGGGCATGATGC
>JBAXOQ010000249.1:0-6896 GCA_037133175.1 Actinomycetes bacterium
CCATTCTTGACGCCTCCAACTGGCGGCTCGTGTTCGGCGGCTTGACCAACCGCCACGACCTGGAGGACATCGTTGCCCTGGGCGCGGGTCGGCGAATCCGGCAAGTGTCCACCAATCACCGCAACTGGTTCTTCGCCGAGTCGACGCGCACCGATCACACCGTCGTGCCCGTGTTGGACGTGTCGATCCTGCAGTCGATCCCGAAGGGCCAAGCGTTGGGAATCATCAAGAACACCGGCGTTCACGCCGTCGACCTGGCCGACTGGCGGACGCGCCCGGACGCGCGGCGGTTGGAGAAGGACCGCCAACAGGTCTATGACCTGATCAATGGAGCCGGTGGGGACGATGCGGGACGGAACAACCCCGACGCCGAACCGGCCACAATTGACCTGAGCCAACGGCAGGACCATGCGCAGACAACGTGAGCGGGCGCGACGCTCCCAAGCCCGCGCCGTGTACCGGACCGGTATTGCCGAATACATGAACTCGGAGCAGTGGCAGCGGCGCCGCATGTGGTGGGTGGGGGAGTACCGGCGCCGCAATGATGGGGCCGACCCGGCGTGTGCCGTGTGCGATGCCCCATGGGCTGACTCGGAAACCGGTCGAACCCTTGACCTGCACCACCGCGCCTACGACAACGTGGGCGCGGAAGCATTCGAGGATCTGATCCCGATGTGCCGAGATCACCACGAGCAGTTGCACCGCGTTCTCGATACATACCCGCAGTGGCGCACCATGGCGCGTCGCACAGCTACCGACGCCCTGATCGGACGGCTTAGAACCAGGTGGCTGAACCATCAACCGGTCGTACAGGAGCAACGATGACCACGGACTTGGCCGACGAGATTCCGCTGACGATCTGCTGGCGCGACCTCACATCCGGTGAGGCGGCCATCGAGTGGGAGGCGCTCGCCACCTGGGTCGAGTGGCTGCGCCACCACTACAACCTGCCGTTGAGCGAGGTCCCGTTGTGCTGGTATCAGCACTGGCCGCTGGTCGAGGAACTGTCGGCGCTGCGCACCGCCTGGATCACCGCGTTCATCCCCGTGTCCAGGGCCGCCGGAGCCGCCCTGGACTGGCACTACAGCCTCGAACTCACGAGGCGGCGCCTGACGGGGTGGACCGAGAATGAGGCCGGAGGGTGCAACGGGGGTCGGGAACATGAGCCGGTTGACGCTGCGACGCCGGTGGATCCGCAGCGGCTCGGAGCTGCGATCGAGGCGGACCTTGACGCGCGAGCCATCTAGAGATCCCCGTCTGTTCGGACCTGCCACCCGCCCCCCGTGGTCCAACACTGATGTCGGCGGACCAGGGAAGACAACCAGTGACACCGCCGCCATGCACCGTGGTCAGGTCCAACACCGACTCCTGGCGCGGCCAGCCGTAGCCTTGAGCGAGACGGTGTCGCTGCTCAGTCAAACCGGCGTCGCGGTCCCTACCGGCCCCGTCATCTGCGCACTGCACGAACACTGAATCGTGCCTGCAAAGCAGATAACCCGGAGGCGGCGCTCGCGATAGCTTTCACCCGGCACATCCCGACCCTCCCGGTCGACACCAGGGTCCTTCCGTGCACCCGGCAGATGCGGCTGCTCTGGCTCGACCAGGTGATCTTGCTCCCGCCGTCGGTGCGAGCCGGCAGTTTTACGGTCCTGCCGGACTTGGCCTTCATCATCGAGGCGACCCCGACTACGTGCTGCGGCACGGCTGCGTGCCACCAGTCGAGCTCGACCGTCGGACCGACCACAGTTGCTCCAGGGGTCGCCGTCAGGTTCACAGGCACAATGCTTTTGGCGTACACGTGGTCGGAACTGCTGACGATGAGCCGCGTGATCTGCCCTGCGGGCAGCCCGCGGATCTCATAGTCGCCCAGGCGGGGACCGGAACGAAAGACGGTACTGCCCACACTGGAGTACTTCTCTGACAGGTCGGTGGTGCCCCTGTACGGGGTCACGCTCAACCCGGAGTACAGCCCGCCGGATGGCATCGGGACGAGCGGGACGCCGCCCGGACCGGTCAGGTGCCCGGTCACGACCCCGGCCCGGGCCAGCTCGATCGTCGGCAGAACGGTCTGCTGACCGGGCGCCAGGTCCACGATCACACCGGTCAAGGTCCGGGGAAGGTACGTGGCCCCGTACTCAGCGCGGTCAGCGATCTTGATGGTGAGCTTGGCGCGGCCGGCCGGAAGTCCGGCCAGCGCGAAGTTCAACCCGCACTGCTGGTCCCTGACGAACGCATGTCCCACGTATTTGCCAGAGTCGGTGGCGGTGATGTCCATGTCCACCGTGCTGACGTTCAGGGGGGTTCCGCCGGGCCCGGTAACCTTGCCAACCAGGGTCGGGCTCGGCCCCGGCGGCGCCTGCGTGAGCTGGATGTCCGGCAGGGTCAAGGTTGTGCCCTCTTGTGCGGGCAGGGCAATCCCGGTCAGCGGCGGGACCTGCCAGCCGGGCAGATCCAGACCGTTCGCGCACCACACATGAATGTCCATCGTGATGTGCACGGTGGCCCCGGCGGGCAGGTTCCACACCTCGAAATCCCCGGCGCTCGGACCGGAAGTGCTGACCGCGGTCCCGTTCAGACCGGTCGGCGGGGACGTCCTGTCGTCGTAGGCGGTCAGGAAGAACATCGAGCCCGCCTCGGACAGAGACTGCCCGGGCGGGGCGCTGATGTGTCCGACGATCCGGACGGTGCCCGGCGTCATCGACACTGCCACGGCCGGGGTGGCCCCCACCAGGGCGGCCACTAGCAGCGCAACCACCGCGGACACTGTTATCAGGATAGATCTCTTGACAGCCATATTGCGTCGTCGCTCCCTCGCGAGTGCCCGCATCCTCGGCTCCAGCGCGACAATCACGCAGACTCCCGAATCCGGTCCAAGCAACAATTCTAAGAAACGATTCGGACGTCGTCATGTCCCCTAGCCGGGGGACATGACGGTCACCAGGAATCTGCGGCGGTACTAGTTCGGCATGAATGGCTAGTCCGACGTGCAGCAACCACATCTGAGCCGTCGGAGGACCAGACAGCCCGATTCCCCACGCACTGCCGCAGGACCGCATGACCGAAACACTTTCGCCGCCCATTTGAGTCTGGGAGTCGAACTGGAACGCGCTCGCAGTTAGGCGCCGATATCAGATCCTGAACAAACTGGGTGCACGAACAACACCACATGACAGTCGACCAGAAACTCGACCCGTTCCGCCTGCGCCGCAGGCTTCAGACGATGGGCGACGGCTGCCTGTCACCCCAACAAATTCGCTTGCGGCGGTCCCAATACCGGCATCCGCCCACTTGACAACACCCTCGAGAACCGAGCGAGCCAGTCGGCATCACAGGTGCTTCTTCGGGAACGGGTGCAACTGGGGAGCGGAACGCTAGTTTGATCAATCCTTGCGCTGATCGTAGCTGGTCACGACAGACAGATGCACGGCCGAGCCACTCCCTGGAATCCGCCTACCCGCTGTGAATGCGGCCAGTAGCATAGGTCCACCAAAACTGCGAGACGACGACCAACTTAAACCTTTGGGGGAGAGACATGGTTGAGTTTGACCCGAGGATCGAGGAATGGCTGCGGGATCGAGAGGTCCTAGACCGGCTTGACGCTTCCGCACGAGATGCTTTCGATGAGCTGGAAAGCGCGGGTTCAGACATTGGCGACGTGTGGCCCACGCTGGATGAAAGCGATCAAGAAAGCATCATCTCGGCAGGCGAGGAGCCTTGCGAGATCGACTTCGAAGCATGGTTCAAGGACGAGTTCCGACACAACATCGCGTACGACGGGCAAACGGAGAAGATTGACGTGTTCGTGCCTGAAGCCTTTGGCGGTGCCTTGCTATCTGACGACTCCAATGGTGGCGAAGGCGACAAGGACGCGGCCAGGAGGGCGGTCAGCACATGGGGGCTGCTTCCCGACGCGGACTTGGAAGACATTTACCAGCGAATGCTGGCTGAGGCCGCCGACGCCGTGCATGACCCGGATTTCCACTCCCGGACGTTCAAATGCGATGACCTGTATCGGCGGCTCCGAGCGATACGGGACCAGTGCTGCAACGAAGCGAAGAAGATTCGAGAGGAAGAAGAAGAAATAGCTCAGTTGACCGAGGCCGGAGTGCCAAGGGAATGGGCGGAGCTACGTGTGCGCGGGGACTCCGCCGTGCCACGAGGCGAGCTCCGTTGACACGCTCAAGACGGGTTCACCGCAAGCCTCAGTTCGAAGCCCGCGTTCTTGAGCTTGGTCCAGAATCTGGATCGCGGAAGGCAAATCTGGTCGGAGACAGAAAGTTCGCGGAATCAGCCTCGCAGACGGGTTCCCCGCCCGATATGGGGCGGTTTGCATGACCGGCTCACGTACCGGTACCAGGCTGCGGACGTGGATGCTCCCGGCGCCGGGCGGTGCCCGGCGATCAGCCGGGTTCCTCGCCGGGATGTGCGGGCACAGGGGCGAGCGGGACCTGCACAGCGCTGGTTTCGTAGTTGGACGGCGCGAACTCCGGTGTCCCGAGCGAACCAGCGAATCGCTTCAACGCAACCGGCAACTCCCAGCGCCGAAGCGTCCGGAGACATGTTGACTGCGTCCCGTTTGGCGGCGCTGCCGACCGTGTGTCCTTGGTTCACCGGCTGACGTCTCGGTCGCGCCTGGTTCGAATTAGATCGAGAGTCTGTTCTTTGGTGAGGTGGCTCTCGTCGTGAAGCCCTTCAGCGTGGGCCTGTCGATTGGCGGACAGGGGCTCGGGTCGGCGAGGACGGCGACGGCCTCTTCCAACTCCGCCTCGTCTTCCTCGGTGGCGGCTGGGGTGTGGTCCAACTGTCCGTTCTCACCCATCGGGGTTACCCCGATCGTCAACCCCGGCCCCGCAGTCGCGGCAGTACGGGTCGCTGGGGTGCGGATGTGAGCAGCGGGAGCGCCGATCAAACGTTGTCCAGGCGGCGGCGAGAACGGTGGCGGTTGTGGCTGGGTCCAGGCCGGACCCCTGCTTGGCCCGCAATTTGCCGACTGGCCCAACGTCCAGGGTGGCCCAACCGTATGTGGTTTTACCTCGGATGTCTCCGTCCGGGATTTGCGCTTCGATGGTGAAGAAATCCCCGTCGACTGCCAGGGTGATCGGGGTGTCTCCGGCCCAGGCACTCATCCCCACGCGGTCCTTGAACGCGACCTCGCCGAGCCCGAATGGCGCGGCGGTCGACGCGGCGGCGACCTGGGCGTCGCGAGCAGCGCCCAGGTCCGGAAGCCGGTTGCGCCACGTGTCGAACGGCCGGTAGTCGACGTGGGGGGCGTGCAGCACGTCGACGCGGCTGACGGTGCCCCACTTGAACTGCGGCGGCTTCACCAACCTGTTCAGGTCCTCATCCCAATGCCCGGAACCGATCGTCACGGTGAGGGGCTCCCCGAGTGTCGCGCTCACGTCGTCCACCCACAGCTGGGTGGGCAAAGTGTGCGTGCGGCGCATCTTCGCGGTGGGCCGCACGGACCATCCCCGTCGGCCTCGCTCGTTGTAGTAGCACAGCGTCACCCCGCCGTCAGTGGTACGAACTTTCCACCTCGCTCCTTCCAGAAGGTCCCCGTGCTCGCCCTGTGCCCGGGCGCGAGGCATCTAATCGAATCGGGTTTGCGGGCAGGCCGGACCGGCGTCGAGCCAGGCGTCCACCTCGTCGCGGATGTCAGCAGCGAGCCCGGTGAACCCATGGATTTCGGGAACCAGGGTGGGCCAGATCGGGGGCCGCCAGCCGCCGTGACGGTAGGACGCGTTGTCATCGTCGAGCCAGACCAACGGCCGCCCGGGGAACAAGTGCGTCAGGGCGGCGGCTTTGTAGTCGACCGGTTGAGCAGTGCCGCGACCGGCCAAGACGCCCTGCACCGGGGTTAGGCGCACCACCGGTAGCGGCGGCAAACCGAGCAGTGGCCCGTACACGACCGGGGCTGCGGTTTCCCATGATGTGCACCACACGACATCAACACCGCGGGCGATCACCGACCGCAGCCACACGCCGTGCTCGGGGTCCGCACAGACCCGCAGCGGGTCGTTCCACATGCCGCGCCCGGATAGGAACCTGGCGTCGGCGGTGGCCCACGCCGGGATCACTGTTGTAACAAGAGTGACCCTGGGCTCCTCGCGGGCTGATTCACCCAATGCGTTGAGTACCCCGTCGATGGCGATGGCGATAACCGGTCGGGTCGCGGCGTCCTGGCCCGGGTCCGGGATGTCCACCGCAGCCATGGCCAGGGCCGCATCACCGGTCGTGGGCCGCGCCGGTGCAGTGGTCAGCCTGTCGATCAGCCAGTCACCGGTAGTCACTGCCTCACTCCAGAACTGTGGTGTCGGTGGATGTGTCGTGCACGGGGTGCCGCAGGTGGGCCACGGTGTGCCGGTGCCTGTGGGTGGCTGTGTGAGCCGCGGTTCCAGCCATTGCGTGAGGGTTTCACGCAGCCGGCGGATCTGCTGTTCGTTCAGCACCACACGGTCTGCTCGCCGATGTCGGGGCCGATACCGATCCGTAGGAACGGTGTGCGGTACGCAGAATGGTCGATGTCGTCGCCGAGCCCGGCCCGGTAGGCACCCACATGGTCCGGCACGGCGGCGACCTCCATTTGCTGCGTGCTGCTCGGGCCCGTGACTGTCGGCAGGACGTGCGATCCCTGATACACCCACGGTGCGTCGTCGTCGGACAGGTCATCGATCGGGACGGCGGGTAACCCGGCGCGGACAGTGTCTGAAGAAACTCGTCACGGGATTCGAAGCTGAGCAACGACGCCCAAATGCCCACCGCCCTCACGGACCTTGGGCGTCGGCGGGGCGTCCTGGCCCCGGGCCGACGACAGCGGGCGTGCCGCACACCGGACAAAAGTGGATCATCCCGGGGTGTTCGCAGCCGTCGCGCAGCAGGTGCGTACGAATGCTGGT
>JBAXOQ010000250.1:0-6881 GCA_037133175.1 Actinomycetes bacterium
GGTCAGGCTCGCCGCCGAACACCGGCTCGAAACAGTGTCGGGCGGACAGCACCCACTGCGGGGCGATCACCGACCCGCCGCACTCAAGCGACCAGTCATCGGGCCCGGATCCGCTTAGCAGCGCTGCCATCCACGGCAGTTGTCCGTCGACTGCGCGGTTCTGGGGTGCGCCGTTATCGACCGCAGGCTCGCGGTTGCGGAACACGAAGAAGGCGGCAGCACCGACCACAGCGACGAGCAGCACGAGCGTCGGTATCCAGACCCGCGGGCGGCGCGCAGTGCTCCACACACTCACTTCGACGAACCTCCTCGTGGCGGTGGCAGGGATCGGATCTAGTCCCCAATGTAGGTGGCGGCCGAGAAGATTCCGTCGGCCACAGCAATCTGCCGGTCTCGGTAGGCAATCCCCACCGCCAGTGACAAAGCGGTGAGCGGGCGCATCTTGGCGACGTGGACGCTGCCGAACTTCCCCGGCGGTCCGTAGATTCGGATCGCATCGGCTTCTAAGCCGTTGGGATGGAAGATGATGTAGCGCGGCGAGCGGGTGCCGTCCTTGTCCAGGATCGGCAACTTGTAGTCATCAGTCTTGTTGACAGTTAGCGAGAAGTCGGGGAACACGATCTCCCACTTCTTCACGCTATGTTGGCGGATCGTGACGTCGGGCTGGTCCGGTACCTGCAGCGTCAGAGTCAAACCGGCATGCAGTGGATGAAGCTGAAGCGCCGCGAGCGCGGCCTCGTCTCGGTCGGTGACGTCCCAATGAGGATGACCCAACGTGATCTTGTGAGTGAAGGCGAACCTGACCGTGTCCCCCCGCCACGCCTGGTAGGAGTGAATCGGATGAACGGGGGTGAACGTATCCCTCAACTGGTAGTGACGCAGGGTTTGGGCCTCGACCATGCCGTCAGTCTGGCAGTTCTGTCAGTCCTGATTCCTGTCCGGCAGGCTGTAGCGATGGTTAGGTTAGCCTAACCTCGATTGGTTGTCCGAGGCATTGCACGGTTAGTGCGCTTTACCGTAGGGGGTGAGGCATGGAATCGCCGGGCTTGATGGTCGAGAATCGGTCCGGGTCGCAGAAGCAACATCGCGGGTTTGCTCGGGTGATCGCGGCGTCTGTTGCCGCGGTCCTGGTTGTGGCACTTGGGTTGGTTGCGGTCGCGCCCGCGCAGGGAGCTCAGGTGGTTGGCTCGACGAGTGCCTCGGGGTTCGGTACTGGCTCGGACACGAAAACCAAGGGGTGGTGCAATCTTCTGGCCAAGGATGCGTCCGAAGGTACGGATGGTCAGTCCAGCCCCTACACCGCCATCGTCCGACACAACCGGGTCGCCTTCCTCGCCACCCGCGACACCGGCGCCATGCCGGTGGACTACATGGCCCAGGGCGCTGCCACGGCGAAGGTCAAGGCCGTGAACGGACGCGACGACCTGTACGTGAACGTTAACCCCAACCTCAAGGGTTCCAGGCACTGGGACTTCGCCGTCCAACGGGCGGGTCCCGGAGGCACGTGGAAGAAGGTTGCTTTGGCCAGGTAGACCACCTGATCTCGCGTCGCGTGCGCTGCTTCACGGTTGACAAGTGTGGGAGCGTGTTGCTGTGGAGGATCGGCCCGTAGCGGGTGCGCCGGCAGCCCGGTCGACTTCGAGTTCCTGGATGCCAACCGAGCCATGTGCGACTCGGTGTCTGCCGGGCGGGAGGACCTAGTCGGGTCGAGCTGGCTGGCCTTGGATCTTGACTTGGTCGATTCGGGGTTGTTCGAGCTCCCGGTCGAGGTTACCGAGACCGCCTTGTTCCACGTCACCGATGCCGTCCAGACCACGACGCGAGCGGTCGCCGACCTCGGTGTCTCATGGTGGGTGGACGACTTCGGCACCGGCTATTCCTCGATTAGCCACTTGCGCGACCTGCCCATCACCGGCCTCAAACTCGACCTGTCCTTCACCCAACAAATCACCGGCGCAGCCGTGGACCGACCGACCATGCTCACCAAAGGGTTGGTCGGCCTGGCAGACGGGTTGGGTCTGGCCACCATCGCCGAGGGCGTCGAAACGCAACAGCAGGCGAACATTCTCATCGCCCAGGGTTGGAGCATGGGACAAGGTTGGCTGTATGGCAAAGCGGCACCGCTGACCCTGACTAGCGAAACGAGTCCGCCGGGTGGCGAGTTGGCCCACTAGCTCTGCTCGCGGCTACGCCGTTGTGGTGAAACGAAGCTGACTGCCGCCGTCTGAGCCATATCGGTGAGACAATGGCGGTGGGTACTCGGGTGCGCTCCCTCCGGCGGCGTCGTCGGCGGTTCGCGGTGTTGTGGAGAATTGCCATGAGGTCAAGCGCGTTGGTCGTCGTCGCCATACTTTCGCTGACAGCGTGTGCTGGTAATTCCAGCGGGGGATCAGTATCTAGTCCGGGGGTTTCCGGTTCGGGTACTCCGACTCCCAGCGCGAGTAGTTCGGGGGTTCCTGAGCCGACTTCGCTGGTTTGGAAGCCCTGTACCGAGAAGGAACTCGACGGTCTGGATTGCGGCACGCTGGTCGTGCCGAAGAACTACGCGGACGCCGGGGCCGGGACGTTCTCGTTGGCCGTCGTCCGCGCAAAGGCGACCGGAACCGCGGGCCAGCGGATCGGGAGCCTGTTCTTCAACCCCGGCGGTCCGGGGGTGTCCAGTGTCAGCCTTGCGCCGCAGGTTGTTCCGGCTCTGCCACAGCAGCTGCGCCAGCGCTTCGACTTCGTCACCTGGGACCCGCGGGGGGTGGGACGTTCCTCTGGCCTGACCGAGTGCAAGGACGCAACTTATGAGTTGCCGGCTACCGGAACGGTGGACTGGAATTCCGTGGTCGACCAGATGCGAACCGCGGCGAAGACGTCAAACCAGGAATGCGCCAAGCGCTACCCGGACGTTGTGCCGTACATCAGCACGAATGCCAACGCGCGCGATCTCGACCGGCTGCGTGCGGCGGTGGGGGATACGAAGCTGACGTACTGGGGAACGAGCTACGGCACCCGCATTGGCTACGTCTACGGGCACGACTACCCGGACAGGGTAAGGGCGATGCTGCTGTCGTCCCCGGTGGATCCTGCCGGCACCTGGCAGAGCTTCGCGTACGGCTCGGCCACGTCACCGGACAACGCAGTGGGCTTCTTCTTCGAGGCCTACCCACTGGCTGAGCAGCAGTACGACCGGGTGATCAACTCTCTGACGTCGCAGGCGCTGACCCTGCCGTCAGGGGCTCAGGTGACGCACTGGTCCGTCCAGGCCATCGTCGCGAATTCGGTCAAGGGCCAGAGTGACTACTCCAGCGCGGTTCAGCTGCTAGCCACCGTCGACGCGGCGATCTTCGGCACCGCTGCTGCGCAGACGAAAGCCAAGGCTGCCCTCGACACGATGCCGTGGACCCAAGGGCCTTCGATCAACGGCGGAGCGCCGCCCTTCGTGGGCTGTCTGGACTATCCGCAGCGGATGACCCGCGACGAACAGGCCGCGATGGCCGCCCGAATCCGCGGCACGGCCCCGGTGTTCGGCTGGGGCGCCAGCCAGGGCGTGTTCTTCTGCGAGGGTGTCGACGTGACCCCGGACCCGGTCCCGGTGGACTTCACGAACACGGTGACCCCGGTGCTGGTCATGGGGACCACCCGCGATGCCCTCACCCAGTACGGGTGGGCCACCGACGTGGCACGCACCTTCCGCAACAGCCGGGTGGTCACGTACGTGGGAACGGTGCACACGCCGTTTCTGGGGGCCGGTTCAGCCTGCGTCGACGCGCCCGGGATCGACTACCTTGTGACCCTGAAGCGACCGACCGTGGACGTTGCCTGCCCGAATACCGCCGTGAAGAACTGACAGGGCGCTCCATCCCCATCGGTCCTGTGGATTCAAGTCGTCTGGCAACTACCAGGGATTGTTTGCTACTTGGCACGCGGTCGGACTTCTTGAATCCACATGCAGATCGAATTGGCGTGTGCGGAGTTTAGCTTCTACTATAGTTTTGCACGGGGGTGGTAGTCCGTGTGGGAGTTGTACCTAACCGATGAGGTGGACGCATGGCTGGACAGCTTGGCGACCTCGGATCTCGTTTCCTACGAGCTTGTGGTGGCCGCGATCGAGGTGCTGACCGACGTGGGTCCGAGCCTCGGACGACCGCTGGTCGACAGACTCAAGGGCGCGTCGATGCATGCATTGAAGGAACTTCGACCGGGTTCTGCGGGGCGCAGCGAAATCCGGATTCTGTTCGCGTTCGATCCGTGGCGCAGCGCGATCCTGCTGGTTGCGGGCGACAAGTCCGGTGCCTGGTCCGAGTGGTACCGCGAGGCGGTACCACAGGCGGAAAGACTCTTCGACGAGTACGTGGCATTCCGCCGCGACGAGGAAGGTGACTGACGATGGGTGTCAAGAAGTGGTCCGACGTGCGCCAGCGACACGTCGATCGAGTGGGGGAGCCGGTGCTCGCGGAACGCGCAGCGCAGCTGATGGCGCGGGTACGCGCTCACGACTTGGCCGCGATTCGGTGCAGTAGGGGGCTCACCCAAAGCCAGGTGGCCGAAGCGATGGGGGTGAGCGCGGGGCGAGTCTCCCAGATTGAGCATGGTGAAGTATCCGGCCTGGATGTCCTGGATCGTTACGTGTCCGCGTTGGGTGGGCATCTGGATTTGGTCGCGACGTTCGGCGACGAGCAACTGAAGGTCGGTTGACGATCGTGTGGGTGCGCCGGGGAGTCTGGGCGAGCTTGGCTGTCATGGAGTGTCGACGGATGTAGTGTCAGGCGAGGCGGCGGGATGATGCTGACTGGGAACCGTTGATGTCGCGGGCCATCGGTGTTGCAGCGTCGGCCGCTACCCGCAGTCTAGGAATCTGGAGGCAGTTGAAGTGAGTGTCACAGGCAAGTCCCTTGGGGTCCTGGGTATCGCGGTCGTCGTCGCGATGGGTGTCGCCTCTTGCGGCTCAAGCGGTTCGTCCGCGGCCTCGGGCAGCCCAAGCACCAGCGCAAGTGCGGAGACTTGGCGGATCGGGCTGGAGGGCCCATTGTCCGGCAGCCAGTCGGCGCTCGGCAAGGGAATGCTTGAAGGCGCGCAGCTGGCGGCCGCTCAGGTCAACGCCAACGGTGGCGTGCTGGGACGGAAGATCGAGATCATTCCGATCGACGACGCCGCCGATCCTGCGACGGGCGTGACGGCAGCGAAGCAGGCGATCTCCGGGGGGTTGAGCGGAGTCGTCGGGCCCTATAACTCCGCGGTCGGCGCGCAGACGCTTCCGCTGTACCTGCAGGCAGGGATCGTGCCGATTCGACTGACGTCGGACAACTCGACTGACGGCAAGGGTTTCACCCTGCAACCGATGACTAACCAGATCGCTCCGGTGACGGCCGACGCGCTTGGCAAGTTCTACCAGGCGAAGTCGGTGGGCATCCTCTACGACTCGACGCAGAATTACACCAAGTCCACCTCTGCGGCGGTGAAGAAGAAGTTGGAGTCTGCCGGCATCAAGGTGACCAGCTACCTGCCGATCAAGCCGGGGCTTGCCAGCTACGCAAAAGCGCTCAAGCAGGTCGAGGCGAAGAAGCCCGACGTGATCTACCCGGCCGTGTACTACCCCGAAGGGGCCAAGATCGCCGCGGAGGTCACAGTCGCGCCGAAAGGCCAGGCCAGCGTCCGGTGCCTGCTGGACTACGCCTCCTACGACTCGGGGTATATCACCGACGCCGGTGTTGCGAGTGCGCGCAATTGCGATGTCGTGGGCGTGCCTGCCCCCTCGGACTTCAAAGGATCGAGCGCGTACATCTCGGCGTTCCAGAGTCAATTCGGGCGGCCGCCGGGCACCTGGAGCCCCTACACCTACGACTCGCTGAACCTGCTCGTCGATGGTGGGCGCAAGGTTGGCGGCTGGGATGCTACGAAGCTCACCGACTTCCTGCGGACAGTGACCGGCTGGAATGGCTGGACAGGTTCGGTGACGATTGAGGCCGCCACCGGAAACCGGGTGCCGGCCACTGTCGTTGTCACGACGGTCGATCAGGGCGGCGCCTTCCACGTCAGCACGGCCTGGGCCAAGGCCGTGGCCGCACCGTACTGACGATGCGCTCTCGGTCAAGAAGCCGGGCAGTCAGGTTTCGGGGTTTGTGCCCGCACCTGTCGGCTCCTGCGACTGCGGCAGGGAAAGCTGGGACTGCCCCAACGTTTCCTGCAGAAACCGGCCGTTTGCCAGCATTCGATCGCTGTCGGCCTGCAACACAGTGTTGCGGATTTCCTCGACGGTCTTGGTGATCAGGTCTAGTTGGGCGCACAGGGCTTCGGTGGCGGTCTGGCCGCCGGTCAGTTGCGCCTGGTCGCGGTACGACTGCGGTAGCGACAAATACGGTCCCAAGGTCTCCGGCAAGTAGTCGGTCGCGGTGCGGATCAGGATGTGAAGCTCCCGGCTTCCGGGGGCAAGGTCATCGGTGTGAGGCAGCACCTGACCGACCAGCACACAGATCGTGTCCACCCGGATCGCGATCTGCGGATCCACCCGTCCCCGGATGGAATCTCGGATGCTGGCCAGCCAGCTGAGCAGGTTCGCGGTATCCGCGGTGGCATGAGCGGGTTGCACCGCCAGGTCCGCAGACCGGCCAGCGCAGTACAGCGTCAGGGCGGCACGAAAGCCATCCTGGGTCGGCTCGCACGATTCCAGTGCCGTTGTCAGGGCTTCGGGCGGGGCGTACTTGATGTTGCGCTTCACCGGAAGATTGAGCTGACGCTGGCCGGTAGGCCAGCCCATCTGCAGGCGGTTGGCCAGCAGTGACCATTGCCCCTCGGTGCGCAGCGTGTTGCCCAACGCGGAGAACGACGCCTGGGTCACCGGATCGGTCGCCGCAATTGCGACAGTGGCGAAGGCATCCGGCAGTGAATCGCCCGCA
>JBAXOQ010000251.1:0-6876 GCA_037133175.1 Actinomycetes bacterium
GTCCGGCGGCCAGGTCGTCGATCCCGGTGATCATGGTGCCTTCGCGCCACACAACGGGTGCCTGCGCGAGGTTCAGCACCTCGGCCGCCTGCCGAGCTGTGCAGGGCTGACCGAGCAGTCGCCACGCTCCGGCGGTCAACCCTGCGTGCGTGATCAGCAGGTCCCCGGAGGAGCAGTCGTCGACGGCACCAGTGCGGCCGGGACCGGCCGCGATCTCAAACGCGCCAGCGACGCTCATCTGTCCATCGGCCCACCACTGCTGCAGGGTGTGCACCGTGTCGGGGCGTAGGTTCTGGGACCAGAACCGGGTGCCACCGGGAAGGTACTGCGCTTCGTGGTTGCCGACCAGTTGCACCCATTGGCCTGGGTTCACCGTCATCAGCCGGTCGACCAGTCCAACGATGTCGTCGCTGTCCGGCCCTTTGTGGATCAAGTCACCGACCTGACAAATGATCAGCCCATCCGGGATCACGGCGGTATCCACATCGACCCCGAGCACGATGAGTTGCTCGACCAGCGGCAACAAGTGCCCGGACACGTCACCGATGACGGCCAGCCGAGCACCGCCCGTCGCGTCCCGCGCCAACCCCACCGTCATCGCCGCGCTCCAATCTGATGTCTGGGCACGAGCATAACTACTGCTGCGGGTGTGACAGCGCCTGACTTTTCGTGCGGTGCGGACTGCAGCTTTGTTGGCAATCCACGTGGCCTCAGCTGGTTCGGCGTGGAACGTCAGCGAGGATCATTCGCAACGCGTATCGCCGTGTGAACTGGCGATCTACGCGCCGCGCGCGAGGAACTTGAGCTCGCCGGACCCCGGAAGATCGCCGGTCTGGGCCGCGCAGCAGAGCCCTGTGACTATCGCGCCGATGAACGAGTTGTTCTGGGGGAATGCACTATTGCTGATGAGCACAATGCCCGAATGCGCTCGGCCCGTCTGACGCCACAACCTGTCCAGGCTCACGAAGTCGTCGATATTGGTGGTGACCACGATCCTGCTGGCATCAGCGGCACGTTCGAGTACTTGGTCGTCGGGGATGCCACGTAGCTCCGGTCGGCTGTGGATTGCTTGCGCGTCGTGGCCGTGGACTTCGAGCTGAGCAGCGATCACCGCAGTGAGCATCTCGTCGAGCAGGAATCGTGCCACTAGTGTGTCAGGAGCTCGTGCGTGCGAGCCAGAACGGCCATGGCGTCTTGTTCTGCCGCAGCCGTCTGGGCGATCCGTTCATCAACCTCTTGCGGGTACGAACCCCAGTACTCGATCGCGGTACGGACATGCGTTTGGTCGAGGCCTGAGTTACTGCTGACCATCTCAATGACCTCTTGCTCAGTCAGTTCCGGCTCTGACTCTCTGGCGGAACGGACCGCCCGGATCACCTCCCAGACATCTGCTGCACCGATGATGACCGCGCGTCTGCCCGTGGGGCCGCTTCGAAAGACTATTCCCGGGTGTTCTTCCATGCGAAGTCCCTCGTCGATCATCAAAGCCGCCAACGTGGACGGCTTCATCCCTGGATCTCGGGACGCGCGACGAGCGAGCCGATCAAGAACCGAACGGCTGAGCCTTATGTTTCGGGGTTGACTGTCGGACATGGCTACAGTGTAGCCGTTTGTAGTTCGATGCCCTAATCCTCCCGGTTGTGTCGTCGGCCGCTCGGTATACCTGCCCGCTCGAGGTAGACTGAAAGCAGCCAAAGGGTCGAGATTTCTCGACTCTTCGACCCGGAGTTTGACCCTCGAAATCGCTCCCAAAGACCCCTGTTAAAAGATCAAGAAGACCGTAGAAACCGGCCCTTTCGGGTCCTCTTTTGCGGGTCAGGAGTGAGGGCACCGCTGTGACCTGCGGTTTTGCCTTCCCGGGCTGCTGGATTTGTGCGCTAAGCGTGGCCGTATTTTCGGGTTGTGGCGTAGTGCGGACGGTGAAGACGGCGTCGGGAGCGACTGCGGTCCAGATCGTGTATTCGTCGAAGAGGGGCTCTTGCAAGATTGAGCATCTGGGTTCGGCCCATGACGCGATGGAGTTGGAGGCGCTGAAAGCCGCTGCTGCGGTCCGGCTGGCGGCCGGGCAAGTTGAACTGGAACTTGGTCTTGGCGGCACCCCGGCTGCTGACCCGCTGGAGATTGTCGCCTCGAGGATGGGGCACTTGTGGGATGCGTTGTGCCGGGCTTACGAGGCGCTTGGCTTCGGGCAGGCCGCCGGTGGGGATGAAGTGTTCCGAGATTTGGTGCTAGCCCGGATCATCGAGCCGACGAGCAAACGGGACTCGCTGCGTGTGCTGGACGAGGTTGGTATTGCGGCGATGTCCTATCCCACGCTCAATAGGCGTCTGCCGGTCTATGCCGAGGCGCCCTGGCGGCAAAGACTTGCCGCTGCGTGTGCGGTGCATGCGGCGTTGGGTCCGGCATCTCTGGTGCTTTGCGACGTGTCCACGCTGTACTTCGAGACTGATACTGGTGACGGGTTCCGGGGGCCGGGTTCTCCAAAGAACGCCGCCTGGAGCCGCAGATCACGATCGGTTTACTCACTGATGCCTCCGGTTTCCCGTTGATGATCGAGGCGTTCGAAGGCAACAAGGCTGACACCAAGACGATCCTGCCGGTCATCACCTCGTTCATGACGGCCCACCAGCTAGCCGATGTGACAGTGGTCGCCGATGCCGGGATGGTCTCCAAGTCCAACCAGGAGGCGATCGAAGATGCAGGGCTCTCGTTCATCCTTGGCGCAAAGATCGGCCAACTGCCCGAGGTCGTCGGTCGTTGGCGCGCCAAGCATCCCGGCCAGGACATTCCTGATGGTCACGTATTCGCCCAACGCCGGCCCGCGACCGAGGCGCACAAAGCCAGCGGGCGCAGGGACAAAGTCGTGTACTACCAGTACAAAGCCGACCGAGCCAGGCGCACGTTGCACGGCATCGATCAGCAAGTCGCTAAAGCGGAGAAAGCGGTGGCCGGACAGGTTCCGGTCAAACGCAACCGATTCATCGCGCTGACCGGTGGTAACAAGAGTGTGAACCGCGAACTAGAGGCCAAGGCCCGTTCCGTGGCTGGGCCCAAGACCCAATCCCCGACGACCTACCCGACGCACTCTCACTCATCATCTGACCAGCAGTACGCACTAATTTGATAAAAGCCAGGAGGCCAATCAAGGGCCGCGAACCTGAGGCCCAATCGAGGGTTGATCGGGGGGCTGACGGATCTCTTTGGCCGACCGGGCGGTGACAACTGCAGGGGTGACAAATCAGGCTAGTTTGGGTGCCCTATTGAGACGCGAACAGGCAGTGGCTATCGTCCATCCATTATGACTTCTCCTGAAATCCTTGCCGAAGGACTGAAGCGCTCCTTCGGGACCACGCTGGCCGTGGACGGCATCGATCTGTCCGTCGACCGTGGCGAAATCTACGGTTTCCTCGGACCAAACGGCGCCGGAAAATCCACCGTCACGCGAGTGTTGTGCACCCTGATAGCGCCGAGCGGCGGCCGGGCCAGCGTCGCCGGGTTTGACGTGGCCTCGTCTCCCGATCAAGTGCGGTTGCGGATCGGCGTGGCCCTACAGGAGGCTGCGCTGGACCCGAAGCAGACCGGCGTTGAGATGCTGCGCCTGCAGGGGCGCTTCTACGGGCTGTCGAAGTCGGACACCGAGCGCCGCCTGAGCGACTTGCGCAACCTCATTGACATTGGTCCAGCGCTGGAGGACCGGGTGGCCACTTACTCGGGTGGCATGAAGCGCCGCCTCGACCTCGCACTTGCGCTGGTGCATAACCCACGGGTTCTTTTTCTCGACGAGCCGACGACCGGGTTGGACCCCGTCAGCCGTGCCAAGGTTTGGGATGAGGTCCGGCGGCTCAACGCGGAACTTGGCATGACCGTCTTCCTGACGACGCAATACCTGGAAGAGGCCGACGAACTCGCCGACCGGGTCGGGATCATTGACCATGGCCGATTAGTCGCCGAGGGAACTCCCGATGCCCTCAAACGGTCCATCGGAACCGACCTTGTCGTGGCTCTCGTTGATGGCGACCCGGAGATCGCCCGACGTGCCCTGTTACCACTTACGGCAGTCGAGCGAGTCGACATCAATGGCCTCGAAGTGACGGCCGCGGTCAGCAATGGTCCCGAAGCCATTAGCCCCGTCGCGCTGGCCCTGGCTGAGGCCGGGGATGGCCTGCGTGTCCGGGAACTCTCGCTGCGTACGCCGACTTTGGACGACGTGTTCCTGTCAGTGACCGGCGCTCGGATAGCCGACCGCGGTGCCGACACCGAACCCGCGCAGCCGACGGAGGAGATCCGATGAGCACCAACACAGCCGAGACCATCTCTGCCCACGACCCCCATGCTGGCGATGTCATAGCCAGGCACGCGGGCTTCGCACGCGATCTCACCTCAGTTGCGATCCGCGCGTTGCGGCAGATTCCGCGGGAGCCCGAGGCGGTGATCCCTGCTTTGATCATTCCTGTGTTCTTCTTCGTGGTGAACGTCGGATCGCTGTCCAACGTGGCAGCTGCTGCTGGTGTCTCGGACTTCAAGGCCTTTCAACTTCCAGTCGCGATCATCTTCGCCGTGACCGGTATCTCCCGCGCGAGCGCACTCGTGAGCGACATCAACGACGGCTACTTCGACCGGCTTCTACTCACCCCCATGAGTCGACCTGCGCTGCTGCTGGGCCTCATGGTTGCCGACTTCGCGCTTGTGATCGCGTTGTCGATACCGGTTCTGATCCTCGGTGCGATCGTCGGTGTGGGATTCTCGACCGGCATCCTGGGTTGCCTGCTGTTCCTGCTGCTGGCCGGAGCGTGGGGATTGGCCTTCACCGGGTTCCCCTACGCGATCGCTCTCAAGACCGGGAACCCGGCCGCGGTCAACTCCAGCTTTCTCCTGTTCTTCCCGTTCGCCTTCCTGACCACGGCGTTCCTGCCGCAAGCGGCTCTCACCGGTTGGCTGTCGACAGTGGCCACGTACAACCCTGTGACCTATGTCCTCGCGGCACTACGATCGCTGCTCACCGGCGGCTGGCAACCGACCCCGCTTGTGCAGGGCGTCGTCGCCATCCTGGCCGTGGCCGCAGTTAGCCACACGCTGGCGTTCATGGCGCTTCGGGGCCGGGTCTCCAGAGGCTAGGCGTCCGGCAAACCGGGCGGTCGGCAAACAGGGCGGTCAGCAAACAGGATGGTGCAATCTGACTTTTATCACTTTTGCGGGTCAGGAGTGGGGGCACCGCTGTGACCTGCGGTTTTGCCTTCCCGGGCTGCTGGATTTGTGCCCTAAGCGTGGCCGTTTTTTCGGGTTGTGGCGTATGTGCGGGCGGTGAAGACGGCGTCGGGAGCGACTGCGGTCCAGATCGTGTATTCGTCGAAGAGGGGCTCTTGCAAGATTGAGCATCTGGGTTCGGCCCATGACGCGATGGAGTTGGAGGCGCTGAAAGCCGCTGCTGCGGTCCGGCTGGCGGCCGGGCAAGTTGAACTGGAACTTGGTCTTGGCGGCACCCCGGCTGCTGACCCGCTGGAGATTGTCGCCTCGAGGATGGGGCACTTGTGGGATGCGTTGTGCCGGGCTTACGAGGCGCTTGGCTTCGGGCAGGCCGCCGGTGGGGATGAAGTGTTCCGAGATTTGGTGCTAGCCCGGATCATCGAGCCGACGAGCAAACGGGACTCGCTGCGTGTGCTGGACGAGGTTGGTATTGCGGCGATGTCCTATCCCACGCTCAATAGGCGTCTGCCGGTCTATGCCGAGGCGCCCTGGCGGCAAAGACTTGCCGCTGCGTGTGCGGTGCATGCGGCGTTGGGTCCGGCATCTCTGGTGCTTTGCGACGTGTCCACGCTGTACTTCGAGACTGATACTGGTGACGGGTTCCGGGGGCCGGGTTCTCCAAAGAACGCCGCCTGGAGCCGCAGATCACGATCGGTTTACTCACTGATGCCTCCGGTTTCCCGTTGATGATCGAGGCGTTCGAAGGCAACAAGGCTGACACCAAGACGATCCTGCCGGTCATCACCTCGTTCATGACGGCCCACCAGCTAGCCGATGTGACAGTGGTCGCCGATGCCGGGATGGTCTCCAAGTCCAACCAGGAGGCGATCGAAGATGCAGGGCTCTCGTTCATCCTTGGCGCAAAGATCGGCCAACTGCCCGAGGTCGTCGGTCGTTGGCGCGCCAAGCATCCCGGCCAGGACATTCCTGATGGTCACGTATTCGCCCAACGCCGGCCCGCGACCGAGGCGCACAAAGCCAGCGGGCGCAGGGACAAAGTCGTGTACTACCAGTACAAAGCCGACCGAGCCAGGCGCACGTTGCACGGCATCGATCAGCAAGTCGCTAAAGCGGAGAAAGCGGTGGCCGGACAGGTTCCGGTCAAACGCAACCGATTCATCGCGCTGACCGGTGGTAACAAGAGTGTGAACCGCGAACTAGAGGCCAAGGCCCATTCCGTGGCTGGGCTCAAGAGCTACATCACCAACGTGACAGCGCCATCGCCGGAGTTCGTCATCGGCGCGTACCACCGGCTCTGGCACATCGAGAAGTCATTCCGAATGTCCAAACACGACCTACGTGCCCGCCCGATCTACCACCACAAACGCGAATCCATCCAGGCGCACCTGAGCATCGTGTTCGCGGCGCTCGCGATCACCAGGTTCGTCGAGGACCGCACCGACTGGTCCATCAAGAAGTTCGTCCGTACCGCCCGCCGCTACCGAACCGTCCAAATCCGCGCCGGACAACAACTGCTCACAGCCCAAGACCCAATCCCCGACGACCTACGCGACGCACTCTCACTCATCATCTGACCAGCAGTACGCACCAATTTGATAAAGGTCAGGAAACACGAAGTGGACTTTCGCAGTTTTGGCTGGGACTAGGCGGCGTAGGCGAGCGTATCGAGCA
>JBAXOQ010000252.1:0-6846 GCA_037133175.1 Actinomycetes bacterium
CCTCAGAATGCGCGCCCCTTGTTCGCCAATCCTTCTACGCTCTGAGCGGCAACGATGATGCCGATGCCACGACTGCGCATCTTCTCCATTGGCTGTTCAAGGTCGGGCGCGTTGGGGCTGTCCAATATCGTTTGTGCTTCGTCCATGATGACCAGCAGAGGACGCGAATCTCGGCTTCGCCGGTTCTCCGCGTAGGCCGTGAGGTCGTGGAGCATCAGGGCAGCCGCCCCCGTAGCGGCTTCGCCCATGCTGTTCTTCACTGTGATGACCGCGAGCGACCACGCTGCGCCATCTTCGTCGTCCCAGCCCCAGCCCAACGCATGCCCTGCCCCGTCGAGTGCGGCCCCTAAAGGACCGAGAACTGCCGCCAGTTCGTCGGCGGTTGCCATGTGGACGGCGCGCCCCTTGTCCTTGTGCTTGAGTGCGTCCAGGGCGGCTCGGTCCCGCACCCAGGCAGCGGGTTGACGCAGGCGGCCCAGCAGGTCAGTCGAACTTCTCCAGGGTCCTGCTTCAGCAACCGCCGTTAACACGCCGAGCCTGCGCCTGCGGTAGTAGGCCGCAGCATCGCTCTCCCCGTCGCGAGGTTTCAGGCTGCCAGCCAGCGACATGGCTTTGGTGATGACCTCGGCGCGACTACCGCGCCACGCATCGAACGGACAGCCCGAGCCACCTTCGGTTTGCCCTCGCCACCACACCGCGCCGACACCGAGCACCGCCGCTGCTTCGAGCAGCGCCCGTGCATCGTCGTCATCTCCCTTGCCGTCGAGGTAGGCGACCCGCCAGCCACGCGCTAGCGCCGTTGCGACGATGCGCAGCAGCAGCGTTGTCTTGCCGATGCCGCTGATACCGAACACGCACGCCCGTGCGGGCTTCTCAGGTAGTCGCATGATGCCCGAATTGACGTTGCTCCATTGCGGGGTCGTTCTGCCGCTGTCTCGGCGGTCCCTGGCTTTGGTGAGTACGTCGCGCCGGTCATCGTAGAGTAGGGCACCTAGCGTCTCGGGGTCGTGCGCGTATGCCTTGGCTTTTGCCCTTGCATCTGCGGCTGCACCTATCCAGATGGCTCGCCTGATGCGGTCTTGGCTGGCGACGGGTGCGCGGCCCTCTGCCTGTGCAGTGGCCAGCCACGGGAGACGAGCCAGGGCGACGAATACGGCCCAGGGTGTTAGAACCGCCCAGAGCATCAATAGCGCGGCTAGTGTTCCCCAACCGAGCGGCCACGCCAAGCCAAGGAGTACGCCTCGCGCAAGCACGAAACCTCCAACGCCGGCAACCCCCGTCGTGAGAAGGAACCGTGCGCGTTTGCGACGCTGCCACGCGCGTGGTTGCTCAGCAAGCGTGAGCGCACTGCGCCATCCGATGACCAGCGGCAGCGCCAGTGTGAACAGCACGCCCAGCACGATTTCTGCGGCGATGTCGTCCCAGCCGCTTTCAGACTTGTCGCGTTGCGGCGGCTTGTGGTCGTGTCGCTCGGATTGCTGGGCGCTCATCTTGCCCACCCACCGAGGTCGTAGACGCGGACTCGCTGCGCGTCTTGGGTTGGCAGATTCTCGGGCAACCACGTCCGCAGTGCCTTCGCGACGCTTGGCGCACCGTAATACGCAATGAACTGCCACCGCTCCAAGTTCTCGCTGATGTACTCACGCCAGCGCGTGCCACTCTTCGCCGTTCGTTCTACCTCAATGGCGATAGTGCGCCCTTTGGTGGTCGTTGCCACACCGTCGGGCAGGTGAGTGCCGTGGGGGAGTTGCGCTCGCACGGTGGCCACACCCGTCCAGGCACAACGGTGAGCGCTAATGAGCGACACCGCTACCGCTGCTGTTGTCAAGTCGTGGGGCAGGTCCCTCCACGCTGGCAGGCCGGTGGGCACCCCTGGTGGCCTGTCGTCGGACAGCCTCGCCAGCGTGGCACCGTTCTTGCTGATGCTGACAATGCCTAGACCACCGCGAGGGTTCGGGTGTGTTCCCGCGAGTTCGAGTCGCACCCATCGCGCGACGATGGCTCGGGTGGTTCGTTCTCCAAGCGGTCCCGATCGATTTCCGTATGTAGCCAGCAAACTAGCAAGGTCATCCAGCCGGATGGCTCGAAGGTCTGCAAGTGTTCCTATGGTCTCGTAGTCGCGCTGGTTCAAGCGCACTCGCTGCGCCCGTCTCGTGTTTGGCATTGTTCCTCCTGTGGCTCGTCTGCCACAGGAGGACTGTGCGGGGCAACGCGACCCGCACAAGGGTTTGCGCCGAGAATCTTCGATTTCTTGGTTTACCTCTCCCTACTACTCCTCCATTTCCTACTTTCAATTCTCTTGACTCACTTAATTCATTCGTCACTGTTGTTGTTTGTTTCTTGACCCCTCTCTCACGCAGTGTGCGAGGGGTCAAGAAACAAACAACAACGGCGGCCCCGCCGTTTCTGGTCTGCCGTTCAGATTCACCCTCCGGGCTTCCTCTGCCGGCGGAGGTCCTGCCGGAGGACCCATTTACACAGGCCTCATCACTTTGCCCAGTCGTCAGGCGGCCAGTTTCGCAATAGCCATGATCGCCATCATCAGCGAGCTATTGTCAACCGCGTGAAGTTCACGCGCTGGGACGTGCTGCATGACGCGGGGGGCTACAGCGCCTCACGCGAGTTTCAACGCATCCGTGATGATCTGGTCGACGCGATATCCCGGACCGTCTGGCCACCGGGTAGCCCTTCGTTCACTGTCTACCCCGAGTCCGGCAAGAAGACCGGCAAAGGCAACGGTGTCAAGCCAATCAAGGTCGGTTTCACCAGTGCATTGGTCGAGCACGGTTGGACGCTTGAAAAGCGGGCACCGCGCCAGATCGCAACGGAACCCAATGCAGTGCTCAAAGGTTCTCAACCTGGAGCGTTTGATTGTCATCTCAGCTTCCCGGCTGATGTTCCTCAACCGTTTGTAGTGGAATGGGAGACGGGGAACATCTCATCGAGCCATCGGGCAATCAATCGAATCGGGCTGGGAATGCTTCGAAGCTATGTGTCGGGCGGCATCCTGATCGTGCCCAGTAGCAGACTCGCACCATTTCTAACGGACCGGATTGGCAACGAAGGAGAGTTGCAACCATATCGGGAGCTTTGGAAAGACTGGTCATTCGTAAAGTACGGCTACTTCGCAATTGTCAGCGTCGAACATGATCATGAAAGCTTCGATGTCCCTAGGATTCCCAAAGGAACGGATGGGAGGGCTCAGGCTTAGAGGATGCGCGCCATCCCTTTCCGGAGTCGCCTCGGTTTGGCATCTCAAATGATGGCGTTTGTCCGCTGAGGCGTTCAATGATCGGTCCCACGTCTCCGACTTCGCAGCCAATCCAATGGCGATGCATCTCTTCAGCAACTGCGTAGGTGGTGCCAGACCCACCGAAGGGATCGAATACCAGGTCGCCCTCGTTCGTGGAGATCTCCAATACCCGTCTCAGCAGCTTCGGAGAAAGCTGATTCGCCCCCCGACTCTTGGTCGAGCGGTGGCGTACTGGAGGGATGTCCGTCCAAACATCGCTCACGTTTATGCCATTGGGATTGAGCTTGTTGCGATGACCACCGTAGTCCTTGATGTCCTTGCCACAGTGGCGACAAACTGCAATTGGAATCCGGGGCCGCAAGAACGTTTTTGGCTTGCCCGCTGAGTAGTAGAGCAAGCTGTAGTGCGCTGGGTAAAGCCGACCCGTGATCGGGAGACCTAACTTGATGTCAATTGCAATCCAGTGACGGAACTGAAGCCCAATACTTGACATGTAGCTACCGAGTTGAATATTCCACTTCGGCAAGTTGTAGAGGAAGAAGCTTCCTCCCGGCTTGAGTACCCGGTCGCACTCCTTGATCCACTGACGACACCAGTCAACGTAGTCGTCTGCCTCAAGTTGGTCGTTTACGTTCTTGGCGTAGAACTTGCCCAAATTGAAAGGTGGGTCGGCAAAGACGAGATCAACCGAAGCATCGTCGATCGTTGCCAAAACATCCATGCAGTCGCCGTGGAACAACGTGCCGAGCGGGCTCCGGAAAACTGGCTGATTTGCCGTCATGCTTCGACGCTACCAGCGACGACCGACATCTCAGTGGCGCCCATTCCGTTCTGTGGACAACTGGAGCGACTGGTCAATCTGCGCCACCAGGGAACACCGACTCGACGAGGTCGTGCCAGAAGGGTCGAATTCTACCGAAAAGAATGGCACAGATGCCAAAATTCAGTGTCCGGAGGGGGACTTGAACCCCCACGCCCGTTAAAGGGCACTAGCACCTCAAGCTAGCGCGTCTGCCATTCCGCCACCCGGACTCAGGTTCGGCACCGGATCGCGTGACCCCGGTGCCGATTTGTCTGCCTAGGGTACCGCGCCGCTGCACCGGAGGGTGCATGACGGGTGGACCGCGAACCGTAACGCGCGGCAAGATGGTCGACGTGCCGACTTCAGAAGCTCCCGATGTGCGTTTCGCGACCGCCGAAGCCGAGGGTGAGGTCGGCACACTGGTGCGCGAACTGATCCGCATCGACACTTCGAACTTCGGCAATCACGTTGGTCCCGGTGAGGGTGAGGCGGCCGAATACTGTCAGGCACGGTTAGCAGAGGTGGGTATCGAATCACAGCGGTTCCAGACCTCGGCGTCCCACCGCGAGGGTTTGGTTGCCCGCATCCCGGGCAACAACCCCGACAGACCGGCGTTGTTGCTGCACGGCCACCTCGACGTGGTGCCCGCCCTTGAACCGGGTTGGCTGCACCCGCCATTCTCTGGGGACCTTGATCAGGATGGCATCATCTGGGGCCGCGGCGCGGTGGATATGAAGAATATGGACGGCATGATGCTCGCCGTCGTGCGCCACTGGGCCCGGCAAGGTGTGGCACCCGACCGCGATGTGGTTCTGCTGTTCCTGCCAGACGAGGAGGCCGGGGGAATCCACGGGTCTCACTGGCTCGTCGATCATCGTCCCGACATCTTCGAGGGCGTCAGCGAAGCTGTTGGCGAGGTGGGCGGTTTCTCCTCCACCATCCCGGGCGGCATTCGGATCTACCCCATCCAGACTGCCGAGAAGGGGATCGCCTGGTTGAAGCTGACCGCTCGCGGGGTTGCCGGTCACGGTTCGCTGCCAGCCCACGACAACGCGATTACCACCTTGTGTGAGGCCGCGGCACGCATTGGGCGCTACACCTTCCCGGTCGAACTCACCTCAGCTGCGGGGGAGCTGGTGGCTCGGATCGCCGAGCTGACCGGGCAGCAGTTGGACCTCGACGACCCGGTCAACGTCGAGGCCAGGTTGGGCTCGATCGGCAGGGTCATCGAGGCGACGGTTCGAAACACCGCGAACCTGACCATGCTTGAAGGCGGGCACAAGGCCAATGTGGTGCCAGAGAAGGCGCATGTCTACGTCGACGGCAGGTTTCTTCCGGGACGCGAGAAGCAGTTCTTCGAGACCTTCGATCAGCTGATCGGCCCCCATGTCACCAGGGAGTTTGTCAATCACGACATCGCACTGGAGACTAGTTTCGACGGCTCCACGGTGGATGCGATGATCGCCGCGCTCCGGTCGCAGGATCCCGCCGGTGTCGCCGTTCCCTACCTCATGTCGGGCGGCACCGATGCCAAGGCCTTCAGCTTGCTGGGGATCCGGTGCTATGGCTTCTCTCCCTTGCACCTTCCGCCGGACCTCGACTTCTTCGGGATGTTCCACGCCGTCAACGAGCGCGTGCCCGTCAGTGCCCTGCAGTTCGGCGTGCGGACGCTGAACCAGTTCCTGCTGACCTGCTGAACGGGCAACCAGACAACCGGGCGTCGGATGCCGCCCGGCGGATGCGTCAGGCCGCAGCCCACGCTGCGCTATTCGTCCAGATCCGCCAATCCGGTGCGGGGGATGGTCATCTTCCGGCGCCGCAGCAGTGCCCAGCGTCGTCCGTCAAGGTAGACACGGGACCGGGCAAGCTCCCACTGTCCGTATTCGGCGAATTCGGTGAGCAGTGTTCTGGCCTCGGCCCTTGTTGTGTTGGCGGGCATGGATACTTCCCGGGTTTCCCACTGCACCCGGCTGACCCGAGTTCCCTGCGCCACGTCGGCGAAACGCGCCATCGCTACCTCCGCCTCCGAAGCAGGGTCATCGTTTCGCTCATCGTTGATTCCACCCGAACTCGGGGTAGCCGCGTTCGGGACTTGAGACGTCGTCCAGAGCAGAACGCAGCACTTCAGGAAGTTCGAGCTTGTCGCTCTCAAGCGCCGTGCGAAGCTGTCCGGCGGTCCGTGCTCCCAGAATCGGAGCGACGACTCCTGGCTGGTCGCGAACCCACGCTAACGCGACCTCGACCGGCTGCACGTCCAGTCCCTGCGCTGCTGTGCAGACCGCAGCAACCACACTGCGTGCTTCCTCGGACAGGTACGGCGCGACGAACGATGAAAACGTCGGGTTGGCACCGCGAGAATCCGCGGGGGTCCCGGAGCGGTATTTCCCGCTGAGAACGCCGCGACCAAGTGGAGACCAGGGCAGCAACCCAATGCCCAGCGCGCTGCTGGCCGGAACGACCTCACGCTCGGCACCGCGCTGAACAAGGGAGTACTCGATTTGCGCCGAGATGATCGCCGCATGGCCGACACCACGCTGCAAAGTGGCCGCGTGTGCCAACTGCCACCCGCAGTAGTTGGACACTCCCACGTAACGTGTCTTTCCCGAGCGTACTGCGTCATCAATGGCGCCCAGGGTCTCCTCGATGGGCGTCCAGGGATCCCAAGCGTGCAGTTGCCACAAATCGACGTGGTCCACGCTCAGGCGCCGCAAGGAACCCTCCAACGAGTTCAGCAAGTGACGGCGCGAAGCGTCGAATCGCCGCGCCGTGCCGGGCCGGGACACCGATTTGG
>JBAXOQ010000253.1:0-6839 GCA_037133175.1 Actinomycetes bacterium
TTCGGACCCGTCGACCCTGGGTTGGAGTATGTCGAGGAGGTCCTGACAGACAACCAGCCGCCGACGATGCGCGACGCTCGCACCAGCGGCAAGCAGGGTCCATTCGGCAGCGACACCACGATGGAGCAGCTGCTCTTGCGCGCGGGTTACGACGACGCACGAACGGTGACTGACCAGATCGAGTTCGGGTTCTCCAGCGCGCAGCAGCGGCACGAGTTCTCATGGTCGACCGGACAGCGAGCGATGTGGCTCGCGATGTCCGACGGGCAACGCCGAGCGGCCCGCTCCGAAGCGGACAATCGGCCAGCCCAGGTCGCGCAGGCCGATGGCTCTTTCAGGTTCACCCAGCAGACCCGACAGACGTTGGCGGCACGCCGGGGTGGCTGATGCCGTGGCCTGCGTGTCCGGCTTCGTGCGGCATCGGCTCGATCAGCGCGGGCGGCGGCTACTAGCCCATTCGAGTCGTCCGTCAAGCAATCAAATGCGAGCTCACATCCAACGAACTAAACTGATTAGGGGTCTCGATTCTTGGAGTTGGTATGGGAAAGCAACACAGCCGGTTTGTCGTCGGCACGTCAACATTCGCCACCATTGCTCTGATCGGTGCCGCCGTCGTGGCCGCGCAAGCGGTCCCTGCGAGTGCGGCTACCGGGACGGGGACGGCAGGCTCGCCTGGGGTGTCGTCACCGCCGGTTGACGAGCGCGCGAGTTTATCCAAAACAACCCTCAACGATCGGCAGCTAGAGGCGGCGCTGCCGCGGGCAGCGGACGTCCCCTCGGGCTACCGCGCAGTCACGGATAATGAGCCTCCGACCGCACCCCGTGGCGCCGGTACCCCTGACGTTTGCCCGGCCACCGCGGCCCTGGAAGGCAAGTCGACTCAAAGCTGGGTCCTCAATGTGATCCCGACCCGAGCGGGTCTTACCCCCACCAGCGGCCTCGTGTTCTTGAGTACGGTTTGGCAATATCCCCGCGCGACCGCCGCCAAATCAGGCGAGCAGCAGCTGGCGACGATGCTGGCGTGTGGTGGTGTGACTAACGTCAAGCAAGCCGGCGTGAAATCGGTGCTCAACGTGCAAGCTAAGCGCCTGAGCAGCAGTCGGGTCATCCAGAACATCCGGGTCACCAAGCGCAGCAACCCAAAGAAGGCCTCGTCGTACTCGTCCGTGCACACGTTCGTGAGCGGTCGTTTCGTCATCAGAATCTCTGCCGACCGGATCGGAGGAGCCGCCAATCCGAGCAAGGCCAGCAAAGCCAAGGACGAACGCACCATCGCTGCCCTCGCAACGCTCACGGCTCGACGGCTCGCCCACCCCGTTAGTCCAAATTCGACGGAGGCGATAACCGCACCACGAGCAGCCGACGCTACGGGCAGCGCGCCGCAGTACATCGACCTGAATACGGTGACGGGCAGGGCGGGCAGCGGCGATCCCTGGACGGTCAGCCTGGGCGATTCCTACATATCGGGCGAGGCTGGCAGGTGGGGCGCCAACGTTGAGACCGTCGCCAACTGGTGGATGGTCGACAAGGGCAGCAACTCGTACAATGACGGCCCGCAGGGCATGTCCGAACAGATCAAGGGCTGCCACCGTTCGAACTCCGCAGAAGTTCACATTGGCAATGGCGTCAAAGGCCTGAACCTTGCCTGTTCTGGCGCCACCGTGAACTCGACAAAGGTGGACGGCGTCTGGAAGCCTGGAATCGATTATGCAACTGAACCGGGCGGCACCAGGCGCGGCCAGGCATCAATGTTGGAGGACTTCGCCAAGGGCAACAACGTCAAGACGGTCCTGCTGTCCATCGGCGGCAACGACTTCAACTTCGGCGACATTGTCGAGGGTTGCGTCACCGGTTACATCAAGAGCATGGTTTCGTTCGGACTCTGGGGCGGACACTGCAAAAACGACAAGAAACTGGCGGCACTGGTTTCCGCGGAACGCGCCAAGGTGGTGGCCGCGTCGATTGCTGGTGCCGAGCAGAACATCCGAACGGCGATGCGCAACGCCGGCTATGCCGACGATGCGTGGAAGCTAGTGGTCCAGAACTACCCATCCCCCATCCCCAACGGCGACGGATTCCGGTACTACCAGAACCCGCTGCGGTGGACATCGGGCGGTTGCGGTTTCTGGAACGACGATGCGACGTGGGCAAACACGACGGTATTGAATCGGGTGAACCAGACCGTCTCGAATGCAGCCGACCAGTCAGGATTGACCAACATCCTGAAACTCGACCTCAGCAAGACCCTGATTGGTCACCGGCTCTGCGAGAACGGTGTCACCAGCTTCTGGGTCGACAGATCAGAAAAGAACCAGATGATCGAAGGCGAGTGGGTGCAGTCCATCGTCGCGGCCAGTTGGCTTTACAGCGGCTGGGAGAAGCAGGAGTCACTGCACCCGAACTACTGGGCTCAGCTCGCGTTCAGGAATTGCATTCGCCAGGTGTATGACCTCCAAACCGGCGGTCAGTGCGAACGGGTGGGCAACGACTGGAACGCCAACAAGGAACCCAACACGGTGTTGCGGCATTAGCCTGAATCCACCGGGTAGAGACCTGGTTGGGGTGCGTGCTTAACCCGGCTCATTCATGGGTGGTTGGCTGATGTGGTGTCGCTTGCCGGGTCGGTCGGGTTGCGGTTGTTGGCCGATCGGGTCGGGTTGACCGGGGCGTTGTCGCAGGCGTTGAAACGTAGGTCGTTCGTGCCGGTTCATGACCGTGGTCAGGTGCTGGTCGATGTCGCAGTGATGATCGCTGATGGTGGTGAGGCCATTGCTGACATTGATGTGCTGCGCCACCAGGGGCAGGTGCTTGGTGCGGTCGCGTCGGCTCCGACGGTGTGGCGGGCGCTGGACGAGCTGACCCCGGCCAGGGGGAAGAAGATCGAGGCGGCGCGGGCCAGGGTCCGCCGTCAAGTGTGGTCCCAGCTTGATGCGGTCCCGGCGTCGAAGGTGGCGGGCACCGACCTAGGTGATGTCATCGTGTTGGACGTGGATGCCACCTTGGTCACAGCGCATTCGGAGAAGCAGTCGGCCGCCCCGAACTTCAAGGGCGGGTTCGGCTTTCACCCGATCGGGGTGTGGTGTGACAACACCACCGAGTGCTTGGCGCTGGCCTTGCGCCCGGGCAACGCCGGATCGAATACCGTCACCGACCACATCGCAGTGCTGGGTCGGGCGATCGCGCAGATCCCCGCCGCGCAGCTGTCCCTGCTCGAAGAAGCCGACGGTTGGCGCTACCAAGCGATCGCCACGAACACCACGACCGGCCAGCTCGCGTTCATCGAAGCCCGACACCGCGCCCGGGTCGAGGACCGCATCCGTCACGCCAAAGACACCGGCCTGGGCCGGTTTCCGTCCCGCGAGTTCGCGATCAACACTGCCTGGTGGGAATGCCGATCCGAACTGGCCCCACCTTGCAAGGTGGGGCCAGACGGGATCGGCAAACCCAAATAGCCGATGCTGGATACATTTCAGGCACCGTGACCGGACCCGGGGCAGCACCTAATTGGGTCTACGTGTATGCCTATAACGGATCGACCTATCTTGGATACGCACGTGTGGTTGGTGGATCGTTTGCTATCCGGTCCGAAACCCTTGCGGCGCAGAGTCCGCCGACGGTAACGCGGCTCTACTTTCACGACAGTGATCACAATTATGACGACCTGACGGTGCTTGGCAGTTGGCCAATTTCCCCGGAGGCGGTGGCCAACGCGGGTCTGGTGCATCTGGTGCCAGCGACCCCAACCGGAGCTCCGCCGGCTCCCGTAGCCGCTGCCGGAAATGCCCAGGCCACCGTTTCAGTCAGTCCCGGTACCGGTGGCAGCACCCCCGTCTCCTATACGGTCACTTCCTCTGGCGAAGGACGTACCTGCGTCATCACCGTTCCCAGCACGTCGTGCGATGTCGGAGGACTGACAAACGGCAGGTCCTACACCTTCACAGCGCACGCCACCAACAAAGTGGGCAGCAGCGCCGAGTCAGCTCCCTCTGCGGCTGTCACTCCGCTGGATCCCTCCTCGCCCCCAGCACCATCGGCTCCTGTGGCGCCGACAGCAGTTGCCGGTAACGCTTCTGCAGTGGTGACCGTTACCGCTGCCGCAGGGGGTGTCCCGGCGTCGTTCACCGTGACCTCTCACCCTGGCAGCTTCACCTGCACCATCGTGGTACCGGCAGCAGCATGCACTGTCACCGGCCTCACGAACGGCACTAGCTATACCTTCACATCAACGGTGACAAATGCTGGCGGAACCAGTGGGTCCTCGGCCTCCTCCGGACCAGTGACCCCACAGGATCCACGCCCAGTCGTTCCACCGGCAAAGCCTGCCGCACCGAAGGTAACTGGGGTCAAGGCTGGCAAGAAGACACTTGCGGTTTCTTTCAAACCGAAAGCCACCGGGGGTGCCCCCATCGACATGTACCAGGTTCGCTGTGTCGGACCGACCACCAAATCGGCCAATCGGAATGGCAGTCCGATCACGGTCAAGGGGCTGAAAAGCGGTAAGTCCTACCGATGCTCGGTGCGAGCCCACAACAGGGCCGGTTGGTCGGCTTTCTCGGGTGCCTACAAGAACGTCAAAGTGAAGTAAGAGCTTGGGTCGAGAATCGTTCGTCGCGAGCGGTCGTTACGCGCCATGATGACAAGCCCCCCACAGATTGCCCCCATACGCGGTGCGTAGCGGCCGCGCAGCAGAACGGTATTCCCCAACCAGGCTAGGACTTCCTGGGTGGGTTCGCAGAACTCAGGTGTCTGCACCGAGGGACCCCGCTGGTGGTGCACTTACTTTCCGACCCGCGCTCCTAGGTGGCCGGTGTCAAACACCGTGTTGAGGGGCGCTTTTCCGGGCAGGGGGCGTTTGCGGCACCGGTGTCGACCCTCTGATCTTTGACGGGTTTTCGCGGCGGCTGTCTCGGTTCGGGCCTGGTGGCGGGGTGTGGGGCTCCTTCGGGGTCGTTGGTTAGTCCTGTAGGGGGTGCATGGGCCCGTTGTCGGCTAAATGGTGGCCGGGCTGGCGTAGCCGAGCACGCCGAGGCGCGCCAAATTGACCGCAGCCGCCAGGAGCGAGAAGTCGGCGGCGATCTTGGTTTGACCGCGCATTCGGGCCCGGCGCCCGCCGTGTTTTCGTTTCATCAGATGACCGATTTTGCGTTCCACTTTCGGGCGGGTGGCCCGGTAGTCCGCGATCCATTGCCGGTCCTGCTGGCGGGCCCTTTCATAGGCCAAAAGTGCTTCGTGCGGTCCGACCCGGATGGTGCGCCCATCGCGGGCTTTCGTGCACGCAGCAGCCAACGGGCACGCTGCGCACACAGCACCGAAGCGAGCTGCCATCCCCTTGCTTTTGCCAGCCAGCTTCAGGACGGCGGTTTGCCCGTTGGGGCAGGTCACCGTCCCGGCTTCTTGGTCGATTGTGAACTCGTCCTTGCTGAACAACCCGTTAGCGGCACTCGCACTCGGCACCTTGCATCTGTTCGCCAGACCGGCAGCAGCGAAGTCTTCCAACGATTCACCGCGCCCATACGCGGCATCCCCATACACGGTCAAAGGACCCTCCGAACAATCCTCCTCGTCACGCCCATCACCGGCAGCGGACGGGCCGCCCTCAGCGGGCGGCGCGTCCGGCGTGTCCTCGGGCCCGCCGCAGCGGCCAGGGTCGGTTCCAGCAGCAGCCAGGTCCCCGGGTGCCCCTGGCGTGTTAGCCAGGTCCTTGGCCAGCAGGTCCAGGGCCGAGGCACCGTCGCCGGTGTTCCCGGCAGTGACCACGGTCTCGGTGATGATCTCACTGTCCGGATCGATGGCGATATGACCTTTGTACCCGTCGAAGCCGTGGGCCGACGATTTGCGACCATGGCGGGTCTGCGGGTCCACCACCGAGATCACCTGATCCTTCGCGACCCGCCGGGCGATGAAGAACACCCCATCAGCGTTTTGGTCGAGGTCTTGGCCGATCACGGTTGCCAGCAACACCGCGGCCTGAGACAACCCGGCACCGAGTTGGCGGCCCTGCAACCCCGCCAACACGGCGAACCCGTCCCGGGCCAGGCGGTCCACGATCTGCGCCCGCGCCGCCGCGTCGTCGTAGTCGCACACCGGTTTGCCCGCGCAGACGTAGTCGTCGTCCCCGCACAACAGGGCACCCAACTCATCAACCAACCCCTGCCCGCCGTCATCGGCGGCGGCTTTGAGTAGGTTGCGGATCGCCGAACGCACCAGCGTCACCGTGTCCATCGTCGCGACCGCGTCATACAACGGGGTGGAATCCAACACCCGTTTACGCCCGATCAACCCAGCGGTTTTCGCCGCCGCCAACGTCACCTCGAAAATCCGGTCCGGACGCTCCGAGGCCGCCAACCGGGCCCGCATATCGACCAACACCGTGTGCGAGAAGCCCGGGAAATCGAAATCCAACCCACCAGCGGCGTACTTCCACCGGGCATCAAACGTGAACCTGTCCACAGCCTCACGATCCGAGCACCCCTCAATCCGCTGCAACACCATCACCACCGCCACGATCATCGGCGGCACCGAGCGGCGCCCCACCCCCGTGAACAAATCAGCGAACATCTCATCGGGGAACAACCGGAAACACTCCCGATGCAACACCGAATAGATCGAGGACTCCCCGAGCCGGCCATCACACAACGACACCGTCGTTCTCCACAAATCACCCTGCCGCGGAGCCAAACCCAACGTCACCAGAGAACCCCACAATCCTCGACCCGACCACCCCCCAAATTCTCCCAGAAAGATCGTCAACCAGGGTCAACCACCACGCGCGAAAAACACCAGCCACCTAGCGGGACCTTCCTGGCTATTTCGATCTTGACTGTGTTGATCTGTCCCTG
>JBAXOQ010000254.1:0-6824 GCA_037133175.1 Actinomycetes bacterium
CTGCACGTCGCCTAACCAGGCTGCCGCCGTCACCCCATCCCCAGCCACCGCGACCTGCTCGGCCAGCACCGCCACCTCGGACACCGCACCGATCGCGCCAGCCCACCGCGCCGACGGATCACCCACCCCGGCAGGACCAACCCCACCAACAGGCCCGGACCAAACCACCCGATCCTCCCCCACGACCAGCACCCCCTTCCCCCAGATCAAGCGACCAGTCCCACCCCGAACAAGACAGGACGACTCGGCCCTACACCACCGACAGGAAACACCACCCACACGCCAACCCCAAGGACAGAACCACCTGGAAACCAGCGGACAAACCCCGAAAAATCATCACCCTTGTGACATCACCCCGTGCCAGCGAAACCGCCGACTTCATCAATAGCAAAACCCTATAGCCCACCCCCGACAACCAGTGCCAACAACACGCACCTGGACGCCCATCAGCGGGACACCCGCTTCCTCGTCTCCGATTCGGTGTGGCTGAACTTCCCGGTCAATGCCGTTCATGCCCGCAGGCTGCGCACCCTCAACGATGCCCTTTGCCGCACGGACGAAGTCGGAGGTGAGCGAGGAAGTCACCTGACCGGATTCGTCCACGGTCCAATCAAATCCCGTCGGCGAGGGACGCCTACTGCCAATCTTGAGGGGCCCGTTTGGGTGCCCTATTCTGCAGTTGTCGGCAGAGTCGTCATATCGATCGGCCTAGCAGTCCTGCTAGCGAGCTGCACCAGTCAGAGTGGTGGGCAAGCACCGTCGCCGATTCCGGCAACCACCTCTGCAGCGGGCTGGCAACTCGACCACGTTGTGATCGTGGTGGCAGATCTGGACCGCGCTGTTGCACAGGCGAAGGCGGCCGGATTTTCGGTCGTGTTGGGCGGAAAGCCGGCGGGCGGTTTCGATCGTAATGCCTCATCGCAGATGTCGGTGCCCGCACGAGACGCTCGCAGTCACGCCAATGGGACTGTCGGTCCAGCTGCCGTTCTTACAAGTCGGACTAGGACTCATTCAGTAGTGTGAGCGACGGGACTTGAACGGACTGAATGCCCACACTTGGGCCCCGTCGTCCCGACTGACAGCGCGTTTCTAGTGGGGACTTGTTTTGATTTTCTAGTGCAGACTAGACTAGATTGGCCTCGTGAAGCGGGCAGTCCTTCTAGCGAAGATCTCGAAGGCCGCAGGCAAACAGGGCGCAGTCTGGGAGCTGCATCGTGAAGGCGGCAACCACAGCATCTGCACACTCAACGGCGACGTCATCCCAGTACCGCGTCACAACGAGATCAACGAAATCACAGCAACAGGAATCATGAAGCAATGCGAGTTTGCACTGGGTGAGAAGTGGTGGAAGAAATGAAGGTGTACCGAGCAACAGCACAACAAGTCGGAAGGTACTGGCACATCGAAGTACCAGAAATAGATCGCGTGACCCAGGCACGGAACTTGCGAGAAGCCGCCGCGATGGTGTCGGACCTAATCGCGATCATGACCGATACCGATCCCGACTCCTTCAACGTCGAACTCGAACTCGTGCTACCGCCCGAGGCATTGGCACACAAAATCGCGGCAGAGGAGCTACGCGGAAAAGCGGCGGCGGCACAGGCTGCGGCAGCACTCGAATCTCGTCGCGCGGCACTTGCACTACGCGAGAGCGGCTACACACTCAGAGACATTGGAGAAGCTCTCGGCGTTTCATACCAACGCGCGCACCAACTAGTGCATGAAGCCCAGAACGAATCTCTGGCCAGCTAGGGCCGGCTCCCCCACCAGAGAGACCCTGCGCCTCGGTCACGAAACGATCACGTAAGGCACCTTGCCCAACCTCCGACTTCCGAAGGTCGGGCAAGGTGTTGATCTTGGGGTGAGTGACGGGACTTGAACCCGCGACATCCCGGACCACAACCGGGTGCTCTACCAGCTGAGCTACACCCACCATTGACCGCGGCTAACCGCGAACCCACTGAGTCTATTCGACGTGCGCCGAAGCAGTCCTGACCAGGGTGCGGCAACTGCACGACGAAACCCGATCCAGGAGTTCGGATAATCACACCCCCATCAGGTGAACCGTTGACGGCAAGCCTGCGTCGTACCTGCAGCACGCAAAGCACGCAAGCACGGAACCGGAATGCCAAGACGACGATGGAGTGTTGCAGTCACGGCCCGAGAAACCAAGCGATCCGCACCGACGCACCGCCCTGTCACCGCCCACTAGGCACTAGGAAAGAATCATGAAACCGAAGTTTGCAGCACCGCTCGTACTGGCCGCAGGGGCGCTGTCCTTGTCCGCCTGCTCTGTACTGAGCGCTGCAACCAGCAATGACATGAACGCAGACACCGCTTCCAACTCGGTCAGCTCGGGTGTGATTACTGCGACATCCAACGTGGACAAAAACACCAACCTGGCGGCGGGCAAGAGCATCCAAATCACCGCGCAGGACCCCTGGGTTGTTGAGAGCGTCACCACAACCGGGGCCAATGGCACCACTGAGGATCAGGGCCTGGCCCTGACGGTCTGGAAGTCCCCACCGGTCGACCCGGGGCAGATGACTACCGTCCGGGTCACGATGCTCAACGCGCAAACCGGCGACACGCAGGTCATCCAGCGCAACGTCATCGGCGGACCCGCACAACACACCTACACGGCCACCGTGACCCCACCCAAGGGGACCTACGGCGTCGGAGTCATCCCCGAAGTGGAGTTCAGCAAATCCGTTCCGGTATCGAGCCGGGCCGAACTCGCCTCGCATTTGTCGGTGACCTCCACACCGACTGCGGTAGCCGGGGGCTGGCGCTGGATCAGCGACACCACCGTCGCCTGGCGACCGACCTCGGGATTCTGGCCGGCACGCCAGACCGTCACGGTCAAGGCCGATATCGCCAACGTCAGGATCAACGGCACGAAGTCCGACAGCGGATACTCGTGGGGTTCGAGCAATTCAAGTTCAACGTTCAAGGTCGGCCGAGCGATGATTATCAACCTGAACGGGAAGACCGACCAGGGCTACGCGACGGTGGACGGCAAGACCGTTCGCAAGTTCGGCACCAGCCTCGGGAAGTCCGGCTACGAAACCCGGTCGGGCATCAAGACCATCCTGGAACGCTATGAGGTCACCCGGATGACAAACGTGGGTGTTACCAATGATTCGGTCTACGACCTACAGGTCCCGTACGCCATGCGAATGACGACCTCCGGGGAGTTCTTGCACGCGGCTCCATGGGACGGCGAGATCGGCTATGCGAACACGTCGCACGGTTGCTCGCACCTAACCATGAGCGATGCTTATTACTTCTACCAGAAGGCTTTGGAGTATGACCCGGTCATCACCAAGGGGACCGGACGCCAAATGGAAACCGACAATGGACGCGGCGCATTGTGGAATGTTCCCGCCGCAAAGTGGGTGAACTACGCCACTGCCAAACCGACCGCCTGACCAGCGGCTCGGGTCGAGCACTGCTAGCTGATGCCCGACCCGAGCCGTTGGTTACCCGGTGTTGCGTAACCAGAAGTGGACCACCGGGCTGCCATGATGGCAGTGAAACACGGCAACGCGGCCTGGCCAATTTTGCAATCCGGCCAGGCGCACCGCACAATGAAGAAACTTCCCCAGCATCTAGGCACTAGGAAACGATGATGAAAACGAAGTACGCAACACCGCTGGTCCTGGTAGCAGGATCGCTATCAATGTCAGCTTGTTCGGTGATGAGCGCTTCCACCAGTAACGATATGAGCGCCGGCAGCTCCAACGTCGTGAGCTCCGACGTCATCACCGCCAAGACCAATGTGGACAACAGCATGAGCCTGGCGGCGGGCAAGAGCATCGAAGTCAACGCCCAGGACCCATGGGTTGTCGAGAGCGTATCGACGACCGGAGTCAGCGGAACGACAGAGGATCAGGGACTTGCCCTGACAGTCTGGAAGTCCGCGCCTGTCGATCCCGGTCAAATGACCACGGTTCGGGTGACGATGCTCAACGCGCAAACCGGCGAGACACAGACCATCCAACGCAATGTCGTCGGAGGTCCGGCGCAACGCACCTACACCGCGACGATCACCCCACCGAAGGGTAAGTACGGCGTGGGGGTGATCCCCATTGTTGAGTTCAGCAAGTCCGTCCCTGTGGCGGACCGGCCCGAACTCACCTCGCACTTGTCGGTGACCTCCAGTCCAACCGCACTAACCGGCGGGTGGCGCTGGATCAGCGACACCCAGGCCGCCTACCGCCCAAGCACCCAGTTCTGGCCGGCGCGTCAGACGGTGACAGTCAAGGCCGACATCGCCAACGTCAAGATTGGCGGCTCGAAGGCCGGCACCAACGACTCGTGGGGTCAGCGCAACGAGACCGCCACCTACAAGGTCCAACGCGCCATGGTCCTGAATCTGAACGCAAACACCCACGAGGGCGTGGCCACCGTCGACGGCAAGGTAGTGCGCAAGTTCGGTATCAGCCTCGGCAAGCCCGGCTACACGACGCGCTCCGGAATCAAGACCATCATGGAACGCTACTCAGTTACCCGGATGACCAACGTCGGTGTCACCAACGATTCCGTGTACGACATCCAGGTGCCGCTGGCGATGCGGCTGACGGTGTCGGGAGAGTTCCTGCACGCGGCCCCGTGGAACGGCAACATCGGGTACGCGAACACCTCCCACGGCTGCTCGAACATCAGCTACGACGATGCGAGCTACTTCTTCAACAAGACGATCGAGGGCGACCCGGTAATCACCAAGAACACCGGCCGTCCGATCGAGGCTTACAACGGCCCCGGCGCGCTATGGAACATCCCGTTCGCTAAGTGGGTCAAATTCACCAGCCCGAAGCCGACGGCATAGGCCGCAGGCCTCGCTGGAGGCAAAGAACGGGAACCGCCGCACACTCACGAGTGTGCGGCGGTTCCCGTTCTATCTGATCAACCCGACGGTGTGCACCACCGCCGACGACCGACTACGGCTTGGGCAGTGCGGCGGAAGCCTTCTCCGCTGCGGCCTTCAACGCTGCAGCCAGAGCGGTGGCCGCACTCGTAACCTGATCGTGGGCGACACTGAAGGCTGCTCCGGCCTGCCCCTGTGCGGCGGAAAGGGCCGCTCCGGCCTGCTCCTGCGCCGCCGAGAGCGCGGCTCCGGCCTGGTCGGTCGCGTTGGCAGCACCCTCGCCGAGTTGGGCTTGGGCCTGAGCGGCTGCCTTCGCGGGCAGCGCGGCCACCGCGTCGGTGAGGTTCTTGGCTGCAGCCTGAGCTGCAACGATCGCTGCTTGGACCTTGGCAATTGCATCGTCTGTTGTTGGCATGGTGCAAACCTGGCAATTGACTGAATGTTGCCACCACAACATGCACTACTCACTGCCGGAATAGGTCACACCAGCTAACCTGCCCCCTGTGCACCCCGACACCCCCGAAGCCGCGAGTTCCACCCCTGCGTCAGTCGCGGGCTACAGCGTGGGCGTGGGAATCGCCGACATCACCGGCGAAGCAGGGGGGGTCTCGATGATGGGCTACGCGTTAGCCCATCAGCGAACCGCCGGCATCCAGATGCGACAGTGGGCCCGGGCATTCATCATCACCAATGCTCAAAGCCGGGTCCTCTTCGTCAACACTGACACCGGCATGATCTTCATCAGTGTGAGGCAAGAGGTGCTGCGGCGGCTGCGCGCCAAGTTCGGCGAACGGTACAACACCGCGAACACGATCCTGTCTGCGACGCACAACCACTCCGGACCCGGCGGCTACTCGCACTACACGCTGTACAACATCACCACTGCCGGATTTCGGCCCAGAACGTTCGAGGCCATCGTGTCCGGGATTGTGTTGGCAGTCGAGCGAGCAGACTCGGACCTGGCGCCAGGAACCGTGAGCGTCAACTCCGGGGACCTGTTCGGTGCGAACGTTAACCGGTCCTACCTGGCTTTTGCCCGCAACCCTGAACAGGAGCGGCGCAGGTTCCCGCATGCGGTAGATCCGTCCATGACGGTGCTGCGATTCGAGCGCGACGGATCGCCAGTGGGCGTGCTGTCCTGGTTCGCGACGCACGGCACCTCGGTGACCAACAACAACCGCCTCATCAGTGCAGACAACAAGGGGTACGCGGCCTACCTGTGGGAGCACCAATGGGCTGGTCGCAGTTCGCTGGCAAAAGCGCAGGGCGAGCGGGGATTCGTCGCGGGCTTCGCCCAGGGCAACGCCGGTGACATGTCCCCCAACCTCGGCGCTGGCACTGGTATCGGCCCCGCCGCCAACAACTACTTCGCGAACGCCCGGATTATCGGCACTCGCCAAGCCGTCAAGGCCCAAGAACTATTCGACTCGGCGACAGAACAATTGCAGGGTCCGATCGACTGCCGACAGCGCTGGGTCGACTTCTCACACGTCGAGCTTGACCCCGAGTTCGTCTACGGTTCCGCCACCCGAACCTGGCCCGCAATCGTCGGCCAGGGGTTCACCGGCGGGACGGTGGACGGACACGGCTTGCCATTCATCAAGTCAGGCGACCTCAAACGCAACCCGATGTTCAAGTTGCTGGACGCTGCGATCGTCAAAGCCCCGCCGGAGGTTGTTGCCGGCCACAGCCCCCAACCGCCGGCATTGGCGACAGGACTGTGTCAGCCGATCCCGTGGACACCGCAGGTGCTGCCTGTGCAGGTCGTGCGCATCGGGCAGCTGGCAATCGTGGCTGGCCCCGGAGAGTTCACGATCACTTCCGGGCACCGGATCCGCGAGTCCGTCGCGGCCGCCATGGGGTCGCTGGTCAGCCGTGTCGTGTTCGCTGGCTACTCCAACGCCTATTCGGGCTACATCACCAGCCCCGAGGAGTACAGCGCGCAACTCTACGA
>JBAXOQ010000255.1:0-6791 GCA_037133175.1 Actinomycetes bacterium
GGGTCATCGTCAGCCCGTTGGCTGAGCCGGCAGCGGAGGCGGCTCGGGTGCGGGATTGGCTGGCCGCCCGCGGGGTCGTCGCGGACACCGCAGCACCGGGGGAGGAGGGGTCGCTCGGGCAGATCAACTACCGGATTCTGTGGCCCACCAGGATTATCCGAAACGAGGGTTCCGACCCCAACAATGCCTCCATCGCGGTCGTGTTCACCGTCGGCGGCGTCCGGATCCTGCTGCCGGGTGACCTTGAGACTGCTTCCCAGGAGGCGTTGATCTCGGGTTCCGGGCCGATCGGTGCGGACGTCGTCAAGATCCCGCATCATGGCTCGGCGAACCAGAGTCCGAGGTTGATCTCGTGGTCCGGTGCTCGTCTGGCCATCGTGTCTGCGGGGCTCCACTACATGTATGGGCATCCGGCGCAGCAGACGCTGTCGGCATGGCAGCGCGCCGGAGCCGCGGTGGCCCGAACCGATCAGGACGGCGACGTCGCGATAGCCCGCAACGCCGATGCCGACGTGGTGCTCGTCCCGCGCAAACAGCAGCAATGATGGTCGCCAACTATTCGGGGACCGGACAGGCTGGCCACCTGGTGCTAGCATTGATAGCACTTCCCGTTGAAGTATCGGAGGTGGGGACTGTGGCCGCGGTCACCATTCGAAATCTGGATGACAGTGTGAAACAGAAGCTGCGCATTCGGGCGGCCGAGCATGGCAGGTCGATGGAGTCCGAGATCCGCGCCATTCTTGCTGAAGCGGTCGGCGCATCAGATGAGGGTGGGGGACTGTTCCTGACCCTGTTGGATCGCGTGGGCGGTATCGGCGGCGTGGATTTGGATCTGCCAAGACGGTCCACAACCGCTCGCGCCGCGGACCTCTCATCGTGATCATCGTCGACACGAACGTTGTGTCTGAGTTGATGAAGCCGAAGCCGTCCGCAGCGGTAGCAGACTGGGTTCGACGCCCAGATCGCCGCGATCGCTCGCCAGCATGGCGCTGCTTTGGCAACGCGAAACACGAAGGACTTTGAACACACCGGTATCGAGCTCATCGACCCGTGGCAGCAACCCTGACCGCGGTGGTGTCCGTGCCGCGTGGCATTCTGCCGCAATGGGGACAAGCGCGCCGCCGACGCTGACGCTGGTCATCGGCCCGGAGGAACTGTTCGCCGAGCGGACGGCCGATGCCGTGGTAGCGCAGGCACGAGCCGTTGACCCCTCAACTGAGCGCCGAAATGTCGATGCCAGCCAAGACGGCGCCGCCGGAATCATCGCGGAGGCTTGCTCGCCCACCCTGTTCGGCGGTGGTTCGGTCGTCATCATCACCAAAGCCGAGTCTGCTGACGACTCTTGCGTCCGGGCGATCCGAGGTGCCGTAGCTGACGGCGGTGACGGGTTCGCGCTGGTGGTGCATCACGCTGGCGGCGCAAAAGGGAAGAAGATCCTCGATGCGCTCGCGTCCCTGCCGCACGAGCGGGTAGACGCCCCGGCCGTCAAGAGCAATTCGGCGGTCTCAGCGTTCGTCAATGCCGAAGTCCGCAGAAACAAGCGCACGATGTCGCACGAGGCGCAGAGTCTGCTCATCGCGGCTGTCGGGAAGGACGTGCGCGCGCTGGCGGCGGCGTGCAGTCAGCTCGCTGCCGATGTTGAGGGCAGGAGCATCGATGCCGAAGCCGTCCGGTTGTACTTCGGGGGGACCGCCGCGATCGAGAGCTACCGGGTGTCGGACGCGGTCATGGGCAAGCAAGGTTCGGCCGCCCTGCGGCTGCTGCGGTTGGCCGAGGGCGTCGATGGTGTGCGCTCAGGCCCGGCGATCGTGGCCGCGCTTGCCAGTGGGATACGTCAGTTGGCGGTGATCAGCGCGGTGCAACCGGGAAGCGGTGACCAAGCGCTGGCCCGGGAGGTCAACATCCAGCCTTGGAAGATCAAGCAAGTTCGCGACCAGTCACGCAACTGGCACAGCCGGGACCTGGCCCGTGCGGTGCTGCAGTTGGCCGATCTCGATGCGGCGGTCAAGGGTGGTTTGCGCGACGGCGACCAACTCGATCCGGTCCAGAAGGGGCTAGCGATGGAGAACGCCGTTGCGCACCTGGCAGCGAGAAAGTCGCCTGCGTCTGGGCGCTGACCCCAGGTCAGATGACGCCCGTCGCTCTATGGCGACTCCCGGCAGGGGCTGGACCGTCAGGCAGAGACTTTGGCGATGGCGCTCTTGCGGTTGGCAGCCTGATTCTTGTGGATGATGCCCTTGCTGACGGCCTTGTCGAGCTGACGACAGGCAGTGGTGACCGCTGCGGATAGCTTTGCAGCGTCGCCCGCGCTGGCAGCCTCGTGGACCCGACGGATCGAGGTCTTCAGTGCGCTCTTGACCGCCTTGTTGCGCTCATGCGCTTTGTCGTTGGTCTTGTTGCGCTTGATTTGGGACTTGGTGTTTGCCACAGGGTATCCAGCTTCAGGTGTGTGAAAGGGCGTGCACGGTGAGTGAGATGCGTCTGCCATGGGCAGAACTTGCACTCCAGACTACCCGGTCAGATTGGGCTATCGCACTTCCCCCTCGCGATTTCTAGTTCGCGAGGTGCGACCATTACGCAAGTGAGCGCACCTGCAGTCGGCGAGACACCTCCGCACCTTCTGCGCAATTTCTGCGTCATCGCCCATATTGACCACGGGAAGTCGACGCTGGCCGATCGCATGTTGCAGCTCACCGGTGTTGTCGATCCGCGGCAGATGCGTGCTCAATACTTGGATCGGATGGACATTGAGCGCGAGCGCGGCATCACGATCAAGTCCCAGGCCGTTCGGTTGCCCTTCATCGCGGTCGACGGCATCAGCTATGTGCTCAACCTGATCGACACGCCCGGACACGTTGACTTCACCTATGAGGTGTCCCGCAGCTTGGCCGCCTGCGAGGGTGCGGTGCTGCTGGTGGATGCGGCGCAGGGGATCGAGGCCCAGACGTTGGCGAACCTGTACCTCGCCCTTGAGAACGACATGGCGATCATCCCGGTGCTGAACAAGATCGACCTGCCGGCCGCTCAACCCCAGAAGTACGCAGCCGAGTTGGCGCACGTCATCGGCTGCGAGCCTGATGAGGTGTTCCAGATCAGCGCCAAGACCGGCGCGGGTGTCGGCGAGCTTCTCAACGAGGTCGTCCTTCGGGTTCCACCACCGGTGGGTCGGGCCGATGCTCCGCTGCGCGCGGCCATCTTCGATTCGGTCTACGACACCTATCGCGGGGTTGTTACCTACGTGCGGGTCGTCGATGGGCACCTCAAACACCGTGAACGCATCTTGATGATGAGTACCAAATCCGAGCATGAAGCATTGGAGATCGGTGTCATCTCGCCCGAACCGATCCCCAGTTCCGGCCTGGGGGTCGGCGAGGTCGGCTACATCATCACCGGCGTCAAGGATGTTCGGCTCTCGCGCGTCGGCGACACCATCACCACCGCCCGCGACGGCGCCACCGAACCGCTCGGTGGCTACCGGGATCCCAGACCGATGGTGTTCTCGGGGCTGTACCCGATGGATGGCTCTGACTTCCCGGACCTGCGAGATGCCCTCGACAAGCTCAAACTCAATGATGCGGCGTTGGTGTTCGAACCCGAATCGTCCGCGGCCCTCGGATTCGGGTTCCGCTGTGGCTTCCTCGGCCTGCTGCACATGGAGATCGTGCGGGAGCGGTTGGAGCGCGAATTCGACTTGGTGCTGATCTCGACAGCCCCGACGGTGGTGTACCGGGTTGAGATGGACGACGGTTCCGAGCACATCGTGACCAACCCCAGCGAGTTCCCCGAGGGCAAGGTCAAGGAGGTGTACGAGCCGGTCGTGCGCGCAACCGTCTTGGCACCCAGCGAATTCATCGGAACCATCATGGAGCTGTGTCAGGCCCGACGAGGGGTGCTGCTCGGCATGGAGTACCTGTCCGAGGACCGCGTCGAGCTGCGGTACACGCTGCCCCTGGCCGAGATCGTCTACGACTTCTTCGACCAGTTGAAGTCGCGGACACGGGGGTATGCCTCGCTGGACTACGAACCGGTCGGAGAGCAGTCGGCTGATCTGGTCAAGGTGGACATTCTGTTGCAAGGCGAGACCGTCGATGCGTTCAGCGCCGTTGTCCACCGGGACAAGGCGTATGCCTACGGCGTCTCGATGGCTGCCAAATTGCGCGAGCTGATCCCACGCCAACAGTTTGAGGTGCCGATCCAGGCTGCGATTGGGTCCCGGATCATTGCCCGGGAGACGATCCGGGCGATTCGCAAGGATGTGCTCGCCAAGTGCTACGGCGGCGACATCACCCGCAAACGCAAGCTGCTGGAGAAGCAGAAGGAAGGAAAGAAGCGGATGAAGGTGGTCGGGCGGGTGGAAGTGCCGCAGGAGGCCTTCATCGCGGCCCTATCGACCGGCGAGGAATCGGGTAAGAAGAGCTGATTTCGCTGTCGTTGCCGCAAAAAGGGTGGCGGAACGCGGCGTACTGCTGCAACATGAGCCTTGACCCACTAGGGTGCTCGGCGACCCACAAACACACCGCCAGACAGTCGGTCATCGGTCGGCTGCGTATACAGGAGGAACCTGCGGCATGGCATCAACAACAAAAGCACGGGAGAAACTGCCACCACCGTCAGACTCGCTAGGCCAAATGCTGATCGCACGCGTTGCGGCTACTCCGGACCGGGAGGCCTTTCGGGCCCCGACCGAGGGAGATGCATGGAAGTCGCTGACTTGGAAACAGGCCGGGGACGACATCTTCGAGTTGGCTGCTGGGCTGATCTCGCTCGGAGTCGAGTTGGAGCAACGAGTCGGCATCGCTGCCGACACGAGTTTGGAATGGATCCTCGCTGATCTGGCTGTCGCGCTTGCCGGTGGCGCTGTTACGACGGTCTATTCCTCGACCGACGCCGGGGATGTCGCCTACATCCTTGGGGACTCGGATACCCGGGTCCTGTTCGCCGAGAACGAGAAGCAACTCGCCAAGATCCGTCAGGAGCGCGAGCAGCTTCCCGACCTGCGCAAGGTCATCCTGTTCCAAGGTGAAGGGACTGCCGCCGACGGCGACTGGGTCATCACCCTCGACGGGCTGCGCGCAATTGGCCGAGAGAAGCTGGCCGCTGATCCGGTGTGCGTCACCGAGCGCGCTGGGCAAGTCACTGCAGACACGCTGGCCACGCTGATCTACACCTCCGGAACGACCGGCAAGCCCAAGGGTGTCGAGCTGACCCAGGGCAACTGGGGCTACATCGGCGCCGCCCTCGACGGCCTCGGGGTGCTGAACATCGACGACGTTCAGTTCCTGTGGCTCCCGCTGGCTCACGTCTTCGGCAGCGTGCTCGTATCGGTCCACCTGCAGGTGGGATTCGTGACCGCCGTCGACGGCCGGGTGCCGCAGCTTGTGGCCAACCTGCCGATCGTCAAGCCGACGTTCATGGCCGGGGTTCCCCGCATCTTCGAGAAGGTCTACGCCGGAGCCAACGCCAAGTTCGCCAGTGAGACCGGCGCCAAGGCCAAGATCATCCCTTGGGCCTTCGGAGTCGGCAAGCGGTACAAGGATGCCGAGCTGGCCAATGGCAAGGCCCCTGGTGGATTGCTCGCAATGCAGTACTCCATCGCCGACAAACTGGTGTTCTCGAAGGTACGCGCGCTGATGGGCGGCAATGTCCGGTTCTTCATCTCGGGTTCGGCAGCGCTTTCTGGTGACATCGCCGAGTGGTTCAACATTGTCGGAATGCCGATCCTGGAGGGCTACGGACTGACCGAGACCTCGGCCGCTACCTGCATCGTGCGTCCTGACAACATCAAGTTCGGCACTGTCGGCGAGCCGATGCCGGGCACCGAGATCCGGATCGCCGAGGACGGCGAGATCCTGATCAAGGGTGGTGGCGTCATGCGCGGCTACCACAACAAGCCGGAGGAGACGGCCGAGGTGTTCGTCGGCGACGGTTACTTCGCTTCCGGTGATATCGGTGTCATCGATCCGATGGGTCGGGTGAAGATCACTGACCGCAAGAAGGATCTGTACAAGACGTCCAACGGCAAGTACGTTGCGCCCTCACCGATTGAGAGCCAGTTCAAGGCAGTCTGCGGCATTGCCGGCAACATGGTGGTCGACGCCAACAACCGCAAGTTCGTGAGCGCGCTGATCACCCTGGATCCGGACGGGTCCGCCAAGTGGGCATCAGAGCACGGCAAGAGCGAAGATGCGGCGGCGCTGGCCAAGGATCCCGATCTAGTCGCCTACGTCCAGTCCTGCGTTGATCAGTTGAACAGCAAGCTGAACCACTGGGAGCAGATTCAGAAGTTCATCATCCTCGATCAGGACTTCACCATCGAAGACGGCGAACTGACCCCCAGCCTGAAGGTGAAGCGCAAGGTCGTCATCGCCAAGTACAAGGACGTCCTGGACGCCCTCTACACCTGATCGACCCGCCCACACCATCGTCACGTCCCGCAAACCCCCGCCGTACGCCGATTTCTCGGCCGAAATATCGGCGTACGGCGGGGGTTTGCGGCGTACGGGGGTGGCCGGGCGGCGGGCGTTCGGTGTGTACCTCCATGTTCCGTGGTGCGCGGTGCGGTGTGGCTACTGCGACTTCAACACCTACCTGCCCGGCAGCCAGGGCAGTGTGACGCCTGACGGGTTCGTGGGGCAGGTCGTTGCTGAGCTGCGAATGGCGCGGCGCTCTCTCGGAACCGATGCCGACCTGACCGTGGACACGGTGTTCTTCGGCGGGGGCACCCCGACGCTACTGCCGGCAGCAGATCTGGTCGCGGCGCTCGCCGCGACCAGATCTGCTGCCGGCAGTAG
>JBAXOQ010000256.1:0-6764 GCA_037133175.1 Actinomycetes bacterium
CCTTCGGAGCGTTGCAGGCTGCCGACAAGCACCGCCAACATGAGAACGAGCAGCGCCCAGTGGAACACTGGGCTGCCCCAGACTGACCAGGGGGATGACACGGAAGAAAGCATACCGTCGCGGCGCTTCACCTTGATCCCAAGACCCCGGAGGGTCTCGGATGCATCCGCCAGGACCTCCGCTCCGCCCAAGGAGGGGTCGCAGGCGATCTCAAGATCGTGACGGTCGGTCACGGAAGCTTCGTCGGCACCGGCGGCCTTGCGCAGCACGCGCGCTCGTGTGACCGCTATCGTGGTCCGACGCCACGCGCACACGGCCGTGCACAATGCCAGCGCAAGTACTATCCCCGTGAAGATGGGGGCCGAGAACGCATGGTGCAGGCCGACCGCGCGCACCGCCGGCTCGAGAACCGGATACGCAGCCGCCCACGCTGCTACCTTCTCGGCGGACTCCGCGCCCTGCGGGATGAAGGCGGCCACCACGACCCACGCGGCTACGACCGCCAGAAGGCCCGTCGCAAGGCTCGCCGACCCGAAGAACCCGACGATGGCATGCCCGGCCCTGCGGATCACGTGACCGTGTCCATGGGTAACGCCAGATCGGCCCTACGCGACACTGGCACTCGCCCAGCACTCCATGCGGTGCGCGACGGCCGACGCTTCCGGTTTCCGAGGTGCTCGATCGTATTCACCTTCCCTAGCTAAGAAAGTCGTCCATTCTCGTCAACGCCCGCACGCGCCTAGCTGAGTAGCCGGCCCAAGCGTCGGGGGCGGGCATCGCTGCCCGCCCCCCTTTCATGCTCTGACTCTGGGTTCAGAGCCTCGTCAACAGAAGCCTACTGCTCGATCTTGGCGGGAGCACCCTCTCCTGGGTGATCGCCACAAGCCTGGCATCCGGCCTCGTTCCAGTAGGCGTAGCCCATGTGACCGACGTTCAGCGCAGGCTGGAACTGACCATTGCTGGAGCTGTAGGGCTGCCAACCAAGCGTCGTGGCCACCGACCCAGTGTAAGTGTATCCGCCGAGCCAGTGGTTGTTGACGCCCGACAGGGCCTGCATGCCCTGGCCGTTGAAGCCCGCGCCCCAACCAGCCGTGAGCTTGCGGGTGTCGCCGACTTGCTTGCCGGTGCTGGTGGCGCGGGTGGTACCGAGAACGTACGGGCTCTTGTACGGAGCCACGTCCTTGTCAGTGTCCACGAGCAGGCGCGGACGCTTCCAACCGTGCGGGATGCCGATGTGGCAGTTGATGCACTGGGGCGACCCGTCGGCGTTGTCCTGGTGATGGCTGTCGTGGGCCGTGTTGGCGCCCTCGACCACGCCGCTACCAGGGACGCGGTTCATGAGGTCGTGGCACTTCGCGCAGATGACCGCCGTCGAGCCGGTCGTACCGTCGGTGCGGTTGGCCATCGCGGTCGTGCCCGTGACCCAACCGGAGATCACGGATGTGGCGTTCACCGACGTCGTCGTGACGGCAGAGTTCGTCGCAGCACCGTAGAACATCGCGATGCCGGAGACCGACAGCGGGACGTTGCGCTTCGCCGGGACCGTGGCCGGCCACGCCGGGTTGCCGACGACCGTACCCTCGTTGGAGGCGTACTTCGTCAGCTGGGCGTAGCGGTACTGTCCGGGATAGTTGGCGTCCATCTTCCACGGTGCGCTTCCGCCGTGAGGGCCGGACGCGTTCATCTGCGAGTGGCAGTCTGAACAGTGGATGACGGAGTCCTGGTTCAAGCCCTTGATCGCGGTCGACGGGGCCTCGGTTGAGGTCGACGACCAGAACACGCTGATCGTCGGGAACTCCCACGCGGCCGTGACGGTAGCGACCTGGCCTACCGTGTACGTTCCGGCGCTGCCGTCGAAATACGTGGCAGCAGAGAATGTGGTGGTCAACTCGGATTCCCAGTCGAGCACGGGGCCCTGCGAGCCGTCGAAGCGCGTCTTGGCGCCGGGATGCGTCGCATCCGCGGCAGCCGGGTTCACAAGCTCTGAGACCCTGTGGCGCGAAGCCGCGTTCTCAGCGTCAGTGAACTCCCACGCGGTGTTGGTCAACTTGTGCGGGAACCCGCCGTCATTCTGGGTCACTCCGGCACTGTCGATGTAGTTGCAGGCAAGCTGGCCCGCGTGGCACGAAGCACAGTTCGGACCCATGTCGTTGTTGGTGGCCCAGTCGGTGTGGCACACGGTGCAGGCGAGGTTAGCGGCCCCGCTGATCGAGGCCCAATAGGGCTGCACCTGGAATACCCAGGTCTTCACGCTGCTGAAGCCACCCTGGGTCGCCCTGACGGTGACCGTGTTGGTGCCGAGCGGCAACGTCATCGCGGCAAGCGTGATCGCTCCGCTGGTCGTGGGGGTGACGGTCGGGGCAGCGACGGCTGTCCCGTTGACCGAGGCGGTGGCGGTGACGCCTGCGGCGGCGGCCGTGAACGGAACCGAGATCGTCGGGTTGAAGACGCCGACGACCGATGCGTTGGCGGGTGTGACCGCGCCAAGGATCGGAGCCTGGTTCAGCGTGAAGTGCCAGTGCTGCGTGAGCGTCCCTCCGGACGTGTTCGCAACCGTGGCAGTCACTTCATTGGTGCCAGACACATAGAGATTTGCGGCCGGGTAGCCGTAGATCTTCTTGGGGCTCTGGCTGACGCTCACGCCGGGAACGGTCACGCCGTTGAGCTTGAGCGTTCCACCGGCGGGAGCCGGCTTCAGCGCGGTAGCGCTCGTGACGTTGACCACGATGGACGTGGGCTTGGCCGTCAGCGTCGCGGCGTTAGCCGGTGTGCTGCTTACGAAGACCGGCGCGGCCGGCACTGCATAGGCGACTGCTGAAAACGCGATGACCGCGATCAGACAGACCCCCAGGACGACGGCTAGGCGCCGCCCCTTCATGACTCTGCTAGTTACTTTGTCCACTATCGACCTCCTGGTCGAGTTATGCCTTTTCCAGGCGAGTCTAGTACGTGATGCCTACACCGGCACCGCTGCCGGACTCAACATGGCACCTCAGGCAAACGCCGTCCTGCAGCTGCAGGTCGAGCGGATCGGGACCAAGCGACGGGTTGGCGAAGGGAGCGATCTTGTTGGCCTCTGAGGCGTCAGCACCGGAGAGGAGCCACATCTTGCTTCCGCCCCAGCTGTGCGGGAAACCAGTGTTCCCGAAGATGTCTTCGGCGGCGTGGCAAGAGGCACAGTTGGTGGCCGGCAGCCACGCAACGGTGGTCTCGGTGGTCGTGGCCGAAGAGACCTGACCGACGGCCGACAGGGGATCGTTCCAGGTGCCGGTCTGAGCCACAGCAGCGATACGGTGACCGCTGTAGGGGCTGTTGTTGAGGTCGTAGTCCTGGACGTTGGTGCTGGCACCAGCGGCGACCTGGGCGTACGAACCAGCGTGGCACTCGGCACAGAAGATGCCGACAGCACTCTGGCGCAGCGTGTCATTGCTCATGGAGGCGTAGGTCGATGTCGGGGCGCCGAGCGCCTGACCATCGGCAAAGCCCTGAGCCATGGCGTTGCTGTTGACGGCGTCGACAGCCGTGATCATGTTCTCCGTGGTGCCATACGCACCCACAGCGGCATTGCTGGGCATGGTGCGCAGCAGGTAGCCGGCCAGCGCGAGAACCGAGTTGTCCTGACCCACGCCGTGAACGGTCGTGTGGCAGAAGCTGCAGTTGGAGCCGGTCACGTGGCCGTTAGCGGCGGTGCTGGGACCGGGGGCTGAGCCATCGTAGACAGGCATGCCGTTGACGGCCATGCCGGAGGTCGCGTGGCAGTAGACACACGCCTGATCGGCACGCATGCGCAGCAGGGTATCAGCGACCTGCGCGCCGTTGTTGGAATCGCCGCCGGAGACAGGGGCCTTGCCGGGAGCGGCATAGTGGACCGAGTGGCAAACGACGCATTTAACGGTGGTCGTCGCGTAGTTGCCGTGCGGTGAAGTCCCGGCGATAGCGGGAACGCCGTTGCCGCCCAGCGGGTTGGTGACTGAGATGTCCTGCCAGTTCATGTACACGTTGGTGTCCACGCCCTGCGTGGGGATCACGCTGGCTGTGGGAGCGGCGCCTACGAACTGCTGACCGGACCGGTTAACGGCGGCCAGGGCAGTCCCGGCGAAAGCAAAAATCAAGATCGCGGCCACGGCCACGACAAGCAGTGTCTTCTTCACAAATCCTCCTCGAATAGTTGCGTTACTTCTGGTTATCCCATTCATACAAGCACCTCCCTTCCGAGATTGGATAATGATCTAGAGCCTTATCGGGTCGCTCGTGCGACCATGAATCGGCTATCAACCTACAGACACACCCGGCCGCACGATTGCGACCGGTTCTCGGGAACCGATGGTCCGTGTCTGGAATATTATCCTCACTTAACTACGCCGTCAAGCCTCGGCCTCAGCCAAAGAAATCTTTCCTGCCCCACAAACGGACAGCGGGATGCTTGGGGTCGACGGCTGACGTGTTTAAGCTTCCTGCTCGCGCCTGCGGCGAATGGCAAGACGGTAGATGAGGGCCCCCACGAGGATAAGGATCAGCAGCACGAGGGGGAAAAGGCAGGCCCCAAGGGGACCCGCAAGCGTTTGATTCAAGGTGGCCACTGCCGTGCCGCCGGAGTTGGGCAGCCTCACGATCTGCACTCGGCCGTTGCCTGTGTCGGCTACCGCGAACCAGTCGTGCGCAGGATCGTATGCGATCGAGCTCGGATAGACGAACTGACCGTCGACGCTGCCGGGGTTGCCATATTTCGCGATCAGTTTGCCATCCTTGGAGTCAAGCACCGTGATGTCGAACCCGAACGGGTCGACGATGACGAGCCGACCGGCGCCGTCGATGGTCATACCAGCGGGTATCTGCATGTTGGCCTTGGCCTTCACGGGCTGCGCGACCATGCTCTTCTTGATGTTCTGCTGGTTTCCGGGGTTGCCCGTGCTGATGATCCATTTCCGGGTGCCATTGCGGTCGTAAGCGCTCACCCGGTTGTTGTACTGGTCGACGACGTAGATCGTGCCGTCCTTCCCGATGGCAAGGCCGCGCACGCCGCTGAACTGGTCGATGCCTTTGCCCTGCGTTCCGATCACCTTCACGACCGCGCCGGTCGGAGTCAGGATCACGAAGCCGGATCCCGAACCGACGACGAGCCGATCACTGCTCACGGCGATGGAAGCAGGTGCCGGCACGAAGAACTTGTTGACGATCTTGTTATCGCGGTTGACGACCCAGACCGTGCTCTTGGGCTGGTCAGCGATGTAGATCAGGCCCGCCGGGTCGACCGCTGTGGCGACCGGATAGCTGAACGCGTTCGGGGATGACTGCTGGCCGGCGGGCCCCTGGTACAGCATGGTGTTCAGGGAGCCGTCCGGATTGAAGCCCACGACCCGATTCTGTGCTTGGGTGGTAGCCCAAATGATGCCATCCGGTCCGACCCCGACCCCCTGCGGACCCTTGAACTGCTGGTCGGCACCCTTGCCCCACCCGTAGATGGAACGGATCCACGTGACGCCCGCGGCCTCAGTTCCCGATGCGACCTTGCCGACCGGCCTGAAGATCGCCAGAAGCGCGATGAGAGCGATCAGCAGAAGGATCACCAAAACGACGAGGACCCCGACGAGGGCACGGCGCGTGCGCTGGAGACGGCGGCGATCCGCCTCCCGCCAGCCTTCCTGCTCGTCATACTGGATCGTGGTAGTGTCCGTCATCGGGCAGCTCCGATCTTCTTCAGCCCAGCAAGTGCCGGTTGGAAGTCAGGAATATATAGGAGTGCGGCGCGGTAGTCGGCCGCTGCGCCCGCTTTGTCGCCGACCAGGACCTTGGCCTCCGCTCGCTGGACCAGGATGTCCGAGTCAGTCGGCCGTTCCTTAATATAGACGTCGAGTGCCTTGATGGCGCCCGCATAGTCCTTGGACGCCAACAATGCCTCAGCCTTGGCGAGCGCCGCATCCGCGTACGAGGTCGGCATGACGGCGCCCGCGCCCGGAGCCCGCTTGGCAGCCACGTTGGCGTCCTTGTATGCCTTGAGCTCCTTCTTCGCCTCGGCCATGGCCTTGTCGGCGGCGACGATGGTGGCCGGATAGTCCTTCTGCTGCAAGCTAAGCTCTGCCTGCCCGGAGTACAGATAGGATCGGTCCGTCTTCGCGGTCTTGAGAGCCTGATCGAGCGCCTCTTGCGCCTTTGCCAGCTGACCCGCATTGATGAGCGCCCCTATGTACTGTGCATACGTCTTTGTGGGCGTCTTGCCGCTCTGGATGGTGGCCCCATACAGCATGAGGTCTCTCTCGGCAGACGTTCTGGGCGCCGTCGGCGGTGACAGCAGACCCCACATCATTGCTGAGATCATGCTGACCAGCCACACGATGATCACCAGCACGATCGCGATCTTCAGCCCCTGCGCGACCGGATCCTTGATGCGCGTGCTGCGGCGGTAGGGCTGGACCTCGTCGGCAGCCGAAAAGTCGTCTTGCAGTCCTTCGCCCTCGGGCGAGATGGACTCGGGTTCCTGCATGCGAGCCTCCCTGTTCACGTTCCGTGCGTTCGCGCGGGGCGCAAACCGTTGAACCTTAGCAACACCGCGGCGCACGGTGCAAGCGTCGAGCCAAAGACCCCCCTATCGGGCGGTTTCCTTAGGAAAGATGTACAGCGGCGTCCCTGCGACGCGACCCGCAGCTTCCCGCGTCACGCGAGTCTGGCCTTGATCGACTCGACCAGGCCGCCGCTCTCGATGATGTCCTTGACGAAGGGCGGGAACGGCTGGGCCGAAAAGATGGCACCAGTGGTCTGATTGGTGA
>JBAXOQ010000257.1:0-6758 GCA_037133175.1 Actinomycetes bacterium
CTCCAGAGCCGCCCCGGCCTGTGGACAATCCGCGGCCGCGCACCCCTTCGCAAACCCCTACGACACGCGGACGATCCGGGCCCGTTTCATCCGCGTGTCGTGGGGTTTTGCAGGCTGGTGGGGGGTCAGTGACGACTGGCCTGCAGGTCGGCGATGGCGGCGCGGATGTTGCGTTGGTGACGGACGATGACCAGTAGGCCGACAAGCACTCCGAACCAGGTGTCCAGGGTGTTCTCTCGATCGATAAGGGCCACCACGATCAGGGCTATGGCCCCGGCGACGCTGGCTATTCCCGTCCGCTTGCCGATCAGTCGCGCGATGACGAAGACGACCAGAACAACGATCAACCAGATCGGCTCAGCCGCCAGCAGCACGCCGATCGTGGTAGCGACTCCCTTGCCGCCCTTGCCGTGCAGGAACGGCGAGGTCATGTGTCCGATGATCGCGGCGAATCCGGCAACCATCCCGACGCTGGGACCGACGAAGATGCTGAACAGCAACACCGGCAAGAAGCCCTTGAGAATGTCGAAGACCGCCACCGCGATACCGGCGCCGCGACCCATCACTCGACCGGCATTGGTCGCCCCCGGGTTGCCGGAACCGAGTTGACTCAGGTCTATCCCGCGGGCCTTGGCGATGATCGATGCCGGGTTGATAGAGCCCAGAAAGTAACCAACAACTGCAGCAACGACCAGCCACGCAACCATTCGAAGTCACACCCTCGGTGCCACGACCACTGACACCATCCCGGGTCCAACGTGGGTGCCCACCACGGCGCCGATTTCGCCGACCATGACGACTGCCTCAGGCAAGCGCTTGCGCAGCGAGTCAGCTAGCTGTCCGGCCCGATCAACTGCGTCGATGTGGCTGACCGCGATGTCTATGACCGTCCCTGGGACTGCTTCTTCTGCCGCCTGAACGGACAGGTCCACCAGCCGGGCCAAGGCCTTGGCTGCGGTGCGTGCCTTCTCCAGCATCTGCACCCGACCGTCTTGCAGGTGCAGGATCGGCTTGATCCGCAACGCACCGCCGAAAGCCGCGGCGGTCGAACCCATCCGGCCGCCGCGACGCAAGTACTCCAGCGAGTCGACGTAGAACAGCAGCTTCGTGCCAGCGGCCCTGGCACTGATGGCAGCAGCCACGTCTTGCGTCGACCCGCCGCCATCGGCGACGTCTGCGCCCGTCAGAACTGAGTACCCGAGCGCCATCGCCAGCGTTCGAGAGTCGACCACCTGCACCGGGATCGGCGATTCCTTCGCAGCGAGCATCGCCATCTGGAAGGTGCCCGACAGATCGCTGGACAGGTGAGCGCTGACCACCGAGTCAGAGCCAGCATCTGCGGCCGCCTGGTACGCGGCCGCGAAGGAGGCAGGCGATGGCCGAGAGGTCGATACCGCCTTCCACTCCCGCAGCGCCGCAGCGACTTCTTCGGCGCTGATATCAACACCCTCAAGGTACGGTTTGCCAGCGATGATGACCTGCACCGGCAGCGTGGTGATGTCGTGCTCGCGGGCCAATTCCGGCGGCAAATATGCGGTCGAATCGGTGACTAGTGCGACGTGACGGGCCATGCGTGGAAACTGTAGCCGCTCCCACCCGACGATCGCTCCTACACGACGATGTTGACCAACTTCGGAGCGCGGACGATCACCTTGCGAATGTCGCGACCGTCTAGCGCCTTGCGCACGAACTCGTCCGCGAGCACCTGCCGCTCGAGTTCGGACGCATCGATGTCCGGCGGCACCTGCAGCCGGGCTCGAACCTTGCCCTGCACCTGCACGACACAGGTCACCGCATCCTCGACCAGCAACTCCGGTTCTGGCACTGGCCAGCCGACAAGTGCGATGCAGGGCTCGTGCCCGAGCCTGGCCCACATGTCTTCGGCCGCGTAGGGGGCCACCAACGACAGCAGGATCGCCACCGTCTCAGTCGCCTCACGAACCGCCGGATCCGCCGGACCGCAGCCGGTGTCGATCGCCTTTCGGATGGCGTTCACCAACTCCATCGTCTTGGCGACCGCAACGTTGAACCGATGGTTGGCGACCGCGGTCTCAGCGTCTCTAATGATCTTATGGGTGACCTTGCGCAGCGCCAGGTTACCGGTCGCCGGGTCTACGCCGGCCTCAGAGGAAACCTCTCCAGATAGCCGCCATGCCCGTGCCAGGAACTTCTTCGCCCCCGCTGGGGAGACGTCAGCCCAATCGATGTCGTCTTCCGGCGGACCGGCGAACACCATGGTCAGTCGAACCGCATCCACACCGTGCCGGTCAAGCTCATCGGACAGTCGCACGAGGTTGCCGCGCGACTTGCTCATCGCCGAGCCGGCCATCTGCACCATGCCCTGGTTCAGCAATCGGGCAAACGGCTCGCTGACCTCCAGCAATCCCATGTCGTACAGAACCTTGGTGAAGAAGCGCGCGTACAACAGGTGAAGGATCGCATGGGTGACACCTCCGACGTACTGATCGACCGGCATCCACTCACGGGCTTGCGCAGGGTCGAACGCCACCTGATCGTTGGCCGGATCGAAATACCTCAGGAAGTACCAGGAGGAATCGAAGAACGTGTCCATGGTGTCGGTGTCCCGAGTTGCCGGGCCGCCACAGGTCGGGCAGGCGACATTGACCCAGTCGGCCACCGCACCCAACGGCGAGGTCCCCTTGGGTTTGAGGTCCAGGCCCTCGGCGGCCGGCAGTTCAATGGGGAGTTGATCCAGCGGTACGGCAACCTCACCGTCGACCGGGCAGTGAATGATCGGGATCGGGGTTCCCCAGTACCGCTGTCGCGATACCAGCCAGTCGCGCAGTCGGTAGTTGACTGCAGCCTGCGCCTTTCCCCCCTCACCGAGGATCTGAATGATCTTCTCGATAGCGGCGTCCTTGCCCAGTCCGTCCAGCGGCCCTGAATTGATGTGGACGCCGTCGTCTGCCGTTGCCTGACCGGTGACCAGTGGGTCGGTATCGGCCTGCACCACCAATCGGATCGGCAAGTCGAACTTGATGGCGAACTCCAGGTCCCGCTGGTCATGGGCTGGCACCGACATGACGGCACCGGTGCCGTAGTCGGCCAACACATAGTCCGAGGCGTAGATGGGCAGGTGCTCGCCGTTGACCGGGTTGATGGCGTAGCGATGCAGGAACACACCGGTCTTCTCACGATCTGTGGCAAGCCGGTCGATGTCGGTCGACTTCTTGACCTCCTCCAGGTACTCGGCGAACTCCTGCTGCGCTGGTCCCCCTTCAGCCAACTCGGCAGCTAGTTCCGAGTCGGCAGCGACCACGAAGAAGGTGGCACCGTACAGGGTGTCCGGCCGGGTCGTATAGACGGTGACCGGCTCATCACGACCCAGCACCTCGAACGCCACATGTGCGCCGGTCGACCGGCCGATCCAGTTGCGCTGCATCAGCAGCACCTTCTCTGGCCAGTTGCCCTCGAGTTGGTCCATATCCGCGAGCAGTCGATCCGCGTAGTCCGTCACCCGCAAGTACCACTGGGTCAGCTTCTTCTTGGTCACCAGCGAGTCGCAGCGCTCGCAGCGGCCTCCGATGACCTGTTCGTTGGCGAGCACGGTCTGGTCGGTCGGGCACCAGTTGACCGCGCTGTCCTTACGGTAGGCGAGGCCGCGCTGGAACATCTGCAGGAAGATCCACTGGTTCCACCTGTAGTAGCCGGGATCGCAGGTGTACAGGACGCGATCCCAATCGAAGGAGCAGGCGTACCGATGCATTGAAGCCTTCTGCGTGGCGATGTTCTGATACGTCCAGGTGGCCGGACTCTCGCCGTGCTTGATGGCCGCGTTCTCTGCGGGCAACCCGAACGCATCCCAGCCGATCGGGTGCATGACGTTGAAGCCCTTCTGCACCCAGTAGCGGGCGATCACGTCACCGAGCGCGTAGGCCTCGGCGTGACCCATGTGCAGGTCCCCGGAGGGGTAGGGAAACATGTCCAGCACGTACTTCTTAGGCCTGTCATCGTCAGGCTTTCCGGAGCGGAAGGGTGCCAGTTCGGCCCACACCGGCGACCACCGCTGCTCGATCACGGCAGGGTCGTAGGCGTCTGGATCGGTCACTGACGCGGCCTGCGCTTGCGTGTCGTCGGCGTCCGCCGTGGTTCTGGTCACCAGAAGAGATTACGCAACCACCAAACGCGAGTGGTCAAAGGCCGATCGCGGTGGTATCCAGGTCGTGGTTGTAACGACGCCGCGCGGGCTCATCCAGCTGCGCGAATCCCTGACCCAGCAGCGCCTCACCAACCGCCTCACCAATCAACTGGTGGGTACGCCAGGAGTAGTGGATGCCGTCCGGGTTGGCCGAACCATCCGACAACGACGGCAGGATGAAGTCGTCGACCTCGACATACCCGGTGCCGTGTTGGCGCACCCAGGCTCTGGCCGCCCGAATCGCACCGGGGTGGTGACGGTCCGACGGGTAGGCGGACGCCCGATGGATGCCCGGCGCGATCAGCACCACCGGGATGTCGGGATTGAAGTGGCGGGCAACCGACGTGATGCGCGCCAGGTAGTGATCCGTCGCACCCTGCGGCAACTGCCGCATCCAACCGCCCGACATTCGGATCACCCGCGGCGACAGCCTCCGGTAGGCATTGCGCACACGGCGCCGGACCGCCGCCGGGCGCACGTAGGGGATTCCGTCTCGCAAGTAGGTCGGGACCGCCGCCGGGAGTTGGTCCATGCCGCCCACCGCAAGCACCAAACCGTCGGCACGCGGCAGTAGCCGACCCCAGACCGCAGGGTCCTTGGTGACCGCCCACCAGGCGTCCCGAGCGGTCCATCCGAGCCGGGCCACCAGGTCCACCTCAGTCTCAACGCCACCGGCCAAGCCGATCCCGGTTGCCATCACATTTGGCCACAGCCGAGCATCGGTCAGCACGTGCGGTCGGTCGGGACCGTGATAGGCCAGCGAGTCTCCGACCACCAGGATATGCCGCGTCACTCGGCCAACGATAGTCTGTGAGGGTCGAAAGCGGCCACCACTACGGCGATTCGGCGTCGTTGGCGCCGCCTGACTGTCCGTAGCTCAGCGGACTCGGATAGACTCACGCACCGCTGCCACCGCAGCACGAGGGGCCTTAGCTCAGCTGGTAGAGCACCTGCCTGGCAGGCAGGGGGTCAGGGGTTCGAATCCCCTAGGCTCCACTCGATGTTTCCGCAGGTCAGAGGCGGTTTTCACTGACCTTGCTGTGCCGAGTTCCGAGGCACGAAGCGTGTACGAAACCACATCCATCCTCAGACGGTTCCCCTTCACAACGGCTCGCACTGCCGTGGTTGCTCCGGAATCACCGGAAGCCCTTCGCGGACCGGTGGGCGAGTGGCGCGATGTCATCGTGGTGGTGCCGTGGCGCGGGCCCCTGTATGGTCGCGGCCATGACTCACTCGTCGCCGAACATTTTGTTGATCATGACTGATCAGGAGCGCTATCCTCCGCCGTATGAGGATGAGGCGATCGCCGAATTCCGTCGCGCTCAGCTGCCAGCTCGCGCCAGGCTAATCCGTGAGGGTCTGCAGTTCCACCACCACTACGCCGGTTCCACCGCGTGCGCGCCGAGCCGGGCGACGCTGTTCACCGCGCATTACCCGTCGCTGCACGGAGTGAAATCCACTGATGGGGTGGCCAAGCTTGCCACCGATGTGCAGATGCAGTGGCTCGATCCGGACGTCGTTCCGACCATGGGTCACTGGTTTCAAGCGGCCGGATACCGCACGTACTATCGGGGCAAGTGGCACATCTCCCACGCCGACCTTGCCGCCCCGGGTACGCACGAGGGCCTGAAAACCAGCGATGCGCAGGGCCAGATCCTGCAGGAGATGGTCGAGTTGTACCAGCGCACCGACCGGCTGGAACCGTTCGGGTTCACCGGCTGGATCGGGCGTGAGCCACATGGTGCGGACTTGGCCGACTCGGGCACGGTACGAGATGCGGTCTTCGCCGACCAGGTCCGCGACATGTTCGGCATCCTGTGCGACGACCGCGACCCGCGCCCGTGGCTGGCGGTGGCTTCGTTCGTCAACCCCCACGACATCATCTTCGCCGGACCTGCCTGGCAAGCTCTGGGACTGCCGGAACCCGATGAGACCGTTCCGGAAATTCCGCAGGCTCCCTCGCAATCGGATTCCTTCGAAGACCGGCCCGACTGCCAGCGGCAGTGGCGCGAGTGCTGGCCAGCGATGACCTTCGACATCCCGCTGGACAACGACTTCCGTCGGCTCTACTACTGGCTGATGAAAGTGGTGGACTCCGCTATCGGCGCGGTGCTCGACGCCCTTGACGCATCCGGCGTGGCCGAGGACACGATCGTGGTCTTCACTTCCGACCACGGCGAGATGCTCGGCGCGCATGGTGGACTTCAGCAGAAGTGGTACAACGCCTACGAGGAGGCCCTGCACGTCCCGTTCATCGCACGGGGACCTGGGATCGAGGCGAACCAGGACGGCGTGCGGGTGCCGACCAGCCACGTGGACCTTGTCCCGACCCTGCTCGGCCTGGTCGGGGCAGACTCGACCGCACTGCTCGACCAGGTCGCAGCGCACCACACGGAGGCCCATCCGCTGCCCGGGCGCAACCTCGCCGACGTCATCCGCAGGCCGGGGCTACAAGCGGACTTTCAGACGCCGATCTACTTCATGACCGAGGACCAATTCAGCCAGGGACCGCACACCACCAACCCCATGACCGGAGCGCCTTTCACACCCGTGACGGGGGCGTCGAACGTTGAGGCCGTGGTCACGTCCCTGCCGACCG
>JBAXOQ010000258.1:0-6757 GCA_037133175.1 Actinomycetes bacterium
GTTCCGGGCGCACCGACTGGAGCAGGCACTCGATACCCCGGCACGCATTTACTACAAGTACGAGGGCGGGTCACCGGCAGGTTCGCACAAGCCGAACACCGCCGTCCCGCAGGCGTACTACAACGCCGTCGAGGGAGTTCGCAAGCTGACCACCGAGACCGGCGCTGGCCAGTGGGGAACCGCCCTGGCGTTCGCAACCGCCCTGTACGGGTTGGAGTGCGAAGTTTGGCAGGTCGGGGCGTCATACGACGCCAAGCCGTACCGCCGACTGATGATCGAGGCTTTCGGCGCGGAGGTTCACAGGTCGCCGAGTCAACTCACCGAGGTCGGCCGGCAACTGGCGCAGAATCCTGCGAACGAGTCCGGATCACTGGGAATTGCGATTTCTGAGGCGGTCGAGGCCGCAGTTGCCGACCCGACGGTGCGTTACGCATTGGGTTCGGTGCTCAACCACGTGTTGCTGCACCAGACGATCATCGGTGAAGAGGCGCTGCTGCAGATGGCCATGGCGGGGGACACCCCGACCCTGATCGTCGGTTGCACCGGCGGGGGATCGAACTTTGCGGGCCTGACCTTCCCGTTCCTGCGGGAGAAGATGGCAGGCAAGATCAATCCGAGGATCTTGGCGGCCGAGCCGGCGAGTTGCCCGTCCTTCACCCGCGGTGTGTACCGCTACGACTTCGGCGACACCGCTGGTATGACACCGCTGATGAAGATGCACACTCTTGGACACGATTTTGTGCCGGACCCGATCCACGCGGGCGGACTGCGGTACCACGGCATGGCGCCACTGCTGTCGCACGTGTACGAGGAGGGGTATTTGGACGCCGAGGCTGTGGCCCAGACCGAGTGCTTCGCCGCCGCCGTTCAGTTCGCCCGCACCGAGGGCATTCTGGCCGCTCCGGAGCCGACCCACGCGCTGGCACTTGCTGTTCGTGAGGCCAAGAAGGCGCGTGAGACCGGCGAGGAGACCGTCATCCTGACGGCGCTGTCCGGCCACGGGCACTTCGACCTGGCTGCCTACGACGCCTACCTGTCCGGCCAGATGGTCGACGAGGACGTCACGGATATCCGGTTCGCCGCCGCGTTGGAGAGCATTCCGGTTCTTTAATGCTCGCAAGATCCCCAAGACCTACTGCAAGGACCGCTCGCTTCGCTCGCGGGTCCTTGCAGTAGGTCGCTCGCTTCGCTCGCGGGGGATCGCTCGCACAGGGCAACTTCGGGTGGCGGGCGTTCTCTTAATGCTCGAACGATCCCCGGGACCGGCTCCGGCGGCGCCGCCTCGCTGCGCTCGGGGTGCCTTGGAGCCGGTCGCTCGCTTCGCTCGCGGGGGATCGCTCGCACAAGGCAACTTCCAGTGGCGGGCGTTCTCTTAATGCTCGAACGATCCCCGGGACCGGCTCCGGCGGCGCCGCCTCGCTGCGCTCGGGGTGCCTTGGAGCCGGTCGCTCGCTTCGCTCGCGGGGGATCGCTCGCACAAGGCAACTTCAAGGGGCGGGCGTTTTTTTGTGGTGCGGGTTGTGGTTGGTGGGTTGGGCGTGGCGGGTGGTTTCGGGTGAGGGTGGTTGGGGTCTGAGACCGGCTTCGCCGGTCGCTTGCTTCGCTCGCGGGTTTCTTGCAGCCGGCCGGGATCGCTCGCACAAGGCAACTTCGGGTGGTGGGCCTTTGAGCGTGTTGCGGGGTGCGGCCGGCGGGTTGGTCGCTGCGTGTGAGCACCGGTTCGCGGAGGGGAAATCTTGATCATCCGGTGCTAGGTTCGTGGCATCGATCCAGATGTACGCGTTGAGGGACGGGGACTCACACCGGTGGTGTCGGTTCTCGCGCTGTGTTGCGCGTGCCTTTCGGGCTTGGCCCAGGTGCAGGGCTGGGGTGACGGGGTCGGCATTGGGTTCTGGTCGATCCTCGGCCCGGCGGTCTGGGCCCTGGCGGGTCTCGACGCGCTGTTGTGGTCGGGTTCCTCGAAACGGTTCCAGATCGGCCGCATTCTGGTCGGGGCGGCGACGATCAGCGAACCGAGCTCGCCGACCGCGTAGCTGATCGTCGCCGACCCGGACGGCAACGTGCCCCCTTGGTCATGGGCGGACATTGGCTGGCTGGGCATGTACCCGTTGATGGTTGTCGGGTTGCTGTTTCTGACGGTGGGCCGCCTGGAGATGTCGAACTTGCGCATCGCGCTTGATCTGGTGCTGGTGGCGTTGGGCAGTCTGAGCGTCTTGGCATGGTTCATCGACGCGCTCGGCACCTCGGTATTGGGCGAGGTGGACCCGCAGTCGTCTGCGGGGAACGTGCCGTACCTGGTCGCCGACGCCATTCTGATCGGACTCATGTTGGCGCTGGCAAACGCCAGCGGGTGGGGTGCCTGGTTCTCGGACAATGGCTGGCTGTTCGCGGCGATCGCGCTGTTGGCGGTCTCTGACCTGACCTACTACCTGATCGACCGGTCGCGGGCGACGACCATGTGGTCGGCGCAGGCTCTGCTGGAGTTGGCGCCGCCGGTGCTGGTTGTTGTGTGCGTCTGGTTGCGGGGTCGCCATTGGTGCAGTGCCCAGATTCGGGTCGAGCGGGCGGGCAGCGTCGCCCGGGGATCGGGAAGCATCCTGCCGTTGGCGGCGGTGGCGGTCGCCTTGGCGGTGCTGCTGTCCATCTCCTCAGACACGGTCGAGCCGCTGATCATGTTCGTCGCGGTGATGACGGTTGTTGTGGTGATTCTGCGGCTGGCACTGGCCTACCGTGACAGTGCCGCGTTGGCGGTCAGCCGGATCGCGGCTCACACCGACGAACTGACGGGGCTGCCGAACCGCGCTGGTCTAATGACTGGGCCGTGGGCAGGCCCAGACCTCGCTGCCCCGAGCGAAACTGACGCGGGCCGCGGGGTGCTGGTGGTGCGAATCGACCGGTTCGATTCGGTTGAGGATGCGCTCGGGCAGGGCATCGGCGACCAACTTCTGGTCGAAGTCACCCGCCGGCTGCGAACCGTCGTCGGCTCGCCAGCGGTCTTGGCCCGAGTCCTCGGACCGCAGTTCGCCGTGGTCGTCGACAACATCGCGGGCTCCGAGGTGGACACCATCGCGGCGGCGATAGCCGATGCTCTGGCCGAGCAGGTGACTGTGGCTGGACTGTCGATGCGCTTGCACGTCACAGTCGGGACAACCTGGGCCGGTCCGGGTAACACGCCGCTGCCCGAATTATTGCGCCAGGCCGACATCGCCAAGAATTGGGCGACTCATCGGCGACTGACGATCAGCAGCTTCGTATCGGGCATGGACGATGCTGCTGCGAGTCTGCGCATGACGGCAGACTTCGAGCGTTCACTACGGGCTGGTTCGGGACTGTCAATGGTGTTCCAGCCGATCGTGGACCTGGCCGATGGCACGGCGGTGAGCGCCGAAGCGTTGCTGCGGTGGACCGATTCCACGGGACGCAATGTGTCGCCGGGGGAGTTCATCCCACTGGTGAATGCCGCCGGTCTGGGTCAAGAGTTGGATCTGTGGGTGATCCGTCATGTAATCGATCAGGTGGCGCAGTGGCAGCGCTGCGGGATCAGCGTGCCGGTTTCGGTCAACGTGGGCGCCGACAGCATCGCTCCTTCGCTGCCATTGCGGATCGGCCAGCTCCTGGCTGACTGCGGCGTCCCAGCAGATTTGCTGACCGTCGAGTTGCTGGAGGACTCCACCCTGGGTGACGTGACAGACGCACGGGCGGTGCTGGCCGAACTCAGGCGGGTGGGCGTCAAGATTGCAATTGACGATTTCGGAACCGGGTGGTCGGTGCTGTCCTATCTGCACACACTCGATATTGATGTCGTCAAGATCGACCAGTCATTCGTGCTGGCCATGTGCGATGACATGACCGCGCGCTCGATCGTCGGGGCGACCGTGGAGTTGGCGCGGGCACTGGGTTTGGTGGTGGTCGGTGAAGGAGTCGAGACTGTCCGCGACATCGAACTGCTGCGTGACCTCGGCTGCCACCGGGGGCAGGGTTTTGGGCTGGCCAGGCCCATGCCCCCCGACCTGTTTGTTACCTGGTGGTGCACCCCCGCCGCCGACGTGGATCGCGCCGTGGGCACCGACGGTGCCCACAGCGAGCCACGACGCATGAGGTCGCCATGAGACTCCGGTTGGCCCGGCAGTCCGTGGTCGCCACCTTGGCCATCGTGATGGTGGCGTTCCTCGCAACGGTCACCGGCTGGCTCGGATCTGGGCAACCGACCGTCACGACCATCGCGACACCGATGGCCTGGGGGTTCGCGATGATCGCGTGGGTGTTGGCGGTGGGAGCCGATCGACGCTACCGCGCCGGGCGAATCGTGTTGGGTATTGCCCTGGCGGCGGTCATGCTCGGTCAGATCGCCACGGTGTCGTTCGCGACTGCCTCTGGTGCCCTGCCCGCCTGGGGTTGGGTGGATGTGCCCTGGCTGGGCGCCTACCCGGTGTTGGTGGTTGGACTGGTGATGCTCAACGTGGAAGGCGGTGGACTGTCCAGGATTCGGGTCGTGCTCGATTCGCTGCTGGTCGCGTTGGGAACCTTGAGCGCGGTGGCATACCTGCTGGACTTTGTGGGTGCTTCCGAGTTCGCCTCGGTCAATCCAGATGCCTTCGCCGCCAGTTGGCCCTACCTGGTGGCAGATGCGGCAGTGGTGGGTCTGATGATCTCACTAGCCAATGGCAGGGGTTGGCGCCAAACCGCCCCAGAGATGTATTGGCTGTTCGCCGTAGTTGTGACGCTCGGTGCGCTGGACGTCCTCTACTACCTGATTGACGGATCGGGGCGGACCGATCTGTGGGCGGTTCAGGACGCGGCGGAGTTGCTACCGCCGATGCTGGTCGCGTTGGCGGTGGTGCGCCAACTCAAATGCGCCGGTGAGGGGAGCCGACGGATCGTCGTACGGCAGGAGAAGGTGCTGGCGCAATCCGCCGGTGTGCTGCCCTTGCTCGCGGTTGCTGTCGCCCTCGGTGTGCTGGTCGCCACCAACCTGCAGGCCGATGGGTCTGGGGATCTGAAGGGCAAGTTGTCGGTTGTCTTCGGACTCGCGTTCGCAACAGTGCTGTTCGTGCTCCTTCGACTTGGCCTTGCCTATCGCGATAGTCGGGCGTTGGCGTTGAGCCGGATTGAGGCGGACACCGATGAACTGACCGGACTGCCCAATCGAAACGGCCTGCTCAGCGGGCCGTGGTCCGACTTGACGTTGCTTCAGGCTCCCGCAGACCCTGGGCAGGGGCGGGTTGTGCTGGTGCTGCGGCTTGATCGTTTCGATGCGATTGAGGATGCTCTCGGCCAAGACGTCGGCGAGGCGCTGCTTGTCGAGGTGGCTGCTCGGTTGCAGGCTGTTGTGCCTGCGCCGACCGTGTTGGCCAGGGTCCTGGGGGCGCAATTCGCGGTGGTGTACGACGACGTTGCCGGCGGCGACGGGGAGCAGGTGGCTCGGTCTCTGGTTGCCGCCCTGGACGAACCGGTGTCAGTGGCCGGTGTCTCGATGCGATTGCCGGTAGTCGTCGGGCTGGCGTGGCACCCCTATCCGTTCCCGTCTATGGCGGAGCACGTCCGTCACGCCGATATTGCCAAGAACTGTGCCTTGCGCGGTCACCGCAAGCTCGGTTCATTCCGCCCCGACATGGACGATGCTGCGGCAAGCTTGCACCTGAGCGTCGAGCTCGAACGGGCACTGCGCGAAGACCTCGGGTTGAGCCTGCACTACCAGCCGATCGTTGACTTGCAGACGCTCGCGCCGGTCGGGGTCGAGGCGCTGATCAGGTGGACGACGCCGGAAGGCCGCCGGGTAGCTCCCGGTGAGTTTCTTCCGCTCGTAAGTGCGGCCGGGCTCAGCTACGACTTGGACGAATGGGTGCTGCGCCAGGCGGTGCGACAGATGGCGCAGTGGCACGGCGATGGGCTGCCTATTCCGGTCTCCGTCAACATGGGGTCCGACAGCGTCCGGCCGAATCTGCCGGATCGGATCGGACGGGCGATCAGCGAAGCGGGTGTTGCCGCCGACCTGCTGACCGTCGAGCTGATCGAGGATCCTGCGTTGGGCGACGCGATCGGGGTCCAGGAAGTATTCCAGCGATTGCGCGGCGGCGGGGTCAAGGTCGCGATCGACGACTTTGGCACCGGTTGGTCCGCGCTGTCCTACCTTCATCGCCTCGACGTCGATGTGCTCAAGATCGATCGGTCGTTTGTACTGGTCATGGCCGAGGACGCGGCCGCCCGCTCGATTGTCGCGTCGACAGTCAGCATGGCCCGGGCTCTCGGGCTGGTGGTCGTCGCAGAAGGCGTCGAAACGGATCGTGAATTGCGTTTGCTTCGCGACGTCGGATGTCACCGAGGGCAGGGATTCGGAATCGCCAGACCGATGCCTGCCCTCGATGTCGCTCAGTGGTGGAGCGAGTACTCCGGGACTGATGAGATGGGGGCGGCGACCGTAACAGCGTGAACGTCCGGACGGTCCGCGAGCTCCTCCACCCGGTCGGACGGCGTGCGTGCCACGTAGCGGCTGACGGCGAGCAGCGCTGTGGCCACACCGGTCACCAGGTACAACCAGGCCAGCACCGGGGTGTCATTGCCGGCCCACACCCCATGCGCCCACACCAGGATCAGGGTGACCGCTGCGGCTTTGTGGATGGGCCACCAAATGCGCTGCGTGAAGCGGCTGGACAGCATTGCTGTGCCGCCCGCGAGCAGTCCGGCATACATGCCGATCACGCCGAGGGTGACCGCCGCCGGACGGTACTGCGAGCCGAACGGCAACAGCGACCCTATC
>JBAXOQ010000259.1:0-6729 GCA_037133175.1 Actinomycetes bacterium
GGCGGTTGCAAAGTCGGCGGTGTGTAGGCCTCGGCTTGGATCTGGGCTTTGCGTTTGGATCTCTTCGCGACGATGAAGAGCCAAACCGCCAGCACGATGAGCAGAACCCCGATCACGACTGACACGATCGCCCCAGGGAACAAGGACGAAGACTTGCCGCCGATGAGCAGGTTGACCGACACCGGTGCGGTCGTATTGGCGTTCATGATCACCAATGTGGTGCCGGGTTTGGGGTCAACCTTTATTGTCGCGGTATTGCCCACGGCCTTGTCGGTCCAGAACGTCTGGTTGTTCGGAGGCGTCGGCTTCGTGGTCCCGGGGATCGAGGTCACCTTGGCAGAGGACCCGTTGATGTCCGACACAACGTCGCGCTGCACTCCCGCGAGGTAGTGATTCACAGCGGCGCTCGGCCCGACTCCGATGAAGACCTGCTGGCCATTCGCACCGCTTGCGCCCACGGTGAGCTCGACGAACTTCTCAACCGTGGAGGTGTAGTTACCGGTATTGACTTTGAACTCGTTAAACAACAGAGCGTTGCCGGTTCCGGTAATTCTGCCCGCATCGGCGGAGTAGACCCCACCTGGGCCGACGAAGATCAGCACAGCAGCTCCGCCGATGGTCGCTGCCAATCCGACAACAAGCAGGATGATACCTATGATGATCAACAAAGCGCGTTTCATGCTGCTCTTTCTCTCGTGGTTGTCGTGGCCAGCCTGTGGCATGAACATGGAATGTCCCGCTAACGCTAGCCGAGGCATTGACTCATCCTGTGCAGCCATGGCGGGCACGGCTGCCGCTTTGTCAGAAGATCTGCAAACCGGCAGTCCCGTTGGCCTTGTGCCAGTTGGCCGAATTGCCGGTATCGCGGACACTTCTCGCTGCTGTCGGCCTCCCAGACCGCTAAAACCACAGTGGTCATTCTGACGAGGGCGACCCAATGGTCTGCCGACGCAAGACCCAGGCCGCCGCGAAGGCAAAGATCACGCCGAGTACGAACATCACCCAGGCGGCTTTCAGTCCGGCCGTCTGATACGTGAATTCGACAGAAGCTGTGTCCGCGCTTATCGGCACCATCAGAAACAGACTTCCGCTCGAGGGAGTTGACGTTGTCACGTCGCAGGAGCCGTCAGCTTTGCACAGTTTAGCCTGCCACCCTGACCAACCAAGCTCGTTAATGACGAGGCTACCGGGCCCAGTCGCAGAGACTTGCAGAAGAATCCTCGCAGGCTCCCAGCGCTTTGTTGTTGCTGACGAGCCAGGCTGCACACATGACTCGTCCAGCACGCAGGAGGCGAGATCGGTACTGTTCTTGGTGGATGCAGCCTGGTCCACAACCCAGGCACCGGACGCACGGTCGAGGAGTGTGAAGATTGGAACGTTCTCGACTCGAGGTGCGGCTGCCAACAACTCTTCGTAGATTGGCTGACCCCGCAGATTGGTGTAACCCCCGATGCTGGGTGTTCGCGAGAAGCTTCCTCGACTCCAGTACGCATCCTTCAGAAGATCAGGATTCGCAGGAAAGTCCGGAGCACTCCGGGCAGGTCGGGCAGGCAGCACTGCTGGGAGTTGCCGATCGATGAGCGCCGACGCGGTCGCACGCCAGGTCAACTGCTCTGCTTCAACTCGAGGAACCGTCCACATATAGGAGGCATCTGAGGCCCAAATGAAGCCCACCGCGACTGCCACCAAACCGATGGCTCCGAGAACCATCTGCACTAGCAACGGACGGCTGGTGGTGCGATCAATGGTCAGGACGACGAGCACTACTAGTAGAACCAGGCCCGAGACAATCACCCAGACCAGGCCCCGCCTTCGGTTCTCCTGCGTGAGGGGAGCGACGGAAGCGCACAGAACGACGACGCCTACGGCGACCAATGCCACAAGGCCGCGACGCACGGCAAAGCGGCTATCTGCTGGTTCCGGTTTCAAACGGATGATCGATTCGAGACCAGCGGCCGCCAACAGGAAGACGCCAAGGATGATACCGATTTTGAAGTCTACGGCGCGAAACCGACTGAAGTCCAAGAGCGGAAGGACACTCTGCCAACCACGATCGGATCCGATGGAAATCCCAAGGAACCCGCTGACCCCGATTAGACCAAGTCCAAGAACAACGATCGGGCTGATTCGTCGGATGAAGCAAACCGCCAACAGCAGCACCGGCACGACAAACCAGCTACGCATGGAAATGTCGTTACTCAAGCTTGGCGAGCTGTAGGGGAAGAGCAGAGTCGCGACGGACCCAAGGTCAGTGACCACCACATTGCCGCTAGCGGCACTTCCTTCCGACGTCAGCGCATAGGGAACCCACTTCAGTGCGGACAGAAGCGCCCCCGCGACCGCAGGAGCCAGGGCGTACAGCACGTAGTTCCAGTCGACTCTGCGGTTGCGAATCAGCAATACCGCCACGAACACAGCGAACAGATAGGCAAACGAAACGATCGTCCCCGGATATCCACCGACCAAGAACTGGAACCACACGAATGTTGCGGCCAGGGGTAGCCACCATCGAGGAGCCGAGCGCGGCGACAGCAACAGCAACAGCCAGGGTAGGAAAGCCCACGAAATCACGTAGCTGGGATGCTCCGCCATGGAGATGAAACCCGGAGTGAAGACAAAGGCACTCGCACAGACCAGAGCGACCCTGGTGCTGATGCCCCAGTGGCGCAACAACTGCATGACGCCGACGCAGCCAAGCCAAACGGTTAGTCCTTGGACGACCGCCGCGACTCTCGGAGTGAAGCTTGTCAACTCCGCAGGGAGTCCAACCGGGAGGTACCAAGCACTCTCCTGGATGTTCAAGGCGGCCGGAGAACCGCCAATCGCATACGGGAGGTAGTCCGGCGGATGGAGGAAGGATCCGATGTCCCACCACGCATATGCGTGGTTGGCGCCAGAAAGGAAGTCCCACGGCGCGATAGTTCTGCCGGTGAAGTACCCGCTAAACACGAGAAGAACGAGGGCCAGCATCAGCAGCGAACCGCTCACGGGCCACCAACGAGACTCCGTCGCAGCTTCGCCCTGAACTGATTCTTGATCGGCGACCGAGGCCGACTGATCCGTCTCGCTAGTCAATGCTCTCCTCACCCTGGGGGTATCTCGAACCTGCTTCTGTTGAGATCCCATTCTTACAGACCCTAGTTTGGCGCAGGTCAATTGCGGAGGCTCGCCTGTCAGCTCAAACGGTCGCGATCGGGTGAGCTGACAGGCAGCAGCACGCTGGGACGACCAGAGGGGTGGTCTTTTGCTGCGTGCTAACATCCCTCGTGGACGAAGCTGACGCCTCAGGGCTCACCATCTCGGACGGCACAGCCGAAGACCCTACTGGGCAGGTCCCAGCGGTTGGATCGGCGAGGAAGTCGCGGGTGGACTGGGCCGTGTTCTGCGCTGGCAGCGCATTCGTTGTTGTTTGCTTCGCAGTTTCGCTCGTCATCATGCTCGGCCCAAACCCATCATCATTGCCGAATCCAGACTCGTACTTCTTTGATCCTGGCTGGTCCACCGTGATTAACGAAACGCGCGATTCAGTGGCTTGGGCGCTCGCAGTGGTCTTGGCGATAACCTTCGCGGCGATTGCGACCAGAAGACAACCACGATTCGTCACCCAACAACAAGGTCTCTTGGTCGCCGCGCTCGCAATCGCCGAAGTGGCCCTTATTGTCTGGGCTGTAGCGGATGTGGATGTGCGAATTCCAGCGCCTCCCCACTGGGGCGGCTTTGGCTGGCTGCGACTCCTGGCAGCCATTGTCGTCGGTCCGATAGTCATCTGGGTGCTTTACCGACGATGGCTCACCCGGACACTCGGAGTCATTGCAACGGTCGTGGTGACTGTCGTCTACCTGCCTGCGATGTTTCAGCCAATCGGCTCCCTCCAGGAGCCGTATCACACCGGCTACGCAATCAACGAGTTGCTAGCACCGGCGGCTGGTCAATTCCCACTGGTGGACTACATACCTCAGTACACGGCCCTTCTTGGTTATCCGATCTCATGGGTCAGTAGTAGTGCGACAGCCGCCGCATCGGTCGGCGCTGCGTACATCACAATCCTGCAGTACCTAACTCTTCTTGCATCGTGCGCCACAGTGTTGATCGCCATGCGTTCCTGGCGCGGCCTATGGATCGTTCTGGTGACTGTGTTTCCGCTGATGCTGATCGTTCAGGATCCGATACTCGGCAATTCGTTTGCCGGATACGCGACGAGTTTACCCCTCCGCACAGTCATGCCAATGTTGCTTGCGGTCTTTATGGTGATCGTTTCGGATAGGCGCGGGCGCTGGTGGGCATTCTCAGTGGGGCTGTTTGCCGGAATCACCGCGCTCAACAACCTCGATTTTGGGTTGCCCGCTGCGGGTGTTGCATGTTTGAGCTTTCTGCTCATCTCCCGCATTCACCATCGCTTTCTGCGGGACCTACCGGTAGTGATCGGCGGGGTAGTCCTACCAACGGTCGTCTACGGACTCATCGCGCAACTAGCTGCGGGCCAGGTCCATTTGGACTACTGGCTGGTGTGGCCACTCAGTTTCGGTGCGATTGGCCTGGCAAAAGTACCCATGCCTTCGACTGGCCTGCAGTGGGTGATGTTTGGTTGTTTCGCCGCTGGCGTTGTCTTTGGGGCCGCCACGCTGTGGCGCCTGCGCGATTCCGCCCCAAGTGCTGAATCGGTTGCCAACACCGCTCGCAGGGCGCAGCTATGCCTTTTCCTGAGCGGTTGGGGTCTGCTAGCACTGATCTACTATGCGGGCAGATCATACGTACCTACCCTGCAGAACTTCATGCTGCAGCTTGCACCGCTCATCGCGCTGCTAGCTCTGTGGTCTGTGGACAGCGGGTACGTGCGTTCAGTGCTTGACGATGTCAGGAATCTCCGTGCACACGGCCAATCGGCGTTTCTTAGCTTGAAGCTGGTCGCTGTCCCATTTGTTCTGCTGGCAGGTCTAGGGGTGGTGGCTCTGTCGTTTGGACCGTCGCCGGCGCATGAAATCGATCGCATCAGAGCCGGTCTTGCCGTACCTGCAGACGCGTTGGTAGGCACTGGTCGCTTGCGCCCGGGCCAGAATGTGCCCCTTGCCTCTGTCGGGCTACAGATCAGGTCGGCCGCCCGCAGTCCGTCTCTTGCCGGACTGAAAGTGGGTACCCTTGCTTGGGACGGTCACCTTCTGGAGATCAGCTCCGGCGTTCCAAGCGCAATGATCGTCAACGAACCTGACGACCTAGGTGTTCGAATCGCCATGGATGTTCAGTGTTCCTACTTGCATAAGACTGGTTTTCAGGTACTGCTCGTGAACGTGGAAAACCCGGATGCGTGGTTAGCGAAACGATTCGGGGCAGGTACGGATTGCCCGTCGTTCATTCCGATGGGACGACTGTCGGCCAGCTCTGAGATCCGAGTGCTGGCCAGGTCTGACCTCCTTTCAACACAAAGTGAGGTTGCACCAAGCCTCAAGTAGTCACTCGTTGACCCGCGCTCCCCGTCCGGTCTTGCGGTGTGGCCGATTGCCCGCCGAAGTCCGGGCCCGCACCCCGGCGGATTCCGCGAAACGTGGGGCTTATTGGCTCAACAGCCAGTTTGGACCAATGCGGCCAATGACGGGGACACGGTCGTTCACAAGTCCTTCTAGTACGCATTGCATGCGGGCGCGCACGTCTTGCGCCAGTCTCGCAGGGTCGGTTTCGTCCCCGGGGTCGATTGCCGGCAGCACTGTGGTCTCCAGGGCAGTCGGCAGCGGCAGGTAGGGCACGAGCCCAACCAGACCCACGTTGATGCCCCAGGGGATCGACACAGTGATCGGTGCCCAATCGGTACGCAGCAGTTGGTGCAGGTGCAGCACACGGGCGATTTCCCGACCGCTGGTGAGGACGAGCAGCGACTCCCCCGCCCCAGCCGTCACAATGGGCACGATCGGTACCCGTTGAGCAATCGCCAGCTGCGCGAAACCGGTTCGACCGTGGAACTGGATGTGATTGCGCTCTGGCCACGGCTTCGCGGCCTCTCTGTCGCCCCCGGGAAATACCAGCACGTGGTGGCCTTTGGCGAATATATCGCCAGCAGTGCGGTGGCTGGCGACAACAGAACCGAACTTCTCCAACAGCGAACCAACCCCTAGCGTCCATGCCATCTGATGTGTGAGCATGGTGATTGGTCTGGTTTCACCCGCATCTCGCAGCGCAGCCAGTGGTAGCGCCGGATCGCCCCGATCCCCAGTCGCAGAGCCAATTGAGCCGCTGGCCCGGTCGCGTCACTCACGCGCGTTCCCTAGCCCGGTGGACAGGTGATCGTCGGGCGAGTCAGCTAGCTTCGACTTGCCTCAGGCTGCGTGGTCGGCAGATTGCCATTCTGGATGCCGCTCACGATGAGCATGACGAAACCGACTGGCACTGCCAGGAAACCGATCCCGAGGATCAGCAGCAGCAGAATTTCGATCGGCAGAACCAACGTGTTCAAAGTGATCGCGAAGTAACACGCCGGAACGACTAACAGCCCGATCAGGATCAGGACCAAGCCAGTCGAGTCCGGGACTGCAGAAGCGGTGCCGCCGTCTTTCGATCGTCCGCTGCGCACTGCCGCCACCAAGATAAGGAGCAAGCCGACCGGAACCGCCAAGAAGCCGAATAGCCAGGCGCCGAACAGCACCAGCTTGACTGGTTCGGACAGGTTGTTCAAGATGATGGCGAAGTAGCTTGCGGGCACCAGCAACAAACCCATCGCGACCAGCACGACGCCGGTAATCC
>JBAXOQ010000260.1:0-6718 GCA_037133175.1 Actinomycetes bacterium
GTGTCGATGTGGTCGATCTGTTAGCCGATGTTGGGGCGGGCCTGTCTGGCGCGGTGGTGCTCGATGCCGGTTTCCCGCGTGTTGATGCATCGGTGGTGGCGAGGTTGTCGAGCGCCGCGCCGTCGGTGGTCGGCGTCAGCGCGGATGAAGCCGGGGAGAGACGGCTGCGGCAGTGGGGCATCGAGGCGGTGGTGAGCGTCAGCCCCAAGCGACCGGGTGAGGCGGCGGTTCTGATTGCGGCAGCGCTGGCAGAAGGCGGTGGTGCTGCGACTGATCCGCGAGACCAGGTCCTGCGCGCGAGCGACGGGGCTTTGCTGGGACAGGGTCAGCTGGGGACGTCCGAGCGTGACCAGGGGCGGTCGGCCCCGGGGTCGGTCGTCGCTGTCTGGGGTCCGGTGGGGGCTCCGGGCCGCACCACCGTCGCGGTGGCCATTGCCGAGCAACTGGCCGCGGCAGGATGCGAGTGCATGGTCGCGGATGCGGACGTGCAGGCCCCAGGGGTCGGCGACCTGCTAGGAATGCCGAGTGACGTTTCGGGACTCATCGCGGCCTGTCGGCAGGCCGACCAGGGCACGCTGGACGTGGCGTCCTTGGCGCGCGCGGCGCGCTCCCTCGGCCCGCGATTGCGGGTTCTGACGGGCTTGCCGCACCCGAGTCGGCGTCCGGAGCTGAGGCCGGCCGCGCTGCGAGCCGTGTGGGCGACGGCACGGGCCCTGGCCGAATTCACAGTGGTTGACATCGGCGGCTCGGGTGAGGCGGACCTCGATGACCGGGCGGCCTTCGATGAGTTCGCGGCCGCTATGGTTACGCCCGCGAGCGGTGTGCTGGGGGTCGCAGACCTGGTGGTCGCGGTCACCGGATGTGAGCCGCTGGCGGTGGCTCGGATGCTCTCCACGATCGGGCAAGTCACCGACACTGCTTCCTCGGCCCGCCTGCACGTGGTGATCAACAAGGTCAGAGGATCGGTGGTTGGTAATCGGGAACTGGCAGAGCTGACGGCGCTACTGACCCGGCGGCTGAATCCGAGCGCGGTGTGGGTCGTGGCAGACGAACGCGACGCTTGCGACAGAGCCGCTGTCAAAGGGCTGACCCTGTGCGAGTACGCGCCGACGTCACGGGCCAGCCGCGCACTAGCGGAGGTGGCTGCGGGCGTCGCGCGGGATGCCCGCCGCGATGTCTATCAGGTTGGGTAGTCTGCTCGGGTGGATAGCACGGTCGAACCTTCGAATCCCTCGGCGACCAGCCAAGCGCTGATCGTCGACTGGGGCGGAGTGCTGACTTCAGATGTTGATCGCAGTATGGGTCTATGGGCCGACCAGGAGCGATTGGACCTGATGGACTTCGGAATCGTCATGAGCGATTGGTTCGGCCGTGACGGGCGGACCGAGAGTTTCGTCAATCCCGTCCATGCGCTTGAACGTGGTGAGATCGAGGTGCCTGATTTCGAGGTCAAGTTGGCGGAGGGTCTCAGCGCCAGAGCGGGTAGGTACATCGCACCGCAGGGTTTGATTGAGCGGTTGTTCCAGAACTTCACTCATGCGCACGACATGACGGCGTTGGTTCGCCGGGCCAAGGCCGCCGGGATCAAGACGGCGCTGCTGTCCAACTCGTGGGGAGAAATGTATCCGGAGCACCTGTTCGACGGTATGTTCGACGTGATGGTGATCTCGGGTCGGGTCGGGATGCGCAAGCCGGAACCACGTATCTATCACCACACCGTTGAGTTGCTCAGCGTTGAGCCGCAGGCATGTGTGTTCGTCGATGACATGCCTCGCAATGTGGTAGCGGCGGTAGGACTGGGCATGGTCGGGATCCATCATGTTTCCTATGAACGCACGGCCAATGAGCTAGATGTGCTCTTTGATGTCAGGCTGAGCGGCTAGCGCGCACTGCTTCGTGCCACGATAGGTTCGTGGCAGATCGGTTGAGTTCGCTGGACGTGTCGTACCTGTATATGGAGGATCCGACTACGCCGATGCACGTCGGTGGCGTGGCGATCTTCAAGCCGTCAGAGCGTGGGTTTGACTATGACCGGCTCGTGAAGATCATCAGAAGTCGGATCGCGCTGACCCCCAGGTTCCGCCAGCGTGTGCGCTGGGTTCCCGGCGGATTGGGCAATCCAGTATGGGTGGACGAGGAGAACTTCGACGTCACTTATCACGTCCGCCGTTCGGCGTTGCCCAAACCTGGCACTGAAGCGCAACTGCGGGAGATGGTGGGGCGGATCATGTCTCGCCCACTCGACCGCAGCAGGCCTCTGTGGGAGATGTATCTCGTCGAGGGTTTGGCGGGTGGCCGGTTCGCTATCTTGAGCAAGACCCATCATGCGATGGTTGATGGAATTGACGCAATCGACATCGGGCAGGTCATTCTGGATGTCGATTCTGAGGCGTTGCCGGTCGTGGTGGATCAGTGGAGTCCGTCCCGGGAACCTTCGTTGGTGGAGCTGATGGCCGACGCCGGCCGGGATTTGGTTCGCAGTCCGCGGGTCGTTGTCGGGACGGTGCGCACGGGTTTCGGAGATGTCCACCGTACTGCCCGCTCCGTCGGCCGTAGCATGATCGGCATCGCCTCGGCCGCCTTCACCGCGGCCCGGGCGACACCTACCGGTCCGTTGCACGCCGAGGTAGGAACTCAGCGGCGCTACGGTACTGCCCACGCGAAACTGTCGGATCTGAAGGAAGTTCGCCGTGCACACGGCGGCACCGTCAACGACGTGGTGCTGGCTGTCGTCGCGGGGGCACTACGGGCGTGGTTGCTGACCCGTGGCGAGTCGGTGGCGACCGCCACCACGGTCAGGGCGATGGTTCCCGTCAGTGTCAGGCACGACGAGGCTGTCGGAGGTGGAAACCCGGTGGCGGCCTTCCTAGTCGACCTGCCGGTCGGGGAGGCCGATCCGGTGGTACGACTGCAACGCCTGTCCTTCGACATGGCCCAGCACAAGGAGTCGGGTCGGATGCTCGGTGCCGAGAGGATCGTTGCGTTGTCCGGGTTCGCTCCGCCCACGTTGCACGCGCTCGGCTCCCGCCTCGGTAATGATCTGGGCACCAGGGTCTACGACTTGGTGATCACGAATGTGCCGGGCCCGCAATTCCCGCTCTACGTCGGCGGGTCGCTGATGCTGGCCTCGTACCCGGTTGTTCCGCTGGCAAAGGGGCAGTCGGTGGCGATCGGGCTGACGTCCTACAACGGTGGCGTCTACTTCGGGATCAACGCCGACCGTGACGCGATGCCCGACGTGGATGTGTTGGCTCAATGCCTGATGGATGCCGCAGAAGAGCTCAAGGAAGTGTCCCGGCCAGCAAGACGAGCGATGGGTCGGCGCCCGAAACCGCCAATACCGGACTTGCGTTCGAGGGCAACGGAACGGGCGGCGGAGGCACCATCGGCCGCAGGCAAGAACGAACCCGGGCGGCCGCCCTCGCGAGCGTCGGAGCCGGAGAACGGATAGCCTGGCCTGGTTCGGCAGCTCAGAACCGGGTTGTGTTATTAGGCCTGCGGACGAAGGGATGACGCTCAATGGCCAAGAAGCTCAGGCGCGGCCTCGTGATGGGGGCTGGCGGGGTTCTTGGTGCCGCTTGGAGTTGCGGGGCGCTGGTGGCGCTGGAAGAGGTCTACGGGTTTGATCCGCGGGACGCTGACATCATCATTGGCACCTCTGCGGGTTCGGTGATTGCGGCGTTGTTGGGTGCGGGTGTGTCGGCGAGGGATTTGCGCGACCATCAACTCGGGGTACCGATCACCCAGGGTCCGTTGACCGGATTCTCCTGGGACTACGAGAAGGCCGTTCCCGCTCGGCCCGGCCTGCCGAGGTGGCTCGGCCCGGGCTCGGGCAAGCTGTTGCGATCAAGCGCGCGCCGACTGCGTCAGATGCCCCCGACGGCGGTGCTCAGCGGGCTCTTGCCGCAAGGATCGGGATCGATGGAGCGCATCGGACACTTGGTCGACGCGGTCACTCCCATGGGCGAGTGGTCACCGCATCCGAATGTGTGGATATGTGCGATGAACTACCAGACAGGTGCCCGAGTCGCCTTCGGTCGTGAGGGCGCCCCGGTTGCGGAGCTGACCGAGGCCGTGCAGGCGTCTTGTTCGATCCCTGCCTGGTTCAAGCCGCTGCCGATCGGTGACCAGCAATACGTCGACGGGGGTGCGTGTTCGGCTACCTCGGTCGACCTGTTGGCCAATGAGGATCTGGACGAGGTCTACGTCGTCGCGCCGATGGTGTCGTTCGCGATGGACCACCCGGACAACGTGATCGCACGCCTTGAGCGCAGGTGGCGGGTCCAGGTCACCAAACGATGTCTGCGCGAGGTTGAGAAGGTGCGCGCACGAGGCGCCGACGTGGTGGTGATCGGACCGGGTCCGGAGGACCTCGAGGCGATCGGGGCGAACCTGATGGACACCAGTCGACGACTCAACGTGCTCAGCACCAGTCTGCGAACCAGTCGCGAGGCATTGCGCGACCCGGACAACGTCGGACCCGACCATCTGGCCGGGGTCGGCTAGCGGAGCGGCTGCCTCGCCGGAGCGTCTACCCCAGCGGGGCGGATTAGTGGTCGAGCAACCACTGCTGGCCGATGGGCTCCTCGGCCTCGACAGCTCGAACGAACTGCTCGACGAGCACCCCCTCCAGTTTGCCGGCGATGAACGGTACGTTCGCCTTGGCTTCGATGGTGATGGTGACCTTCGATCCGGTTTCGGTTGGCACCAGGTCGAATGTGCCGGTGACCTTGGCCGGAACCGAGAAGGCGATGGTCATGGTGGCCTGCCGACTGCCGTCGGGTTGGGTTGCGCCCCAAGCGTCGGTCTCGGTGGTGGTGATCGTCTTGCCCACCAGCGATCTCGCGTAGGAGGGCACATCTGCTGGCAGGTCGCGCTTGGCCACGATTGTGATTCCGTCGCCGTTGTCGCTGGTGGACACTTCGACGTTCGAGCCGCCGGTCTTCTCGTTCTTGAACCTTGAGTAGGCCGGGTCCGTGAGCATCGCATAAGCCGTGCTGACATCGGCCTGGTAGCTCATGGTGGCCACTCCAGTCTTACTCATGGTGCTCCTTCGCGCGCCGGGTGCAGTCGGAGCAAGCATGCCGCAGTCGGCCAGGGTTGGCCACCGCAGCAGCGGTGTTCGGCCCAATCAGTCCTATGACGCTAGCTTTGCCGCTACCGCGGCAATAGCCTGTTCCTGTGGTGGTTTCAGGTAAGAACGCCGGACCTGTCGGAGGCTTGTTTGCTGCTGTGCGCGAGGATCCGGAAGTCGCACGCCTGGAGCACGACATTGACGGCCTGGAGGATCTGATCGAGCACTTCTACCAGCAGACGGCTTGGGATGATCTAGCTGGCAGAGATGCCATAGACCTGGTCGGAGCGGTGGTCAGTCAGCTGACCTTGGCAAAGGTGCGGCAGCCGGGTGAAACGCTGATCCGTGTCTCGACACCTACGGTGACCGACAGCGGCTGGACGTGCCAGCACACCGTTGTCGAGGTCGTCACCGACAACATGCCGTTCATCGTCGATTCGGTGGGTGCCGCGCTGAACCAGGCCGGTCGGGCCCTGAACTTGGTTATTCACCCGGTCTTCTCGGTGACAGGCGACGATGACAGCGCGCTGGTCACGATTGAACCGGACCCGCAGACGCAGCGCGGAACGTTGTCGGAGTCCTGGTTGCACGTCGAGATAGACCGGGAATCCGATCCGAGCGTCGTTGCTGAACTCACAGCGCTGGTGCGCCAGGTGCTCGCCGATGTCTCGTCCGCGGTTCAAGACTGGGATCTGATGAAGGCCAAGGCGTTCGAACTCGCGGAGGAGGTCCTCACCTCGCCCCCGCCGACGGTGGACACCGAAGAGATCAGCGAGTCCACTGAGTTGCTGCGGTGGCTGGCCAACGACCATTTCACTTTCCTGGGCTACCGCGAATACGACCTGGTGGACGATCCGGAGTTCGGCGAGCAACTGGTTTCGCGGACGGGATCGGGATACGGGTTACTGCGGGGGGTGCCGTCGCAGACGACTACGTTCTCCAGGTTGCCTCGACAGGTACTGGACAAGGCCCGTGAACCGAGGATTCTGGTGCTGACCAAGGCTAATCGACGGTCCACCGTTCATCGGCCCGTCTACCTTGACTACGTCGGGGTGAAGGTGTTCGACGAGCAAGGCAAGGTGGTCGGGGAGCGGCGCTTCATCGGCTTGCTGACCTCTGCCACGTACGCGGATTCGGCCATGTCCATTCCGGTCGTACGGCGGACCGTGAACGAGGCGGTGGAGCTATCAGGGTTCGTGCCAGGCTCGCATAGCGCACGGGACCTGATGCAGTTCTGCCAGACCTATCCACGCGACGAGTTGTTCCAGATCAGTTCGCAGCAACTGTTGGAGGTGGCCAACGAGGTGCTGGCCATCGCCGAACGCAAGCAGACCCGATTGTTCCTTCGCACGGACGATTATGGCAGATTCGTCTCGGCGCTGGTGTACCTGCCGCGGGACCGTTTCACCACCGAGTCCCAGCGCAAAATCTCGAGCACGCTGGCCGAGACGTTTGGGTCGTCTTCGATCGATTTCGTGGCCAGAGTATCCGAATCGGTGCTGGCGCGGCTGCACTTTGTCGTTCGAATGCCCCCTGGAGTCCCGGTTCCCGACGTGGACCTGACAGTACTGGAAGACCGGGTCAGGGCAGCCACTCGGCGGTGGGACGACGACTTCAACCAGGCGCTCATCCACGAGTTCGGGG
>JBAXOQ010000261.1:0-6702 GCA_037133175.1 Actinomycetes bacterium
ATGAAACCCCAGGTCACAACCCGATTCCACTGACTACTTGAGGAGGTCTGAGCCTGTGCGACCATCGTTCCGACAAACTGCTTGCCGAGCATTGGCCACAGGACCGATCGTTGGGGCAGTTCGGTCCCGCCGCTGAGTGTCTCGGGATTGGACAAGTGCTTGACCTTGATGTAGATGAGCACACCGACTACGGCTAGGCCGGCCGGGATTACCCAGGAAGCAAAGATCCCGATGGCGGCGGCGACCCCGGCGAACACCGGCAGAAGAATCAGTTTCGCCACAGAGAAGAGCACGTTCTCGACCGGGATGATCTTCGCTGACCCGAGGCCCAGCAAGGCCGAATCCTGCAACATGAACAGTGCCAGCGCGGGCACCGCGACGATGAAGAAGAGCTTCTCTGGCCAGCCGGCTAGATAGTCGTTGGCGAATCCGAGTGCTACGAAGGCTGCCGCCAGGACAGTGGACAGCCCGGATACGACGATGAACACGCGCTTGAGGATCCACGGTGTGAATCGCCCCGAGGTCGGCAGGAATCGGGTCAGCAGCAGTCCGAGGCTGAGTTGGCCGACCATGGCAACCAGGGTTGCGGCGCTGATCTGCGCGGTCGCGAGGCCGACGTTCGCGGTGTCGTACAGCCGCACCGACAGCGCCCAGAAGAAGATGCCGATCACAGACGTGGCGATTGTCGCGGTCATCAGCGCGGTGGCGTTGCTGAGCATCGTCGACTTGCCAGCGGTCATGACGGATCACCCCTAGCTCGAGGGAGACGGCGAGGCGCTGGACGATTTCGGGGTCCACGACCAGATCTTCACCGACGACACTTGCATCGAGGGGGGTTGTGGATCACCGTCGAGGGCTGGTTGTGTCCCCTCGGTTTGTATTGCCAGCCACATCGGCTGGCGCGGCACGTTGGCTCCGGTGACGGAAGCCCAGATTCGACCGTCGATGGTGTATTGGACCAAGCCCGGCCGCCACATCACCCCGACAACATGCCATTCGTTCATGTCAATGCCGGTCAGTAAGTCGACCGTCTGCAGTTTGCTGCCAGGCTTCTGATCGGCTCGGGTTCCCCAGTGCATGAAGGCGCTATAGCCATTGGGTGCGCGTCGCTCGGCGAAGTCGATCTCAGGGGGCCATCCCTCGGACGGCCACAGTTGCACCACGAACTTGACGTTCGGAGCGTATGGCATCAGCATCCGGACCTCCCAGCGGCCGAACGTCTGCGGTATCCGGTTGCCGATCACGCCGGTGACCCAGGTCGATCACTGTCGAGTTGTCTCCAACAGGATGCGTCCACCACCGATGTGCACGTTATTGGGATCCCACATGCCTTTCGGGTTGCCGCCCGGCATGCCGGAGTAGGCGAACCAGGGTTGGCCGTTTGGGGCGACCACTACTGGCCCGGCGAAGTTGTCTTCGAAGATCTGCGTCCAGTCCTGCGGATCATCGGGAGTGTCGTTGGGACCGAAATTGCCCGTAGCTGGAAGCCAGATGACGATCGCGGCGAGGATCGCGGCGACGATGATGCCGCCCACTAAAGCCCATCGCCGGTTCATGGCTACCAATACTGCCCTTCGGTGTTCTTGCTTTGCGCCGTGGCGCGGAGTTTTCGTGTTTCCCGGTTTCGCCCGCGGTCTCAGGCTGCCCCAGCAAAGCGGGCTATGACGATGACGAACCAGACAGCCAGGACGGCGAAGGTGAAGCCGGTGAACGCCCGACGACGGGCGACCGTGGCCCAACTGAACTCCACCATCAGCGTGCAGACGAAACAGATGCCCAACGCGGCAACGGTCAGGAACCATCCGAACAGCGTTGAAGTCAGCAGGATCATCATGGCGAGGACTCCGATCTGCTGCCGGTGACGAGCGAGGCGGCGCTCAATGAGACAACCAGAACGACCTGCAGGATCAGCGCGCGAAGTGGTGACCAGGTTCCTGCGTAGAGAACGATTTCGCTGGTCAGGATGAGCGAACTGAGACCGACTGAGATGGCGACAGCCAAGGCGAGTCCCGGCTGTCGGATTCCGATGACCAGCACAGCCGCTAGGCCGACCGCCAGCAGCGTGAAGGGCCCCACCACCGGAAGCCTGACCCAGACTGGAGCGGATGTGACCGCCAGCAGAATCGCGACGGCAGACCAGATGATCAGCGCCCAGGCGATCCAGAACCTGCGTGGGCGGGTCATGACGTGATCCCGCGATAGTCCGACTGAAGGGACGCTGCAGCGGCCTTCTTGGTCGGAGGCGCGACTGGCTGCTTCGGTGTGACCGGCGGCGCTGGAACAGCGACCTGTTGCAGGATCACTCCGGCCGAGTTCCGGTAGATGATCTGGTAGCCGCCCGAAGCGACTAGGTCGGTGGCCAAGGTGGCGCCCCAGGTGGCGGGGAATCCGGAGTTGGCGATGCCGCTGGCGATTTGCGGCCGGTCGATGACGATGTAAGTGCCCAGCGGGTTGGTGCCAATGTCCGCGGTCAGAGTGCTCACTGGCGGCAGCGGCCAGGTGATGGTGAGATCTTTGTACAGCCAGTTGTTGATGTCGCGGAATCCGCCCGGACCGCCGAGGCCGATGTTGACGATGGTGCTTCCGACTGGTGCCACTTGGAACAGGTGGGCGTACAACTCGACGTCCCCGGTGGAGACCCGCTCGAAGTCCTCGTTGCCCCATTTGGCTATCAGGAAACCGGGGAAAGTCAGCATCACCGCGACGGCTGCCGCGATCAGAATCGTGGCGCGGGGCCGGGCCGTGGTCGACGACACCAGGCCAGCGATGAGCATGCAGGCGCCGGGCAGGGAGAACAGGAAGACCCGCAGGATTCCTTCGCCACCGTAGCTCTGCAGGACGATGGTGCACATTGGCCCGATCGTCACTACAAGCAGCGGAACGCTGATCCGTCGCGTGCGCCACCAGGTCCACAGCAGTCCAAGTCCCGCTACACCCCACACGAAGAGGGTGAAGTAGATCCGGTCGGACAACACGTGTAGGTGCTCGGGAGAGCCCTGCACGCGGTCGGCCACACCGCTGTTGACCGAGGATCCCACCTGGCCGAATCCGCCGAAGATGCTGTCCAGGTGGCCAGACCAGAAGCCCTCAGCTGCGTAGCTGAGCCAACCGACGAAGGCCACCCCGATGAATAGGAAGATCGGCCAGGGCCGCAGTCGGCCCAGGATGGTTAGCGCGACAAGCACCAGGATCAAGATGAGCGGGGTCAGTTGGTGGCTGGAAACCATCGCCACCGTGATTGCACAGATCACTATGAGCAACCCGATGCGCGCGCTGCGGGTCGCCGGAGTCTGCGGCGGTTCGAGTTCCCGGTTGCCCGATTCGATCATCGATTTCGGCCAGTTCAGCAGTCGCGGCAGGCGGGTGGCGATGCCCTGCACCAGTGCGGACAGTCGGGCGGGATCTCGCTTCCGAAAGTAAGTCAGCAGGATGGCCAGAATCGTCAGGTACATGATGTAGGCGATGGATTGCGGTGCGAAGTAGTCTTGTCCGACCCAATCGGCGAGTACGAAGACGATTGCTCCGACCCATGGTGCGCGCCACCCCGGCAGCGTGGCTCTGCCGATCGCCAGCAACGGAGGGACGTAGCACAACACCACAGCCACCGGGGCCCACTTGAGCCAGACGGTTGGATCGGAAACACCAGTGATTTCGGTGAGTACAGCGCCGCCAGAGAAGAACCCTGGCCATGAGAATCTGGCATCGAAACTGGTGGTGACGTGCCCGGTTGCCAGGATGGACTCGATGAATCCGGCGTGTAGCCAGGCGACGAAGAAGCGGGCCTGTGATTCGACCAATGTGGCGGCGCCGTGAACCAGCACGACCAGGGCAATGATCCCCACCACAAGTACAGGTGTGTGCTGTTTTGACCAATGCAGCGACCAGAACAGGCAGGCGATCACCACCGCCACGCATCCGAAGTACACCGGCGGCAAGGCGCTGATCAGCCCGTAGGCGCCGATCGCATTCTCGTCTGAGCGGCTCAACGAGATGACACCGACAATCAACGACACTGCCAGCAGCACGAACGCAACCAGGGGCGCTCGGGATGCTCGGGTCGCAGTTGATTCGGTGGCAGCGGCGACGTCTGTTGTGGTCATGCCTCCAGCCCTCCGAGGAGGGCAACAGCGTGCACGCAGCTAGCGCGGCCGAACACGGCTCAGCGGGTTCTGCGTCGGGATTGCACGCGTGCGATGGCGAACCCGTAGGTGGTCGCGGCCAGTCCGAGGGGCAGCATCACGGCACGTGCCAGGCCAGCCGGATCTCCGGTAAGGGCGGCCGCAAAGTGGATGCCCATGCCCCCCACGAGTGTTTTGACCACGTATGAGCGTTCGCTGCTCAACCCGTCCGCTGTGCCAGTGGTCTCGGTCATTGCAGCTTTGGATCGCCCCTCGTGGTAGCAGCGGCTGACGAAGTACTTGACGGTCTGGCGCGCGGCTGGAACCGTGTGGAACACGACGGCGCCGGTGTCTCGCACGATCTGAGCACCCGGCACTGCACGGCGAACACGGATGAACAGTTCAGTCTCTTCGTCACCCGAGGGAACAGCCCCGATGCGACCCACTGCGTGGCTGAAACCGCCAACCAGGTCAAAACACCAGTGTCGGATGCCCATGCTTGCGCCGATCGGGTTTCGGATCTGCTGGCCGTTGGCTGGTAGTCCACGGTAGTCGCAACCAACGACCCACCCGAACTCGTCGGGGAACCAGCGTGGGGCAAGGCCACCCTCCCAGGCGGGTACTACCGCACCCCCGACCCCCACGATTGACTCGGATGTGGAGAACCGGGAACGGTAGGCGTCGATCCAGCCCTTGTCTGGCAGGGCATCGTCGTCGAGGAAGAGCGTGAGCCCGGATTCTGAGGCTGCGACCCCTGTATTTCGGGCACCAGACAGCCCTTGCGGTCCGCTGTTCGCCACCACCGAAACGTTGGGTCGTCCGAAGGCCTCCTGCATTCGTGCCAGCAACGGCTCGTTGTAGTCGATGACCACCACGATTCGGTCCTGTTCCGACACTTGGGTGAGCAGTTCGGTGACTGCTGCGTGCAGGTCGTCCCACCGGTTCTCGGTGTACGCTCACACCACCACCGAGATCGACAGAGCCGTCGAGGCTTGCTGCTCCGACTGGAGTTGGTACGAGGTCGAGCTAGTCATGATCAGCCCATCTTGTCGGGAACCTGCGCGCATAATCATGATACGGGAGGCGGGCAAGGCGCCGCGTGGATCACTGTGGGCTTTGTGAGGCTCCAGAGGAGGAGACGATCGTTTCGTTGATGATCGCTTGGCCGCCCTCGACCGCAGCCACGACCTGGACCTTCATGCCCGCCTTGTCGTAGCTGACAACACCGCCGTTCGCGCCGCCGAAGTTGAAGTTGGCCGCTTGGGTGAAACCGTTCTGGAGGAAGCGGGCAGACAGGTCGTTCTGGATCGCAACGATGTCACCGGTTCCCTTGAAGGCTGCGTTCATGCCGGAGTTGATCGCGGCCGCCTGGATGAGCGGAATCGCGGTGGGAGTCGGCACGTCCGAGGGCCAGTTCGACGGCAGCTTCCCACCCACCTCGACCGACCCGTTGGGTCCGCTCATGCTGATGGACGGCATCGCGGTGGGATCGGACTTGTTGATGGACACAGTGGTTCCGCCTCCACATCCTGCGAGGAGTGCTCCGAGACTGACGATTCCGATGGCGGTTGCGCCGGCCCGGATGGCTGGGTGAGCGTTCAAGGTTCAATCCGTTCGTTGTCGGAAGATCGATAGCGCAAGGTTAGCGCCCGCGACGGCTGCTGGCGAGCACCAGGATTGCTTCTGGTGGTGGGCAAATGGAGGTTGAGCATGGATTGCGGCGCTGCTGCCTGGCAGAATGCCCGGGTGCTACTAGAAGAAGCGGAACAGGTTGTGGCGGAATTGCGCTCTCGCGATGTGTTTGCGCACGTACACCGGGGTGGAATTGGTCGTCTGGGAGTGCGGGTCGTGCTTCCGGGCGGCTCAGAGGCGATTTGGGACGCAGATGGAGCCGCAGGACTAGAGGCGCAAGTGATGGCAGATGGTGTTCTCATCGGATTCGTTCCGGTCATACCGGGGTCCGCGGACTTCACTATCGAGCAGGTTGTGGAGGCGATCAGCAACGCCGACTACGGCATCGGCGAGCCATGACCGACCCGGGCTCCGACGCTGCTTGTGACGTCGGGCCCGCTGAGTCCGCTGATGATGTTGAGCCTGTCAAGGCTCAGCTGAACAAGCGCAACACCGTCATCGGACTGCTGGTCACAATGGTCGTGTTGGTGATCGTGTTCCTTGGGATCATCCCGAAGTTCGCCAATTACTCCGAAGCCGTGGACTCGATCAAGACAATGTCGCCGGCGTGGCTGGCCGTTCTCGTCGCCTCGGTAATCCTGGCAATCTTCGTTTACGTGCTTCCCTACACCGCGGCAATCCCGCACCTGAAGTATGGCCCCGCGTTCGTTATCAGGCAGACGTCCTTCACCATCAGCAATGCCGTCCCGGCTGGCGGTGCGGTCGGGCTGGCGCTGCAATACGCGATGCTCTCGTCCTACCGAGTCCCGAGTGCAGCGGCCACCGCAGGCATCGCCATCACGAGCGTGTGGAGCTTCTTCATGACGCTTGCACTGCCGATTTGCGGAGTGTTGGCCCTGCTGACAACCGATCAGATGAAGCCTTCATACGTTTGGGCAGGTGTGGTCGGCGT
>JBAXOQ010000262.1:0-6677 GCA_037133175.1 Actinomycetes bacterium
ATAGAGATCGCTAGACGCCTCGATCAGGTACGTGCGTCGCAGGATTTCCACGAGTTTCTGCTCGGCGTCGGCGTCAGAAATCTGAAGAAGTTGCCCTCGAAGCTCCAACATTGCCCGATTGAGGTTAGCGACCAGAACCTCCGGGGAAACCGACGAAGCACCGCTGTCATCCCCCACATGTATCACCCATGCGGCAATGCTCCCAGCACAGACTGACAACTCGCCCGTTCAGTGGGCCTATCGTGGTCGCAACGGCAGTTCAACGTGGGCGCGCGCCAGACCGTGCCGCCGGTCAACCGGCTTTTTGCGTCCGTTGCGACTGATGGCACGCTTGGGCGCTCTGGTGACCCTGGCGAACCCGGAAAGACACCGGATTGGCGAGCAGTCAGGGCGATGGCCGAGCTGACGGTAGCCCGATCCGGTGAGAGCTGCTGGCGGACCACCATTTGGAAATTCGCGCGCCAGGCTTGAATACCGCTGCTGAGACGCTGTGCGGATCTGGATGGCATTACACCGCCGATCGGGTGAACGGCACACTCGGCGTCGGGCCTCTTGGTCGATCATGAACAGAGATGCGGTAGTCCCATGCAGAGGAGGCAACGATGGCGTTGGCGAGGGCCCGCCCGTCCGCCCGATGCGAACACGGCAGGGAATTCGCCGTGTTCGGTGGGCTCGACGGCGGCCCAATAGTCTGCACGCGGTGCGAGGGGCGTCAAGTCGGAGATTGGCGGACAGCGGGCCGATTCAGAGTGGAGATGTACTTCCGGGAATCGCTCCCGGCTCCTGAACCTGAGCCCGAACCTGAACCCGAACTCGAAGTGGTCGGACCTGGAACCTCCGCTGACGAAGACATCTTAGGCGTACCGGTCAGGAGACGCGGCGATAAGATCGGATCGCACTTGAAGGTTCTGAAAGTCTGCAAGTTCGGAGGGCAGGCCGCGGCGTATGTCTGTTTGGATACCCGGAAGGATGAACGGGTCTTCGTCAAGGAATACCCACCGTTGGACATCGACGCCGCGGGTGATGAGCGACTCAAGCGCGAGATCGGGTCTCTGAAACAGCTACGAAATCCCTACATGCCGCGCCTCAAGTACGAGGACTTCACGGCTGAAAACCCCTGGCTGGCCATGGAGTTCTGCGATGGCGAGAACCTGCATGTGGTGGTGCGAGACAGCGGTCCACTGACGGTAGAACAAGTCGCGACGCATGGTATCCACGTAGCAGAAGCACTTGATGCCCTTCACCGCGCCAAGCTAATTCACCGTGATGTGAAACCCAGCAATGTCATGTTGTCAGGAGGAGACACCAAGCTCGTCGACCTGGGAATCGTTGGCGTGGTCGCAACCGCCGATCCAGGGTCTGGAGTTGACTCCCGCGGCGGACTTGTGACCCGACTCGGTTTCCAACCGGGTACTCCAGGATTCATGTCGCCGGAACAGGAGCGGGGACTGCAGGTAACAGCCGCGTCCGACGTCTATTCCTTGGCACTCACGCTGTGCTTCGCTGCCGGAGCCACGGTTCACGGCAATGCTAATGGAACCAACAACATCACCGTTTCGGGTTCTCACTCAAGTAGGGAGTTGTTGTCGGTACTGCAGGCGATCCTGCACACATACGATCCCGAAGAACGGCCACCGGCCGCGCAACTCGGGGACCAATTACGCAGCGTGCTCTCCCTCGCACTGGACGAGTGATGCCACGGCCAAGGCAAGTGCGGGCCGCCAATTGACCAAGCATTGATTTGGATGCACCGGGTGTCACTCTCAAGGTCGGCGGACCAAGAGGAACTCAAGACCTGGGAGACGACGAACTGTCCGGTTGCGGGCCTGGTGTTACTGACGCATCGGAATCGGGCGTTCTCAACACTCGGCCGCTGGGTCAAATACCTGTGGCGGCCGATTTCCCGAAAACACTGTTGTTCAGCAACGGCCATTCATCACAAATAAGACATTTCGGGCCCTATTTGACCGAACCAAGTCTTTCGGTCAAATAGGCTGCATCTCGACACTGAGTGCCGCAAAAGTAGTAGGTTAGCAGGTGGAAAAGTGGTAGGTTAAGTCTGTGGATGATGCTCGTTACCGGCCGAGAATCATCGATGGCCCGCTGCGGGCCGCGCTCGCCACTGATCCTGCGGTCTTACTCCAAGGCCCACGAGCTGTCGGCAAATCAACAACAGCACGCCGCTACGCCGCGTCCACCGTTTCCCTGGACAACCCAACCGAAGCCGAACCGTTCCGCGCAGACCCCGACCGGGCGCTTGCCCGACGCCAGCGCCCGCTACTCATCGATGAATGGCAGTTCGTCCCCGACGTCATGTGGGCAGTCAAACGCGCCGTCGACAGCGGGGCCCTACCCGGATCTTTCATCCTGGCCGGATCTGTCAACACGACTTCGATCAATGGACAGCCCGTCTTCGGACGAACCAAACAACTCACCATGTGGCCAGCGACCTACGCCGAGTCCCACCAGCAATTGCCTACCAGCCCCGCCGACCCCCTTCGCGCACTGCTCACAGCTCCCCTGACCGCCGTCATCCCGGCGCTAACAGAGCTCACGATTGACGACTACCTGCAAGCCATCGTGATCGGGGGGTACCCCCGCATCGCGTTCGAAGACCCGCCCCGTCCCGACCGCGCCCGCGACCTGCTCACCGACATCACAACCAGCGACGCCAGCGAGTTGTCGCCGCGCGCAAACATCGGCAAGTTCGCCCTTTGGCTCCAGGCAAATGCCCTACAGACCGCCCAAGCTCCGGCAACAGCAACGCTGCTGGACCAAACGGGCATCAATCGCAAGACGGCCGACCGGTACGACCAGCTACTCCAAGAGATGTATGTACTGGAACTCGTCCCACCGTTCTTCGACAACCGACTCAAACGCCTGCGCAAAACCCCGAAGCGGTACCTAACCGACACCGGTTTGGCATGCGCCGGCCTCAACGTGACCGCCGAAGCACTGTCCGCCGAACCAGCCTTGGCCGGGCACTTGCTGGATACCTACGTCGCCGCGCAACTCCGTGCACTGCTGCCATCCATGAGCCCGCGGCTGACCATGCAGCACCTACGAAACGATTCAGGACTCGAATGCGACATCGTCTTGACTGACCCCACCCACACGATCGGCCTCGAAGTCACCGCCACCCCGAACCCCGACAGCCGACGCACCAAGTCTGACGCGAAGAAGACTCGCAACCTGCGAGCCATGCGCGACCAACTCGGAGAAAAGTTCACCCGCGGAATCCTGCTACACACGGGCCCGGACACCTACCTTCTCGACCGCAACATTCTCGCGGCTCCCATCAGTTCGCTGTGGAACGCCGGCTGAAGCTCACTACTTCGTCTCGCAATTCTTGTGAGTCTCGTCGAACCCTAGCCGTAGGTGAATTGGACGGCTACTATCGTTTACGATCAATTCATCACTATCGCCCATTAGCGTTAGAGTCGTGCCGAATACTGGATGTCGGACCAAACCACGTAAGAGGAGTGATCCATGAGCCGCATCGACGTGCATCAGCACATCCTTCCGCCGGGCTACGTGAAGTGGTTGCACAGCATGAACGTCTTGGAGGCTGGCGGACGCGACCTTCCGGACTGGTCTGCCGCAGGCGCCATCGACCTCATGGACAAGTACGACATCGAGTCGGCTGTTCTTTCGGTGTCGACACCTGGGGCCTACCTCGGTGACGGTCACGATGCCGCAACCGTCGCGCGAATGGTCAACGAGAGTTCCGCCGAGTGCGTCAAGGACCACGCGGGCCGCTTCGGCTTCTTCGCGACGCTGCCACTTCCAGATGTCGATGCCTCGGCGGCAGAGATCACGTACGCCTACGACGAACTCGGAGCAGATGGCGTAATCCTGTTGGCGAATGCGAACGGGGCGTACCTGGGCGATCCCGCCTTCGACCCGCTGATGACCGAACTCAACGCGCGCTCAGCGGTGATCTTCGTCCACCCGCATGTTCTGCCCGGACCATCTGTTCCCGGCACCCTGAGGTTGCGTGGATTACCAGCGTTCGCCGCGGACTTCCTGCTCGACACGACACGGGCCGGCACTCTTTGCCGAGACACAACGGCCACTGTTCGACATCATCGACGACCTGTCGAGCTTCTACTTCGACACCGCGCTTTCGAGCAGTCCCGCCGGACTGCCCAGTTTGCTTGCCTTCGCCAAGCCCGGCCACGTCATGTACGGCACGGACTGGCCGTTCGCGCCCGAGATGGCCACGGCCGCCTTCACCGGCATGCTCGACAGCTACGAGCCTCTTGACCAGGAGGCCCAGGCCGCCCTGAACAGCGGCACGGCCAAGCAGCTCTTTCCCCGCTTCGCCTGATCGCAGGCAATCCGTTCACACGATTCCACCGCAACCGTCACACATCACGAACCTGCGCTCCATGGAAGTGATGCGCGACGTCGGGCTCGCCGACGCCATCACCGAGGCCGGGACTCCACCGCAAAACATGGCGGCGTCGGGCTGGTACGTCGGCCTCACCGGACCGAACCCCGAACATGGTCGGCGACTTGAGAAGATCGAGGCCTGTTTGGGGATCGGCGACCACCCGCTGGACGTTCACATCATCACTCGCTGGTGGATCCAGGGCATCGTCGCCGACAAGTACCAGGTGGGGCGGGTGTTCATCTGCGGCGATGCTGCCCACCAACATCCACCCACAGGTGGCCTCGGGCTTACTTCGGCGATCCATGACGTGCAGAACCTGGCGTGGAAGCTTGCCCTGGTACTTCACGGGAAGGCCGAACCGTCGTTGCTGGAGAGCTACGCAGCCGAGCGTCGGCCCGTCGACCCCGCGAATGTTCAGTGTTCCGTCGAGAGCGCACTTAGTCACCTCACTGCAACGCCCATGGTCGGTGCTGACCCGGGCAAGAGCCTCGAGCAGAACTGGGCGACGCTGCGACGCTTCTTGGACGCGGACTCGGCCGATGAGAGCCACCGTCGAGCGGTGATCGCCGCACTGAAGAGCCAGTCGATGGAGTTCAACGAACTCAACGTCGAGTACGGCTACGTGTATGACTCAGCAGCGGTGGTCCCCGATCGTCGGGCGCAGACACGTCCGGCAGTGGCCGCGCCACGAGCGCATCCGCCTGGCGCTTGGTCATCCCGAGCATGCGGAGCACCGTCTTGGCGACCTCGTCGGTGGCTTGCCCCGCATCAACTTCAGGGAACTCGTCGAGGTACTGCACGAGACCCAGCAGCGCACCCCCGACGGCGGCCTGCGCCAACTCCGGATTGTCTGCCTCGAGGCGGCCTGCGGTGATCGCGTTGCGCAGGTGTTGCAGCGCAAACGGCGTGACCCCCTCACCTCCGGTGACATAAGCGAGGCCGGTGTTAACCAGCAGTCTGGCCATGCGTGGGTAGGTGCGGGACAGTCGGCCGGTCAGGCGGAAGCCGACGATGTAGACCTCTGCGGGATCGTCGAGGTCCGCCGTAACCTGCTCGATCAGAGCCCCTTGTTTGTCGAGCATGTCGAGAATCGCAGCGTCGAACAGTTCGGGCTTGGTTTCGAAGTGGTTGTAGAACGAACCGAATCCGACATCAGCAGTGTCGGTGATCTCCTTGATCGTGACATCGCCGCGCGCGTCGTCAGCCAGGATCTGCTGTGCCGCGCTGATGAGGGCGGCACGTGTCCGGACCCTGCGGCGATCGGGCTTCACCACTTTCGCCGCTCCGGCAGTCTCGGACGTCGCCTTGCTCGTGGACCTGTCGGCGCGAGAGGACATGAAGCCATCTTATGCCGCACTGAATCAGATCTGATCATTGAGTCAGTAATGAATTGGATGCCGGTCTCTCGCTCGCTGACAACAAGCCGGGAAGATCCTCAAGGAATACCGCGCTGTGGATCGGCGCGAGACTGCTGGCGTCATGCAGGACCTGGTCGTGTTGGCTTTGCTGGTGTTCATGACATGGGGGCGGTTCGGCGCCTACGCGTTCGCTTCATAACGCTATGGACATCCACGAGTAGCTCACACTGACCGATGGAACCCGCCGTTACTGATGCCGCAACTGCTGCCATCGCGCTCATCCGTCGCCTAGGAATTGCGGCTCTGAACCGTTACCACCGTCTGGACGTCACTGTTGATGAGCGACTTCCGGACCGCTCGTTCCGACCGTGACGGCTGGCGCTGGCGAGTCCTTGTTCGTCGTGGCCGATGGGCATGGACTGGCCGAAAAGCTGGGGCTCCGCGAACGGCTGAGGTATGGCGTTCTGCCCGTGTCCCTGTCCATCCCATGGGGTCTGAACGTCGGGCTGGTGGGACCGTTGCCCTACATTCCGTTGCCCACGAAGCTCAGCACTGTCATATTGCCCGCCATAGAGCCGCGCGACTGCCCGACCCGCCCGGCATGATCACCTACGGACTCTTCAGCGAGGCAAACCGTTCGCGGGCGCTAGCAATCGACGAAACGCTACCCACCGATCGCTACCTTGCACTCCGGCGGCTCATAGGCGAGCGGGCTAGCGCCTCTTCGTGCCAGACTGCCTACCGCCTGGCGGTGTTCCTGCCGGACAAGGTACGGAGGCGATTGTGACGAAGGTAATTTCCCCGAAGGTCCGGATAGGCTGCGTCCTCTTGTTGGCTCTGATCTTGGTCGTCGTGGCACCTTCGGCAGCTAACGCATATGTGTACTGGACCAATGATCAATCTGTCAGCGATACGCTGCCTGG
>JBAXOQ010000263.1:0-6676 GCA_037133175.1 Actinomycetes bacterium
GTCGTCTCGGTGGATGGCGGTCGATGCTCATCCGATTATCGGCGAGGAGGCCCTGTCCGAGGTAGTCACGCTGCGCGACATCCAGGACGAAGTGACCTCGCGCGAGCAACTGCGCCACGCCCTCGAACACGACCCGCTCACCGGGTTGGCAACCCAGCCCACAATCGTCAAACGACTTGACCGACTCCTTACCCTAGTCGGCGCTCCTGGCCAGGGGGCAGCAATCGCCGTGCTGTGTGTGGGCGTTGATCATTGTCCGCGGTGAACGAGGCCTTGACGCACGCCGCCGGGGACCGTGTTCTGACCGCCGTCGCCGCCCGGATCGCCACCGTCGCGGACACTCCCGACCAAATCGCTCGGGGAACCGGCGATGAATTCGTGATCATCATTCCAGACTTGGTCAGAGCCGCCGACGCCGGAATGGTCGCCGAACAGGTTCGACAGGCGGCCAAGGGCACCTTGTTCATTCGAGATCAAGAGTTGCAGCCAACCGTGAGTATCGGGATCGCCACCGGAGGCCGCGGCGCCAGCGGTTCGGAATTGGTGCGCGACGCCAGCCTGGCCATGCGGCAAGCAAAGGCCGACGGTCGGGATCGTTGGGAGTTCTCCGACAACAGACTGGCAGTGGAAGCCAGGCGTCGACTGACGATCGAAGCCGGGATCCGCGACGGCCTTAACGAGGGACAGTTCGCACCCTGGTTCCAGCCGATTGTTGATCTCTCCAGTAGAGCCGTCGTTGGCTACGAAGCTCTGATGCGTTGGGTGCAGTCAGACGGCACCGTTGTCGAACCTGGCGGTTTCCTGCCGATTGCGGAACGAACCCACCTGGTCGCCGACTTGGACCTGGTTGCACTGTGGCGCTCCACCGAATTGCTCGCCCGATTGCCGGCATCACAGCACGTCGCCGTCAATGTATCGGTGACAACCCTGAACGGTCTGGCCTGTGCTGACAACGTCAAAGCGGCCCTGACGGCCTGCGGCGTCGAGCCGAGCCGGTTGCACTTGGAGGTCACTGAGACAGCGTTGCTGACGGTCAACGACCATGTCCGCGCCGTGATGCACGAGTTGGCGGGCGCTGGCGTGCGCTGGTATGTGGACGACTTCGGGACCGGGTATTCGACGATTGCCCATCTGCGTGACCTGCCGTTCGCCGGGCTGAAGCTGGATGGTTCCTTCACTGCCGGAGTTGGCGCTGGCGATTTGACCTGCGAACGATTGACGAAGGGCTTGATCGGTCTCGCCGATGGTCTGGGACTAGATACTGTCGCGGAGCGGATCGAGACTTCCAGCGAGGCCGCGATCATGCGGGCTCAGGGCTGGAGACACGGCCAAGGCTGGCTCTACGGTCATCCTGTGCCCGGGGCGGCTCTGACCACGGAGTGATCGGGCCTCCTGCGCAACTACGCCTCCGGTCCCGGTCGATAGCTTTGCTGACCGTCTTGCCAGGCACGCAGAACGTCGTTGACGACGCTGCCTTCGCACTGGTGGTCACGGTCCGGGTAGGCGCATCCGCTGGGGAAGCGTTCGATGTATTCCGCGGGTTCGTAACCGGCCATCTCTGAGATGAGTCCGTGCAGCAACGGCACCATTCCCAACGACTTCGGTTCCACGATCCCGGCACCGTGCACCATGTAGTGGCTGACCAGTTCCATCAGGTCAAGCCAGTAGTGCTCAACGACAATCAAGCCGGCGACGGCCTCCAGTGCTTGATCAGCCATGGTCGAAAGATCGGCCTCGGCGCCGACCGGTCCGTGTTGCATCACGACCGCGAACTGGGTGCCGGCCGAGTCGCGTCCGACCACGGCCCCTACCCATCCTCCGAGGGCACTGAGCAGGTAGCCGACTTCGGTGTCCGCGTGCCGGTCATCGGCCATCTCGACTTTCGTCAACAGCGCGATCTCATCATCGCCGACGAACGAACCGGCATTACTGTTGGTGAAAGCGCCAGTCGTGCGGCCCTCCAAGTCGCAGTAGCTCGCAAGGAACATCAGACTCACTCCCCCAGGTCAAAAGCTGTCGAGTCGTCCACGTCCATGCCGGTCAGCGCGCGCAACGCCTCGACGGGCTCCCACAACGCGGCCCGCGCTGTTGTGAACCGCATCTGGTCATAGTCAGCGATCGGCTCATCGAGGAAGATCACCATATCGATCTGCAGATCCACGTCTTGACCGGTGCTGGACGGAACCGACAACTGCATGCCTGCCTTGGTGGCACTGAAGTCCGGCTCCGTTGGCGCGTGCGGGAAGTCGTCGATCATGGCCCGTCTCAGCACCGCGAGCAGCGCCACGAAATCAGCGTCGGTGAACTGCCGACGGCGGTAGCACACGGACCGGGTTGGTTCGACCAGCGCGACGTCCCACAGACGAACAAGACTGGCCACGCCGTTGTCGTTGCTCACCCACGAAACCGGCGTCAAGATGATCGCTGCGCCGCTCGCGGAGGGAATCCGGATCACGTCAGGCACGCCGTCGGCGGCAAACTCCGCCCCCGGCTTTACTACTTCCAACATCAGGTCACGTCCTTCACTCGCCGCTGGGTGTCGACCCAAGTCCTCAACACGGCCAATCCACGAGCCGTACGACTAACGGTACCGCTTAGCCCTGACATCGAGCCGCGCGTTCCGGGCGCACCGTCAGGCATATTCCGGGTTCGCCAACTCGCAGGTCGAGACGTCCTCGAGTTCTTCCGCGGCTTGTAGAACGCTGCGGTGGTGTGTCAACAGCACGATCTGGAATCCGGCTGCAAGTTCAGCAAACAGGGCCAACGCAACCTTCGACCGTTCGTCATCGTGAGCGACCAACACGTCATCGAGAATCACTGGAAGCGCCTCGTAGCCGGCCTGGATTCGGCGCCGCTGGCGGGCCTCGATCCCAGCTAGTCTCAGCGCCAGGAACACCTGATCTGCAGTGCCCGCCGACAGGGTGTTCAGTTCGACCGGGACCACTGGACCGGTCGCCTGTGTGAGGTCCCGTTGTCGAATCTGAACACGCCGATGATCGCCGTCCACGACTGCGTCGAAGCCGACGAACCGGCCTTGAGTCAGCCGTTCCAGATAGCCTCCCGCGACATCCAATACCGGGGAATGTGCACTAGTCGTGAGCTGCTCGGAGTAGGCGTCCAGCATGCCCAGCTGAAGCCGAAGGACCCGGTATTCGTCGACTTGGGTGCGGAGCCGTTCGCTGGTTTCCAAAGCTTTCGCAGCTAGCTCGGCGACAGACTCGCTGGACTCCAGTGCAGCCAGGTTCTGCCGCGCGACGGCGATCTCCCCATCGCACGCAGTGGCCAAGTCGCCATTGTCCTCGATCTCCCCGGTGACCTCATCGCGCTGGGCTTGCGTCCGCACCGGGTCGAGCGCGGCCAACTCCTCAAGCAGCGCAGCCAACTCGGTCTGGGGGTTCTTCAGAGACTGAATCTGGCCGTTGAGGGAATCAACGTGATCGGTCAGTTCGATGGCGCGACGGCTTCGCGTAAGCAGCGCCTCGGGCTCCTCGGTCGATCCGCCGACCAGCGCGCCGACGGTTGTCTGAGCCAGTTCCTGTTGATTCTTCGACTGCTCGATGCGGCTTTGCAGTTCACTGATGTTGTCGTCGATCACCTCGCTGGCGCTGTGCGCCTTCTGCGCATCCAGCAGTACCTTTCCGATCCGGTCAACGTGCTCGAAGTCGTCGTCGGCACGATCGTCAATCAGGTCGGCCAGGGTCGCGACATCTGCTGCGAACTCAGCCAGACGCTGTGCAGCACCAGCCACAGCCGAGGATTCACGTTCGTGTTTGCCGAGCACGGATTCGATCTGCTTCAGAGTCCGGCTCCGCACTGCCCACGCCGCCGGATCCAGACCAGGTGTCAATCCGCAGGAAACGACGAACTGCGCCCACTGCTGCTCGGCCCTATCGCGTGCGTCCTGAAGAAGCTGGAGTTCACTAAGCGCGCGATCCAGTTGCTTCTGCGCCTCCTGCGACTTGCCGCGCGATTCCGCGGCAAGGGCGAGTTGGTCGGCAAGGGTCTCGGCCACGTGATCAGCAGTGGTTATCGCCGAAGTGAGGTTCTCGGCAGCGTTGTGCCGCTCGGCCGGTTCGGGCAGGACCCCCGCCAGCCAAGGCGTTCTGATTTGGGCCCACGCCTGATCCCTGTCGTCGCGGACCCTCTCCAATTCGTCGGGTTGTCCAGCACCTACCGCGCCGGCCGTCGGCAATGACGCCAAGCTCTTCTCGACAGTCTGCTGCTGGGTACTCACCCGTTGCTCGGCCTTGGTCAGGGCCTCGGCCAATCGACCCAGCTGGTCGATCTGGTCACCCGGCAGGCGCAACTGCGCGACTTGCGCGACCGGATCCGTCTGTGGTTGCTCCCCCAGTTCCTTGATCAGGACATTGAGGGCTGAGTCCAGCTCGCCTATCGTTCCAGTGGCTTGTTCGACCAGGGTCCGGTCGTTCTTGCGCGCTTCGAGGGCTTGAGCCAGTTTGGTGATCTGGGCGGCGTGTGCGACCACGTCTGGTCGCAGGGCGAGCTTGCGCTGGTCTGCTGCCTGCTTGGCGATGTCCAGAGTATTCTGATCGATCGACTTCTGTGCAGTGGCGATGGTCGTGATCGCGTCCTGCAGCTGGTCCGCCTGCGCGCGCGTCAGCACGGGTCCGGCCTGCGTTATCGATGCCAAGGATTCACGGGTCGCTCGCAACTGCGCGGCGGTCGTGAAGCACCGGGTCAGTTCATCAAGATGCAGGGCTCGGGTCTGCATCGCAGTGTGTGCATCCCGCAAGTCCTTGCGTGTTCGTAGCATGCCCTCAAGCCGGGCCCGCAGTTCGGTGACGTCGGCCGCCGAGGCTTCGGAGTCCTTCATCCTGGCCTGCAGTTCGGCAATCTCCCGCAGGCTGGTTCTGACCTCGCAAGCGACGTTCCTGCGTTCCCGGTAGATCTTCTCGCATCGTTCAAAGAGTGTCGATCTCACTGTGCCGATGGCCACCCCGGTCTTGGCCAGGAACACCAACTCGGCCAGATCCCCCCCACCGTCGAGGACAGCTCTCCCGCCACCTTCAAGCCTTGCCAGGTCGAGGCCGTAGGCACCGCGCCATGCCTGCGCCGATAGCTGCTCGTCACGGTTCCACGGTGACTCGTCCACTGGGCCATCGGCGTCCGTGAGGTCCATCAGGCGACGGGTCAGCGACTCTCGTCCCGCTTCTAGGTCCACCTCTGCGGTGATCAGCATCTTGCTCGGCAGGTAGTTGAACGCGCGAAGGTGCGAGTGGGAATTGATACCCCACAAGAAGTCCGACAGCCCGTCAAGCAGAGTGGACTTGCCCGCCTCGTTGGGGCCGAAAACGACGGTGCACCCGGCACCCAACGTCAGTGAAACGTCCTCAAAGCAGCCATACCTCTGCAAGCGCAATTCGCGGATAATCATCGCGAACCCCCCTCGAAATGCGCCAACAGCGATTGCAGAGCCTGTTCGCGTAGCTCGGCAACGGTGTCCGCTGACTCCACACCAAACAGTGCCAGGGCGGGATGGGTCTCCGACTCGATCCTCTGCAGCAGTCTGGTGATCTCTTTGTCGTCGAACATCTGCGAGGACGCAATATCCGCCACCGCAGCCCGTTCGGCAGCAGATACCGTGGCCTGAGCGTCGGGCACCCTCGTTCTGTTCTTGATCATCTCAAGTGACACCCGCTGCAACTGTGCAGCGATGTCCAACTCCTGATTGATGCGTTGGGTGTCAGCCAAGTCAGCGGCGGCCTCGGATGCTCCCACGAGCGTCAAGCGCGCGACCAAGGGTCTGCCTCCGGCACCCATGCTGGTGTCGCGCAACCTCTCGGTGACCATGTCAACGACAGTCGGCAGGTCCGCCAGCTCAGTGACATCGACCTCCAGATGTTCCCACCGGGCAACGTCAAGCTCCACGAACTCAAGCTGTGCCTCCGCGCCGGGAGTTAGCGTCACCAGTTGCGCTCCTTTGGCGCCGGTTTCAGCAACGTGGCGACCTTGCAGGTTGCCACTGAAGGCAGCCGTAGTCCGGCCGGAGCAGACAACTTGGCGAGCGTGGACATGGCCAAGGGCGAAGTATTCGTAGCCCTTTGACTGCAGGTCGGACACCGTGCATGGAGCATACGGATCATGGCCTGAGTAGCCAGCCACGGAAGTGTGAAGCAGCCCGACATTGGCCATACCTGGAACCGCGTCCGGGTATTGAACCACGAGATTCTCGGTGACCGCCCGTGTCGCGAAGCCCTGGCCGTGAACTGCCAATCCACGGTCCCCGAACACGACAGTCTCGGGACGCGCTGTTGACAAGACATGAACGTTCGGTGGCAGCAGCAGTGATTTGGTGATGACGCTCTCGGCGTCATGGTTGCCAGCAATCATGATCACGGGAATGCCGGCGTCATTCAGGATCGCCATCTGTTCGACGAAGAAGCGCCCGGTGGCGTAGTCCCGCCAGTTGCCGTCATAGATATCTCCGGCCAGCACCAGTGCATCAACCTCACGGTCGAGGACCATGGTGATGAGGTTCTCGAAAGCCCGCCTGGTCGCCAACCTCAAGTCCGAGGCCAACTCCCGGTCCCCGAGTCGTTCAAGCCCACGCAACGGACTGTCAATATGTGCATCAGCGGCATGCACAATCCTTACGGATTCCGACATCGCTACCCCCTTGTTGGTTCTTAAGAACCAACAAGGGGGTAGCGATGTC
>JBAXOQ010000264.1:0-6659 GCA_037133175.1 Actinomycetes bacterium
GGGCACCATGAGTCCGACGATCGCCGCGAACGTTGCCATCCGGTGGTCGTTGTAGGTGAGCAGATCGGCAGCTGCTAGCGGGCTGGGATCGATCATCAGGCCGTCTTCGGTTTGCGTCGCGCGTCCACCGAGTCGGTCGATCTCGGTGCACAGGGCCGCCAGGCGGTCGGTTTCGTGGCCGCGGAGGTGTCCGATTCCGCGCAGGTGGCTGGCAGAGTCGGCGAACAGCGCCACCGCCGCGATGGTGGGAGTCAGCTCGCCGATGTCGCGGAGGTTGATGTCGATACCGCGAATACGGTCGGCGCGGACCAGAGTCAGGCCCTGCGCGCCTGCCGAGCACCGCGCTCCCATCTGATCGAAAACCTGCCGGACCTGGTCGCCGGGCTGATCCGTGTCGGTCGGCCAGCCCGCTATGGTGACCGAACCGCCCGTCACCATAGCGGCGGCCAAGAACACGGCAGCGTTGGACAGGTCCGGCTCGATGTCCAGATCAGGTTGTTCGAGCTCTCCCGGGAAGACCCGCCAGGTGGCCTCGCGGGCATCGGTCGAGGTGGATTCGACCCGCGCTCCCGCGGCCGCGATCATCCTCAACGTCATGTCGATGTGCGGCAACGAGGGCACTGGCGCGCCGCGGTGTCTGATGACTGCGCCGGCGTCGTAGCGCGCGGCCGAAAGCAGCAGGCCGCTGACGAACTGGCTGGATCTGCTCGCGTCGAGGATTACCTCGCCGCCGGGGACTCGGCCGGTGGCGGCGATCGAGAAAGGCAGAGTGAGCTCGGGTGGACTTACCACAGTCACCCCGAGCTGGCGCAAAGACGCGATTGTCTCGGCCATGGGCCGAGATCGCGCCCCGGCGTCACCGTCGAAGCTGATTCGGCCGGTCGCCAGGGCCGCCATTGGTGGTACGAATCGCATGACAGTCCCGGCCAGGCCGCAGTCGATGTCTGCCGGACCGCTCAAGGGCGCGGGCGTGATCGTCACGGTGTCGGTGGCACCGTCGGCCAGGTCGCTGGCAGAGCGCTCGACGGCGATTCCGAGGGCCTCGAGGGCTGCCAGCATGAGTCGGCAGTCACGTGCCAGCAGCGGTCGCCGGATCCTGGTCGGTTGCCGGCTGAGGGCGGCCAGGATGAACGCCCTATTGGTGATCGACTTTGAGCCTGGAACGCTCACGGTGCCCCGGACTGCGCTGGCGGCGAACGGAGCCGACCACAGTTGCGTTACCACCCCGTAACCCTACCGGCGGGAGTTAGTGTTGGGGTGTGTGCGGGCGATTTGTCTCAGCGTCAGAACGGTCTCGAATCGAGCAGCAGTTCTCTGCGGTTGCGGTGGCAGGTCAGGAAGCCTTACGGCCGGACTTCAATGTCGCGCCGTCCAAAAAGGTGTACTCGATCATGGATCGGCACGACGAGCGACAATTGAGGGTGGTCACGTGGGGGCTGATCCCGTCTTGGGCAAAGGATCCGGCGATCGGCAACCGCCTGGTCAACGCCAGGCTCGAGTCGGCGGCCGAAAAGCCGTCGTTTCGCCGCGCGTTCGCCAGACGGCGGGCGCTGATTCCGGCTGATGGTTACTTCGAGTGGTACGCCGGCAGTGTCGATTCTGGGTCCGCCGACTCCAAACCCGCGCGACCCAAGAAGCAGCCGTTCTACATTCACCCGGGCGATGGGTCGTTGATGGCGATGGCGGGTTTGTACGAAATCTGGCGCGACCGGGAGATTCCGGATGAAGATGCACCCGGAGCATTTCGGTGGACCTGCACGGTGCTGACCACGTCGGCGACTGATGACCTCGGTCGGATTCATGACCGGATGCCCCTGCTGGTGCCGGCAGAGTTCCATGACGGCTGGCTGGACCCGGACGTCGTAGCCCCGCCTTCGGGCGCCTTGGTTCCAGCGTCCCCGGGATTACTGCAGGCTTACCCGGTCTCGACCCTGGTCAATTCCGTCCGCAACAACGGCCCCCAACTGCTGGACCCCCTGCCCACAGATGGCTAGCCGTTGCCGTCGCCGTCGCCGTCGCGGGATGACCGGGGAATGACCGAGGGGTGGTGGATGTTTCACGGGAGTCGCAATTTTCTCACGGAAGGCCGCCCATGCTGGTGACCACAGGCTTTGCCCCCGAGATTGTCGGCGGAGTGTCAGCGCTACCCTCGATCATTGTGGATGCTCCCCCGGACGACTCTGTCGACCCAACGGCGGTCGATGTCGACCTTGAGACGCCGGAGGAGCGCTCGGAGCGTTTCGATCGGGACGCGTTGCCGCTGTTGGACACGCTGTACTCCGGAGCGATGCGGTTGACCCGCAATCCCGATGATGCGTCTGATCTGGTGCAAGAGACCTTCGAGCGGGCCTACAAGTCGTTCGCCCAGTTCAAGCCGGGTACCAACATCAAAGCGTGGATGTTCCGGATCCTGACCAACACCTACATCAACGGCTATCGCAAGCGGCAACGCCAGCCGGTGCAGGCCTCCACCGACGATGTTGAGGACTGGCAGATGGCTCAAGCCGAGTCGCACACCGGACACGGTCTGCGATCGGCTGAGGCGCTGGCGCTCGACAGGTTGCCTGACGGTGACGTCGTGGACGCGTTAGCGGCGATTCCCGAGGACTTCCGGATGGCGGTTTATCTGGCCGATGTCGAGGGATTCGCCTACAAGGAGATCGCCGAGATCATGGGCACGCCGGTGGGCACGGTGATGTCGCGTTTGCATCGCGGCCGGGCGCAACTTCGCGAACGGCTGTGGGATTACGCCAGGGAGCGCGGTTTCATTCCTGCCAGCATGCTGCAGTCCGAGTCCGGAACACCACGGGAGTCGTCATGAGCAAGGAATCCCCCTCGACATCCGGCGTTTCGGCTCACGCATCAGGCAACGCGAACTCCACCGGAAACTGCGGTCCCGGGCCCTGCGGGGATGCTAAGGCGCACCTGTGGGAATACGTCGATGGTGAACTGAGCGAGGACGACTGCGCACGAATTCGCCAGCACATTGAGGCTTGCCCGCCGTGTGGGGAGTTGTACATCAATGAGCGAAAGGTCAAGGACGCGGTCGCCCGAGCTTGTCGCTGTGAGTGCGCCCCGCAAGACGTCCGGGGCAAGGTAATGGCGATGGTGACCCAACTGCGAATCGAGATGTGCGGTCGCGCGGCGGCGGCTCGCAAATCCGCCGACTAGAAACCCCCGTAGCACGCATGCTACGAGGGTCTCTGGTGGTTCTTCTCCACTCCATCGTGATGTGGAGCCTGGTCATTCAGTTGTGTGTGGTTGTTCTTTTAGGTGCTGTCCTACGATCAGGCGTTTGGACGGCGACCGTGGTTGGCGCCCTTTTTCTTGCGACCGCGGCGCTTGCGCCCACGCTTGCTCATGCTTGCTCCCTAGATTGACGCTGCTAGATCGTCGTTTGCTGTCCGATGGGGTCGGTGCGACGGCCTATCATCCCACACGACTTTCGGTGGCTAATGCCCCAGACGGCGATTGAGGGCCGAAAGAACGGATCGAGCGAGTGCGTCTTCAACGTCGCCTCGGACCAGGGCGCTGCCCACCAGTAGGCCAGAACCGGTGTGGTCGTCACCGGTTCGCAAGATGGACAAAGCCACATCGTGGCCGGTCGCATCGACGATCAGAGCGCTGTCCACAGTGACCTCGAAATCGAGCAGGGGCGTCAGCGCACTGAGGGTGGCCGAGGCCACGATGGAGGCCCTGTCGGCGGCGTCTCCGATGCAGCCGCCGGTCAGGATATGCCCGTGCAGTGCCAGGATGGCGGTAGCTTCGACACGGTCTCCGGTTACCCGCACACCGATCGATGTGAAGGCCGGTCGGGGAGTCCGGTCGGTGAAGGGATCGTCGGGCGTGTCGCCCTGGTGGCCCCCGTTGATGAGCGACAACGGGCGACTGGAGGCGAGCCGCAGATGCTCGCGTCGATCAGTCAAATCATCCACCTGGCAACCATAGGCCCTGGGTGTGGGTCCGAACAGTGAATTGCCGTCAAAGTACCCTTCATACTCGTGATGGAATCGCTATTGGTCGCGAATCGCGGCGAGATCGCTCGTCGGGTCATTCGGACTGCGAAGAACATGGGTATTCGGACGATCGCCGTGTACTCGGAGGCCGACCAGACGCTGCCGTTCGTGCTGGAGGCGGATCAGAGCGTGTTGATCGGCCCGGCCGCTCCAGCCGACTCGTACCTGAACATTGACGCGGTGCTCGCCGCGGCCAGCGCGACCGGGGCCGCAGCCATCCACCCGGGGTACGGATTCCTGGCCGAGAACCCCGACTTCGCACAGGCGGTCCAGGACGCCGGGATGATCTGGGTGGGTCCATCGCCGTCCGCTATGCGGGCGATGGGTGACAAGATCGAGGCCAGGAACCGGATGGCTGCCGCCGGTGTCAGTGTGGCGCCGGGTTCGACCGAGCCGGTGGCGGACGTTGCGGCTGCCCTGGTCGAAGCCGACCGCATCGGCTACCCGGTGATGGTGAAGGCGGCGGCTGGCGGTGGGGGCATCGGCATGTCGGCTGCGGCCGATCCGGCAGAGTTGGTCAAGGCTTTTGAGACCGCGCAGTCGCGCGCCGAGCGGTTCTTTGCCGACCCGGCGATCTTGTTGGAACGATTCGTGCCGAGCGCCCGCCACATCGAGGTGCAGATTCTTGGGCTGACAGACGGTACCGTGGTGGCACTGGGGGAGCGGGATTGCTCGGTGCAACGACGCCACCAGAAAGTCGCCGAGGAGTCACCGTCACCAGCGGTGGATCCGGTACTGCGGGCATCGTTGCTGCAGATGGCGATCAGGGCAGGTGAGGCAGTCGGCTATCGCAACGCCGGCACCGTCGAGATGCTGCTCGACACTGCCAGCGGCGAGGCATGGTTCCTGGAGATGAACACCCGCCTGCAGGTCGAGCATCCGGTGACAGAGATGGTGACTGGTCTGGACTTGGTGCAGGAACAACTGCGGATAGCCTCCGGTATGGCTCCGACCTTCGATCCCAAGGCTGCGCCGTCCCCGGTGGGGCACGCCATCGAGTTGCGCGTTTACGCGGAGGATCCCAAGCGCTTCCTGCCCCGCCCGGGAACGATCACTTCCTGGATCGAACCATCAGGAGACGGTGTCAGGGTTGATTCGGGCTATACCGCCGGCAACGTCGTGACACCCTTCTACGATCCGCTGCTGGCCAAGCTGATCGTCCACGGCGATGATCGCGCGCAGGCCTTGGCCCGGGCCAGGTCTGCGGTGGACGGGTTTGTCATCGATGGGCCCAAGAACAACCTGCCGTTCTTCGTGGAGCTGCTCGACGATCCGGGATTCGTTGCCGGCCAGTACGACACCGGAATCGTGTCGCGTCTGCGTCGGTGAGGGTTCAACGCCGCTGGTTTGGTTGGATGGGTACCGACAGGGACAGGTGTCGGTGACGATCAGGTCTGGTCGTCCTGACGTCCCAGTTGCCCAAATTTCCAGTTTGGCCCGACCTGAGGAGAGCAACATGGCGGAAGTGCTGGCGGAAATGACCGCCAACGTGTGGAAGGTCCTCGTTGCGCAAGGCGAGAGCGTGTCTGATGGCGACGTGCTGGTGATCCTGGAATCTATGAAGATGGAGATCCCGATCATCGCCGAAGAAGATGGCACGATCATCGAGCTGAAGGTGGCAGAGGGCGACGTGATTCACGAGGATGACGTCATCGCAGTGATCGGATAGCCGTTCGTCGCCAGGTGGCGCGGACCAGGGAGTCCTACACTGACCGAGTGGGCTGGTTTGATCTTCGTCGCGTCTGGCCGGTGCTCGTGGCGGCAGCTCTGACGACCACGGTCCAGGCCTTCGTTATGGCGTCCTCATTGTCGCGACCGGCGGCAATGTTCGGCAGCGCGCTGGACTACCGGATTAGTGTGTGGGGTCCGCTTCGAGGGTTGGCCGCCGGGTTGAACCCCTACGATCCGGGGAACGTCGCCTATCACGATTCGATCAGTGACACGGCCGCTGCCCTGCACTTGCCAGCGGTGCTGGTGCTGTCTGCTCCCACCGCGGTTTTCGAATTGAATACCGGCTACCTGATCTTTGCGGTGGCCAGTTGCCTGATGATGTGGTTGGCAGCGATCATCCTCTTCGCTCCGCAGGACCGTCGTTCGGTGTGGGCTGCAATCGTTGGGGGCGTGCTGCTGACCGTCAGCGGACCGGGCGAGGAGGTGTTGCGACTAGGCCAGCTGACCGCGTTCGTGGTGCTCGGGCTCGCCCTGGTGATTCGTTACCCTCGTTCGTGGGTGGGCGCGGTCGGATTCGCCCTGGTGCTGATCTGTCCCCAGTTCGCGATCGTGCTGGCCATCTTCCTGGTGGGCTTGCGTCGGTGGACCGAGGTGTGGCGGGGCTCGCTTGTGGCCGTGGTTGTTTCACTGCCGGTGGTGGTGGTCGCAATGGTGGAAGCAGGGTCGCCGAACGACTTCATCAACGGTGTGCTGCGAAACCTGCAACTGGCAGGTGGGGTAGGCAACGCGACCAATCGGATGGACCTGCCTGGGCGGTACAGCCAGGGAAGCGTGCTCTGGTCGGTAGTGGCGATCGTTGTGGTTTGCGGGTTGAGTTGGGCTTCGTACTCACGACGGATCACGCCAAATCCGGAACTGTGGCTGGGCGTGGTGGCCGTTGGACTGATCGCGGCGTTCTCAATGCCCTACTAC
>JBAXOQ010000265.1:0-6617 GCA_037133175.1 Actinomycetes bacterium
TAGCCCAGGCGCTGACCCAGCAGGTCGACACCCAATTCGCCGCAACAACCCTCTCGGGGCTGAAGACGATCCGGGCGTCGCTGGTCAAGGCGGCTGCGGGGGCTCAACAGCTCGCAGGCGGGCTCGACCAAGCGAAGACCGGGTCGGACACGCTGGCGTCCGGTGCCGGCGAGGTAGCCGGCGGGGACGAGCAGTTGGCCGCTGTCGCGAACCAGGTACGGTCGGGTCTCAGCGTGGCGAGCGATGACCTGACCAAGGCGGTTTCCCAGGCACAGGCCTACGCGAGCTCGCACCCCGGGGACGTGGTCGCTGCACAAATCGCTGAAGGACTCGGGTTACTCAGGAGCAGGTTCGACACGGTGGTCACCAGCGCCGACAGCAGCATCGCGCAAATCGACAAACTCGGTGCCGGCGCCGGCCAGCTCGCATCGGGCGCCAGTCAACTCAGTTCCGGTATTGCCAAGTTGGATGCCGGCGCGCACGAGCTGGCCACCGGTCTGGCCCAGGGGGTCGATCAGATCCCGACATACACACCCGCTCAGCAGAGTGCGGTTTCCGCCATGGTCGCGAACCCGGTGAGCGTCAGCGATCAGGCCGTCAACCCGTCTGCGTCCTACGGGACCGGGTTCGCGCCCTACTTCATGCCGCTGGCCCTGTGGGTGGGCACACTGGTCGCCTACATGCTGTTTCAGCCGCTGCCCACGCGATCGCGGCTGTCCCAGTACCAGTCCTCGACAGGTGTGGTGCTGACTGGGATGACGCCAATGGTGCTGGTCGGGATCGCCCAGGTCGTCGTCTTGTCGCTGGTGTTGCGCTACTTCGTCGGGGTCGAGGCGGTGCACCCATTGCTCGTGGGGGGCATCAGTCTGCTCGTGTCGCTGGTGTTCCTGGCCGTGATCCAGTTGCTGATGGTCGCGCTCGATGCGGCTGGACGACTGGTCGCTCTGGTCCTGTTGATGTTGCAGCTGTGCTCATCCGGGGGCACCTATCCGGTCTCGCTGTCGCCGTGGTTCTTCCGTGAGATCAGCCCCTTCCTGCCGATGACCTACGCCGTGGATGCGCTACGCAGGTCGATCAATGGCGGGGAGCTCGGACCGGTGGTGACGGACTGCCTAATGCTTGCCCTGTTTGGCGCGGGTGCTTTCCTGCTGACGGTGCTGACAGCGATGTACAAGAGGAGATTCACGATCAGCGACCTGAAGCCTGAGATCGCCATCTAGCGGACCTGACGGCAGGCCCCGGCCACGGGCTAGCGGGTCGTCCGTTGGCGCCGCACGACACGTTTCCAGATGAGCTTCTGCGCTTCCAGCGTGGCCCAGCCTGAGACGGCCATGCCGGTGATGTTCAGCAGCAGCTGGACGGTGCTTCCCCAGATCTCAGCGGGCAACCAGAACGCGATTCCGAGGGCTATGTTTCCGGCGGCCGGAATCGTAGTGACCGAGATGAACACTCCGACAAGTCCGCCGGAGCGCTGGGAGGTCAGCGCCAGCACGCCGGCAACCCCGGCGATCAGCGCCACCAGGAACGACCACTTGTCGGGCGTATAGATGAACTGCGTGCCAGGCCGCGGCGCCTCGACCTGAAGGACGGTGACCCAACCGAGTGCTCGGCCGACGAGGGTGACCGCGGCGGTGACGGCGATGGCGACGAAGAAACCGACCGCCAGTGCCAGGATGGCCCGGCGCAGTAGTCCATATCGGTGGCGGACCAGGGCCAAACCCATGGCTGCGACGGCGCCGAACTCCGGGCCTAGAACCTTCGCCGCGATCACCAGGATTTGCGAGTCCAGGATGATCGCGATGCTTGCCAGCAGGGTGGCCAGCACCATGAAGGACAAGTAGGACCAAGAGATCGTCGAACTCTTGTAGGCCTCCTGTGCGGACTCGGCCCAGACCACTGCGTCTGATTCCTCACCCGGAGCCTGCAGGTCGGCGTCCAGGCCTGCTTGGGAGATCCACGTTGGTATCGGAGTCAGGGCGATCGTGCCGTCATGGTGAACACCGATCGCCACCAGTTGGTCGACGATCGCGTTGGCCGCCTCGCGGGCGATGTCGGCGGTAATGACATCGCCGACCGGCTTGAGCGATGCGCCGGTCTCGACCGACAACACGCTGACCGCCGGGTTGTCGGTTAGCAGCGCGCTGACCGCCCCGGTGTGTCGGGTCGGTGAGTAGACACGCAACTGCAGCACAACTGGTTCTCAGCCGGTGGTGTCGATGATTCGCTGGGCTTCCGCAGGGCCGACGGGTTGGTTGTAGACCGGTTGCCCCGGCTCCTGCCGCCAGCTGTCAGCCAACGTCCCGCCATCGACCGGAGCGAAACCGAGCTCGCTGATGATGCCTGATACCAGCGCCTTTGCGGCGGCATCGTCGCTGGCCACAGGTATTGCCAGGCGTTGGTCAAGCGGCAGTTCGGGTGAGCCTTCGTTGGCCAAACGCTCGAAGTAGATGGTGTTGAAGGCCTTGACGACGGTGCTGTTCGACAGGTGAGCCGCAACCAACTCGCTGGAGTTCATGCTGCCGTCCTCGAGCTCGGCGAAGACGCCGTCGCGCTGCGGGTAGTAGTTGCAGGTGTCCACGACGATTCTGCCGGCGAATTGGTCTGCGGACAGGGCTGTCAAAGCTCGTAGCGGCACGGTGACCACCACGATGTCGGCCGTGGCTGCTTCAGCCACGGTAGCGGCTTGCACCCCCGGTCCGAGTTTGGCGACCAACTCGCGAAGCGACTCCGGCCCCCGTGAGTTGGCCAGCAACACTGGGTGCCCGACCCGCGGCAGCGTCGCGGCCAGCGCTCCGCCGATGTGGCCGGCTCCGACGATTCCGACGCGAACTCCAGTAGCACGACTATCAGTGTTCATCTCAGTTCCGCTTCACTTTCCGGTGGTTTCGCCGCCAGTGCCACATGCAGCTAGTCGGCATTGACCAGTGAGCGTAGGCGGCCCGTTCTGTCCATGCTCGCCCGGATCGGCAGATTGGTCCAACGGGTGAAGGTTGGCCGCCTCTGGTCAGCCGCTGCAGCCGCACGTCACAGCGTGGCGGTGGCGGTCTTCAGCGGGCCTTCCCGGGCGATCCGGGTCCGCAGGGCGATGGTGATCGGCAGGCCGAAGGCGGCAACCAACACCGCCATCATGGTGAACCCCAGCGCTGGCGCGCCCACAGCGGTCCCGACCACCGCGGACAGGGCGACCCCACCGGCGTTGCCCGCCATCCACACCAGCGCGGTCGCGGTGCTGGCAGCCGGTCCGGTTCGCTTTTCGATCATGTCCAGCACGATCGGCAAAGTCGCCAACAGCAGAAAGCCGATGAACAACGACACGATGAAGCCGGACGTGTCGGCAGGCGCGAGTGCCAGCGCCAGGCATCCGGCAGCCGTCACGATGATCGCCGCGATCATCCAACTGGTCTGGTTCCCGCGTTTTGCGGCCAATGCGGGAACCACGATTGCCCCGGCCATTCCGGCGACGACCATCAACAGCAGCATGACTCCAGCCGAGCTCACACTCACCCCGGCCGGTTCCAGCAGCGGTTGTAGCCAGGTCGTCAGCGCAACGAAGATACCGTTGCCGACTGCGACCACGGCGACGAGCAAGCGCACCACCGGATCCGACCAGACCGTCCGTAGCGGGTGTTTGATGGCAGCATCGACGGTCTCGGACTCCCCTAGATCGAGTTGGTCGAAGAACCGCCCCGGTCGCGACAGCGCGACGGCCAGTACCGCGGCCGCCAAGACACCGATGCCCGCTTGGACCGCCAGCAGACTTGGGATGTTTGTCCCGATAGTGGCCCCGAGCAAGAAGGCGGTGACCATGCCGGCGAAGAGGCCAGCCGATCCGATGGCGATGCCAATTGGACGTCTCGGGCGGGGCAGGTAGGACACGGACAGTTTGGTGACGGCGTTCATCACCAGCGGCTGGGCGATGGCCACGATGATCTGGCCGGCTAGTGCCCAGCTGTAGCTGTCGGTGTCGACGAGCCGCACCAGCCCGCCGACCGCGGCCAGGGCGCCACCGAGCATCAGCGCCGGTCGGAACCACCGGTCAAGCAGGAGTCCGGAGGGGATCGCCAGGACCACGTAAACCAGCGGAAAGATGATCGACAGAAAGCCGATTGCACCTTCGCTGACCTGGTAGTGGGCCGCTGCCTCGGTTGTGATCGGCGCGAACGTCAGCCACAGCAGCTGAGTGGTCGCCGCGCTGAGTGCGTACGCGCCGACGGCGAACCAGTTGCCTCGCCGTGTGGGCGAGCCGGGGGCCTCGGTCATCGCTGTCACGGAAGGATCGTCGATGGAACTTGAGCCCAAGATGCCCTGAACACTGCTTTCGCCTTCTTGGCCAGGGCGGCGACAGTCGTTTTCGCCGGCAGGGTTCCCTGGACCAGTCGGTTGTCCAGGCTGGCCGCGATGAAGACGGTCCGGGTGCCCTGCCGGACTTGAACCAGTCGGACGTGGTCGTCGAGAGTCTGGTCGAAGTAGCCCGAAATCTTCAGCGCCTCGAAACTGCTCGAGGTGTGCAACGAGATTGTGCCTTTGAAGCCGCTGTTCGCCACGAAGGTCTGGAATTGCTCCTTCAGTGCGCGCTGGTCGCGGCGGGCAAGGCGCACGGTGGGCAGGACTCCGACATTGCTCTCGTAGCTGATTACCTGCTCAGGGTTGTTGGCGTCCGGCCCGACGAGCTTCTTCCAGGTGCGGGCTGCACACCCGGCCCCAATGGAGCAGCCGGCCACGGTTTGTTCGACCATGTTGGCCAGGCCGAGTCCGCTAGGTGTGGGAACCAGGTTGATCCCGCCGACCGCCGTCACGCGGGTTTCGGTCGGGTTGGCGGAGGCCTGACCAGGCAGGGTGCCGGCAGTCAGCATCAGGATGGCGATCGCGGCCGCGACCGGTAGCTGCCTGAGTATCATCGCGGTGCCCTCAATCGCCTGGTTGTTGAACTTTGCCCTTTTGTTGAAATCCCTCGGCTTGGCGAGGATTCAAGGAGCAACTTGGCAGGTTTGTGCGGTGAAAGCAAGCCAACCACGGACCAGTCAGCGATCTTGGTCACGGATTGCCTCGTTCAGGTTCGGCATCAGCGCTGGGCAGGTTGTAGCGTTCGGAAATGGTCGTTGCCCGAGGCCCCTCGGATAGTTTCTCATCCGGCCGCGGTCCACTGCACCGGGTTATGTTTGTCGCTCTTGCGGTGCTGCTCGCGATGACGGCGAGTGCCGCTGGCGCAGCGCCGGCGCATGCCCTCGATCGCCCGCCAGAGCAGCGGGTTGTTGGCGGCATTGTGGCCGATCGGGCGCAGACGCCGTGGTTCGCGCTGCTGAACCCGGTCGTGAATTCGAGGGGCTACTTGTGTGGTGGAACGATTCTGTCCGAGTGGTGGATTCTGACGGCAGCGCATTGTGTGACAACCGACTCCGGTGCGCCGCAGTCAATGGTCGACATAGCCGGCAGTGGCGCCTGGGTAAACCCGGTGTCACTGTCCTCCCTGGGGGCGCCGATCCAATGGTCGCAGGTGGTCGTCAATCCGGGGTGGAATCCTGAGCTTGGAACTGGTGACATCGCTTTGGTCGGGACCCGCACCCCAATGGCGACTGCGGCATTGCCTTACTCCTCCGACAATTCCGGTCCCACCAGCGGTACGTCGGTGCAGGTATTCGGCTTCGGTGCGACCAGCTATGGCGGGCCGGTGAGCCCGGTTCTAAGGACAGCCAATTTGCTCGACATTGGCGGGGTCAGTGGCGGCTGTGGTCGGTACGGCCAGTGGTACCACTCGGTCAACCAGTTGTGCGCGGGCTTCCCCACCGGTGCGCTCGACTCCTGTCAAGGTGACAGCGGCGGCCCCCTGACCTCGATGGCCGGGTCGGTCAGAGTCGCCGTCGGAGTGGTCAGCTACGGAGTCGAGTGTGGCAGTCCCGACTACCCCGGGGTGTACACGCGGGTGTCCAGTTACGCCGATTGGATCAGGATGCGCACCGGCCTAGTTCCCTACTCGACCCAAGTCGGGATTCAGACTCCGGCGCGGCTTGTTCCCCGCAAACCCTGCTCGTCGAAGTTCTGCTCGCTCAATCGGGGCAAGAAGATCAGGATCTCGATGCGGAACATCGGAGGGACCGCGGCGTCTGTCCGGGTCACCGCGCCGAAGTTGCGTGTCGGCCCGGCGGCGTTGTCGGTGGCTTCAGGTGGGGCGGCTGCGTCGACACTGGCGATCAGTGGCAGCAAGAGGTTCTGCACCCCGGTTCGAATCTGGTCGGACTACGTCGTCGTACTGTCGTTCAAGGTTCGGGTGAACGGCGGCAGATGCTGACAGTATCGGCGAGTTGAGATTACCGATGGCGTCCTTCGGCCCCAGCGTGGTTCGCTCCGCGTTGGCCGTTGACTTGTCACGGACGTGACCGTGGTCAGCACTGCGTCGGGGAGCCGTGGTCGCGATCGTGCTGATCGGCATTGGCGCCGCCGCCAGTCCGTTCGCCGCAGTCAACGCGACGATGGCAGCGTTCATCGTCGGCCTCTTCGACCGAACCCAATCGACGGCCTCGCTGGCCAAGATGAGCATGGTCGGAACGGCGGTGCTCGCCGCGGTGAGCTTGGTCGCCGGTCTGACCGGGCAGCGCACCGTTGTGGTGGCCGTACTGATG
>JBAXOQ010000266.1:0-6582 GCA_037133175.1 Actinomycetes bacterium
AAGCAGTGCCGACGCCGGTGGTTTCACAACCTCGCTGCGGTCCGACTTCGTGGGCGTGGGAGCAGCCAACCTTGCCTCGGCGGGGGTCGGCGCGTTCACTGTCGATGTCAGTCCCGGCGCCACTGTCGTGATGGCCGCATCCGGCGCACGGACCCAGCTCGCCTCGGCATTCGGGGCGATCGGGGTGCTGGCGATCGTGCTGTTCGCCGGCACGCTATTGGCCGATTTGCCGAGTGCGACGCTGGCCGCGATCATGATCGTGTTGTCGGTGCGGATCGTGAACGTCAAGGAGATTCGGCGCATCGCCCGCTACAGCCGCAGCGCGCTCGCGCTGGCGGTATTGACGTTCGCAGCGGTTGTCATCCTCGGCGTGGAGATCGGGGTGCTGATCGCGGTGGCGGTGGCACTGGTGTCCCGGGCAGTTCAGACCTCCCGACCTGAGATCGTCGAACTCGGCCGCCGCCCCGACGGACACTGGCTGCCGCTGGCCGATACCAGCACCGCGGACCCGCACCATGTCCTGGTGTTACGGCTGAACGGTCCCCTGTGGTTCGCCAACGCCAACTGGTACCACGACGCGGTGATGGATCGACTTGCCGCCGATCCGGCGATTCGGGCAGTGATCCTGGATGCGGTGACGATCGACGACTTGGACTACACCGGCGCCAGCGTGCTGAAGGATCTGGTGATCGTCATCCGAGGCCGGGGAATCGATGTCGCCGTGACCCGGGTGCTGGGCCGAACCGACGACAGTCTGGCTCGAATCCGCCTCACCTCGCAATTGCCTGCCGATAGGCTCTTCTCCTCAGTCGAGGATGCCTACGCGGTTCTTAGCACTGACCCACGAGTTGCCCACCCAACACCATCAAAGGAGCCGACGTGACGATCGAGAAGATCAAACACTGGGTTGTGATCATGTTTGAGAACAGGTCGTTCGACAACCTGCTCGGACACCTGCCGCACATTGACGCCGAGGACGGCGTCCGGGATCGGGAGATCGAATTGCCGTATCCGGGCGGGGTGGTCCGGGTGCAGCCGTCGGCCAACTTCACCGACCCGATCCCGGACCCGGGCGAGGCTTACCCGAACGTGAACGTGCAGTTGTACGGGCGGTATCTGCCCGCCGAGAACGCCGGCAAGTCGGCGTTCTCGATCTTCCCGAACTACATGAGTGCTCCTTTCAACGCGGCGCCGGCGGGAACCGTGCCGACCATGGACGGGTTCGCGCTGGACTTCTTCCATAACGCGGTGTGGGAGCTGGGCAGGGAGTTGTCGCCCGCTGAGATGGCGTCCGTCGGTGCGGTGTTCACCCCGCAGACTGCACCGGTGATCAACACGTTGGCGCAGGAATATGCAGTGTTCACGCATTGGCACTGTGATGTGCCGAGTTGCACGTTCCCGAATCGGACGTTCTTCCATGCCGGGACCAGTGCCGGCCGGATCGACAACGACCTGACGTACAACTACGCCTGGGACAACGATCTGCCGAACCTGTTTGACCTGTTCACGGCCAAGGACGTGCCGTGGAAGTGTTACTTCCCCAAGGACCAAGTGGTTCCGATCACCGCCATCAACCTGGCCGGACTGCGCCATCTGAAGCTGTGGAAGGAACACACCTTCGACATGCCGGACTTCTACAACGACTGCGCGCAGGGCACGCTGCCGGCGTATTCGTGGGTGGAGCCGGCCATGCTCACCGGCGACCTCAACGACTACCACCCGCCGACGGACATCCGGGCCGCTGAGACGCTGCTCGCGCGGATCTACAACGCCGTGCGGACGTCGCCGCAATGGGAGGAGACGGCGCTGGTGGTGATGTTCGACGAACACGGCGGATGCTACGACCACGTAGTTCCGCCGGCTGCGGTCCCGCCGGACGACATCGTCGGTGAGGAGGGGTTCGGGTTCGACCGGTTGGGGATCCGGGTGCCGACGATCGTGATCTCGGCGCACACCAAGCGCGGTACCGTCATCCGGGACGTGCACACCAACACCTCGATGACCCACACGCTGCGGGAACAGTTCGATCTCGGTCCGCCACTGTCTCGGCGCGACGGCGCGGCCAGGACGATTGACGCGGCGTTCAACAGGTCCACCCCGCGCAAGGACATGCACCAGTTGACGATCCTGCCGTACACCCCGGGGGTCGCCAATCCGGGTGCTCAGCAGCCCGTCGCCGGCGACATACCCGACGTGAAGATGATGATCGACCGGAATGAGCATGATGTCAACGAGCGCATCTCCCAACTTGGCGAAGCTACCTTGCGCAACGCCGCGCGGATGCTCGACCTCGACCCGACTGCGGTACCGACCAAAGCCACGGCCGCCCGGGCGTGGCTGGCGCAGCACTTCGTCAAGGAGGGCCACTTCATCGTGCCCCGCCGGAGCGGGAGCTAGCAGCGAGTCTTCGACAACACCAACCGACGTTGGGGGCGCCTGCGTAGGATGTCCGCGATGGTGGGCAACACGGAGTGTGGCGAACGATGACGGTGTACAGCGGGGAGCCGCCGACCTGGGTCGCGGCGGTGAGCCGACAGGGGCTGGACTTTGCCTTCGGCACGCAGGTGACGGCGCGCGGGTATGCCTATGCCAACGACGGCTCGGTCTTGACCCTGGGCACGATCGCGGGTTCCGCGATCGTGGCCGAGGTAGCGGGACAGCGCCCGCGGCCATACAACGTCATGATCCTTCCGCCGGTCCCGATCCGGACCCGCACCAACTACTACAAAAACACGTGCAGCTGCCCGATGCACAAAGACTGCAAGCACGTCGCGGCCGCCCTGCTGACCGCGCGTGCCTGGCAGGCGGAACGCGCGGCTGCCACCACTTCGAAATGGCGGCTGGCCCTCGATTCGATCATTTCCACCGCCAGCACCGACAGCGCGCCTGGCTTCGGGTTGGTGGTCGAACTGGGGGGGCCTAATGGTCAGTCGCGCGGCCGGCCGGTGCTGCGCCCGGTCGCCCGCGGCAAGACCGGTTGGATCAAGACCGGCGCCTCCTGGCGAGACCTGGAGTATCACCAATACCGAGGCGCAGGGGCATCCCCGGGGCGCGACGCCCTGGTTGAACTGCTCTACCAGTTTCGTTCCGGGCAGGCGTCCTACTACGGCTACGGCGAGCCCCGGGTGTGTCTGGACGAGATGCGTCCCGGCGTCTGGCCGCTGCTGGAACGGATCGGAAAGGCTGGCGTTCCACTCCTCGCCCCTGGTGGCCAGCCCGCCCGCTTGGCGGGGCCCGCGAACGTCGCGCTCGACCTGCGACAGCCCGATGGCGGTGAACCCATGCTCACAGCCACGATCGACCGCGACGACGGCCAACCACTGCCTGCCGCAACGCTGCTGATCGGCAACCCAGCACACGGTTACCTCATCTTTGACGATCGCCAGGTCGAGCTCGGGCCGCTGGACAAACCGATTGGCAGGGAGTTGCTGCACCTTGTCACGGGCGGACCGCTGACCATTCCGAAGCTGGAGCTGACGGATTTCCTGACCTCCTACTACCCAACGCTGCGACGGCAAGTCACGGTCACCTCTGGTGACGGTTCGATCGAGTTTCCGGAGGTGACCGGACCCCGGCTCGAGTTACGCGTCCAGTTCGAACCCGGGCACCTGACCAGGCTGAGTTGGGCCTTCGCGTACCGCGTGGGGGATCACCAGATCCGGGTGGGTCTGCGATCGGGCGACCCGCACGGCTGGCGGGATCAAGTCGCCGAGCGCGCTCTGTATGAGCAGGTTCGCGCGCTCGATCCGCTTCCGGTCGCGGGCAGGGAACTGGTAGGTCTGGACACGGCCGTCTTCGTGGAGCAGTCGCTGCCCCGGCTTGAGGCGCACCCACTGATCGACGTAGTTGTCGAGGGGGAACCGCTGCCCTACGCCGAGGCGGTGACCGATCCGGTACTGACGGTGGCGGCCCGGGACAGCGCCGACCCCGACTGGTTCGACCTCGATCTGGACGTCATGGTTGCCGGGGAAGCCGTTCCGCTGGTCGCGCTGCTGCAGGCATTCGTGGTCGGCCAGGACCGATTGCTACTCGAAAGCGGCACCTGGTTCCGGATCGACCGTCCCGAGCTGGAGCGGCTGCGTGCGGTCATCGAGGAGGCGCGCGCCCTTGAGGACAAGCCCGGGTCCGGGATGCGGATCACGCCCGTGCAAGCCGGGCTCTGGGAGGAACTGGTCAGTCTCGGAGTGGTCGCGCATCAGAGCCAGTGCTGGCAGCGGACAGCGGGCAGACTGCTGGCGCTCGACGAGCTGCCGCGACCGCCCGTTCCAGCCGATCTGCGGGCGACCCTTCGTCCCTACCAAGTGGATGGCTACCACTGGCTCAGCCTGCTCTGGGATCTGCAGCTCGGCGGAGTGCTCGCCGACGACATGGGGCTAGGCAAGACCGTTCAGACACTGGCGATGGCAGTGCGGGCCAAGGACGGCGGGACGCTGGGTGGCCCAGCGGGCCCGCTGCTAATCGTGGCTCCGACTTCCGTGGTCGCATCATGGGCCGAGCAGGCGGCCGCTTTCTGCCCGCAGTTGGTGGTCGTTGCGCTGACCGAGACCGAGAAGCGCAGCGGCCGCAAGATCGCCGAGGTCGCGGCCGAAGCCGACGTCGTACTCACCTCGTACGCGCTGTTCCGGATCGACGAGGAGCGCTACCGAGGGCTGACCTGGAGCGGACTGGTTCTCGACGAGGCACAGTTCGTCAAGAACCATCAGGCCAAGACATACCAGGCCGCCCGCAAGATGCCAGCCCCTTTCAAACTGGCGATCACCGGCACGCCGATGGAGAACTCGCTCATGGACCTGTGGTCCATGCTGTCCATCACCGCTCCGGGGCTGTTCCCGAATCCGAAGAAGTTCGCCGACGACTACCGCAAACCCATCGAGTCCGGCCAGGGCGCGGACAAGCTAGTCGCGCTGCGCCGCCGCGTCCGACCGTTGATGCTGCGGCGCACCAAAGAGCAGGTGGCGTCGGACCTACCGCCGAAGACCGAACAGGTGCTGCACGTGACGCTCAACCAGGCGCACCGGAAGATCTACAACACCCACCTCAACCGCGAGCGCCAGCGAGTTCTCGGCCTGATCGAGGACGTCAACCGCAACCGCATCGCGATCCTCAAATCGCTGACGACACTGCGGCAACTGAGCCTGGACGCATCGTTGGTGGACGGTGAGCTGGCTGGCAAAGTGGGTTCGGCGAAGATCGAGGTGCTGGTAGAGCAACTGCGCGAGATAGCCGCTGAGGGCCACCGTGCGCTGGTATTCAGCCAGTTCACCCGATTCCTGGGCCTGGTTCGGACACGACTCGCCACCGAGGGGATTGCCACCTGCTACCTCGACGGCCGCACCCGCGACCGGCCCCGGCGCATCGCGGAGTTCACCGAGGGCGCCGCGCCGGTGTTCCTGATCAGCCTGAAAGCCGGCGGCTTCGGCCTGAATCTGACCGCCGCGGACTACGTGTTCGTACTGGATCCCTGGTGGAACCCAGCGGCGGAGGCGCAGGCGATCGACCGCGCGCACCGGATCGGCCAGGACAAGCCGGTCATGGTCTACCGGCTGATCGCCAGCGACACCATCGAGGAGAAGGTCGTGGCGCTGCAGGATCGCAAGCGCAGCCTGTTCGCCTCCGTCGTCGACGGCGGCGCCGCCAACGCCGCCCTGACCGCCGAGGACATCCGCGGCCTGTTCTCGAGCTAAGGGGTCGGATGCCCGATCGCCGGAGAGGGGTTCTTTTGTCTGACGACAACGACGTGCGCGACATCGCCTTGTCGCTGCCGGGAGCAGTGGAAGTCCAGAGCGACGGTTTCGACTTCCGGGTGGACGGTCACGGCTTTGTCTGGTCGTACCCCGAGCGAGTCCCGGGAAAGCCGCGCAGGATACGACGTGACATCGCGGTGTTGTATGTCGGCGATGAGTCAGAGAAACAGGCACTTCTGCTCGGCGAGCCCGACACGTTCTTCAGCGCCGCCGGGTACGGCCACGCCCCGCTGGTACTAGTGCGACTCGCGAAGGTTGACCCCGAGCGGCTGAGGGAGTTGATCACCGACGCTTGGGATATGCGTTCCGCGTCTACGAACAGCGGGGATTGACACCTAGTAACTCGCGCTGCCGGGAGGCACACGGAACCCTGGGCAGTCCCCGGTGACTCCAACGCTTCTTGGTCCCGCCTGGGCACCGGCGGTCGATGTCCAGCGGCGAATTGATCACCATCGAAAAACAGCGGGAAGCCATGTCGTTGCGTTGCGGCGGTCCGGGGCAGTGGCTATCTTGGAAGCTTCCGGGGGGACTCCATTGATTGGTCGTCGAGCGACAGTGACGGATCGGGGGCGTAATGGGTGCTAACGACGGCGCGCCGCGAGCTGAGGGGATCGCCCGAGTTGCTCAGGCGGCGCCAGAGCGTCGCGTTGAGAGTGAAAGGTCGGCGGTGGCGCTGGACCCGCACCTATTCCTCGCGCAGGGTTGTCCCGGCTTCGTGTTCGGTTTGGACGATGATGGCGAGTTCGCGTGGGTGGCTCCGGATGTGACGGGTGTGCTGGGGTGGTCGCCGCAAGAGTTGGTGGGCATAGCGATCGCCGAGCTGGTTCACCCGCAAGAC
>JBAXOQ010000267.1:0-6558 GCA_037133175.1 Actinomycetes bacterium
AGCCCTCGAACTCCTCGGACTCACACCCAAACGACTTTGACGCTGACCCTGGGCGTAACCGTCACGCACCAGCTCACCAACACAGTTGATGATCTCCTGGGGATCGTCAACTGTTTCGGCGATCGCGGAGAGGAACCGTGAAACGACCGAGTGGCGGCGCAGCGACTCGGTAGCGGCACTCTCATTGGCCGTGAGCAAGTCCTGGCGCAGCAACTCAACTGCAGTCCAGATCTCGGCCACGCTGTCGTCGAGGGCTGCTTCCTCGGGCATCGCAAGTCTGGCATCAAGATCACCCATCGCCATGACAGCGAGTGCTTCGGCGAGCAACGGCAGCGTCTCGTGGCCCGGTGAAATGCCCGACTGAATACCGTTCATTGGGTCCTCGCTGCGCCGCAGGTTCTCAACCGCCCATCGGACCCCGCAGGTAGACCAACCAGCAACACCGCCAACTCGGCGTGTCTCCCCCATAGTGTCACCCTGTTGGCGTCCACGCTGCGCGACTGCGGGATACGGGGTAGCGTGCGAAGTGAAGCCACCGGCTGTGGTCGCTGCAGTGACAGATGGGTAGACCGCACTGATGGACAACGAAACCTTCGTCGGCGACGACGGCATTGTGTATCACATCGCACACGGCGATCAGACTGATGAAGTGGCCAGGCAGAACGCCCTCGCAATGACCGCAGCCGTGCGTAGCGGTCCGTTCGGAATGCTCTTGGTCGATTTGAGTGATGCCGGTGACGTAAGCCGGGGAGCGCGGAATAGTTACAAAGACTTTCAGATCCAAATGACCGCACCGGGAACAGAACCTCCGCTTCACATCTGCTTCGCAGGCGGCGGTGTCTTCATCCGCACTGTCGCCAAGTTCGTCTCGGTCGCGGCGGGGCGCAAAGACGTTGTTACGTTCCGGCCGACCCGCGAAGACGCGAAGGACTGGCTCCTGTCCCACGACCCTTCAGTGCCTCCCCGCTGAGCGGCTCCCCCACCGTTCTTCGGTCCGCGCTGGTGCGCGGAACCGTTCCAGGCCGATAGTCGCTATGTGACCGCGGACATCATCTACTGCTTGGCCCCTGCGAGACCGACGGCCAGACGGCCGTTGGTGGTCACGTCAGGGGTACTTCCTTGATGTCACGGTTGCCGAGTAACCACTGATTCGACAGTGCGACGTCGATTCAACCGGTCTCCCCCCTGGTGCCGAAGTAGGAACATGGGTGCGTAGGCAATACCCAGATACCGCCTCGCGCATGGGTCCCCATCCAAGGACGCCCAGGTCGGATCGACCACCAGGCCGCCCTGATCGATGCACCACGCGTGAACGACCACCGATGTTGTCAGGCACGCCAATCCCTCAACGTACGTCTGTGCAGGATCATCGCACGCTAGGTCGTAGGCGTTCTCGAAACACTGTTTCGTGGCCATGGCGACATGGCCCTCCGGTAGAGCGCGACCCACACCGAACTTTCCATGCCGGTTGAGAAGGTGCGAAACGGTCGGATGCACCCAACGAAGAAAGGGCGGGCCAGCGAATGGGGCTGTCGGCGTCGGAAACTCCGTCTGGACCTCAATGGGCCGCTCGATGTGCTTCATGGTTATCGGTATCGGCGTTCGGTCCAACTCGTGTTCCCGCTCCACCCCGGCCTGATCTCGGTGGCTGACGCTCAGGCCCGGACGCCGCGACACACTCGAATCTCAACCGTCGGTCAAACCCACTCAGAATCACGCGGCAAGTGGATAACGGAATGGAAAAGTGCTGGGTTCCCTCCGGAAATCCGGAGGGAACCCAGCACCTGCAAAGATGCCGCAAGCTCAAGCGAACAGGACCGTCACACCCTCCTCAAACATTCCAAGAGGACGAGTTCTCACCGTCAGCACCTCACCGAACCATCGACGAAGGAGACTGTCGAACGGCAGTTTGAAGACTCCGTCGGCGCCCAACACCTGTCTGCTATTGATGACAATCGTTCTGTTATCGATGACAACGTTTCTGTTATCCGTGACAAACCTGTCTGCTATTCATGACATCTGCAACTAACTGCACATTGTCATCACATCCGTAGTCACATTGTCACGAAATCCGTAGTCGACGTTCAGCGCGTCAACCCTCACGCTTCAGGCAGGCCAGCATCGCCGAAGGCTCCGTCGAAGTGCTCTTCTTGGATGACGTTCTCGCGTGCCTGCACCCCTCAGCCGTTGCCTGGGTCAGGTGACTCCTGATGAGCAGGTTCCGCAGGCAAGTTGGGCTCCGCTCGGAGCGCAGGGACAACGACCAAGGCAGGGCGAGCCCTAGCTGAACGTCGCCACCTGGTCACGGCCCGAGTTCTTCGCCTCGTACAGGGCCGCGTCGGCGTTATGCAGCAGTCTGCCTGCTTCGATGCCGGGGGTAGCCAGTGCCACACCGATGCTCATTGTGATGACGATCTGCTCGCCTCCGACCGGTATCGGTTGCGCGACCGCCGAGCGAACCTGTTGCGCAACGTGTTCGGCGGCATCAAGGTCGAACGCTTCCGGCAGGACGGCGACGAACTCATCACCGCCGAGTCGAGCGACCTCATCGGTGTCGCGCAACGCAGCGGAGATTCTGTCAGCGGTCACCCGCAGCACGTGATCACCGGCGGCGTGCCCGTGCTGATCGTTGATCCACTTGAAGTGGTCAAGGTCGCAGAACAGCAGGGCGGGCACACCGGCCCGACGTGGCACCCTAGTCAGCACATCCGCGATGCGTCGTTGAAGCTGCTCCCGGTTGATCAGCCCAGTCAGGGCATCGTGCTGCGCCCGATACTCCAGGTCGGCTTTCGCGGCGCGGGCGTCGGTGATGTCCTGGTACTGCGACACGTAGAACAGCGGCATCCGGTGCTCGTCGCGGACCAGTGCGATGGAGTGCTGCACCCACAACGGCGCACCGGTCGCGGTGATCATGCGGCCTTCGTGCATGTCAAACTCGGCCTCACCTGCCAGTAACCGGTCCCGTGCCGCAAGGTCCGCTTCCAGCGATTCGGGGGCAAGAACGTCTCGGAGTCCGTGTGAGAGCATCCAAGCCTCGTCCCGGCCCAGCATCGCGCACAAGGCTGGATTGACCTGCCCGTATGCCAAATGCAAACCCAGCACCGCCATACCTTCCGGGGCGCCCTCCATCGCCAACCGGAACATCTCCTCGCTGCGGGCCAATGCTTCCCGGCCCAGCACTTGCTCATGCACGTCCCGAACGCTCGTGACCCGCCCGACCACCACACCGTCAGTGTCGATCATCAGACCGGACACCGCCGACATCCAGCGGTACTCCCCCTCGCGGGTGCGCATCCTGACCTGCCAGTGCACCCCTTCTTGCCCGTGGGCGACCTTGGTCACCATCGACGACAGCACCGACAAGTCCTCCGGATGGACCAGATTCGCGGTCATGGTCCCCACCAACTCCTCCGACTGGTAGCCCAGAACCCGCCGCACAGCAGGAGACAACCAGGTGATCGCCCCAGTCGAGTCGACCAGGAACACCGCGTCGGTCGCGTTCTGCGCCAGCAACCGGTAACGCTGCTCGGACGCCGCCAACGCCTGCCGTGCGCCCATTTCCGCCTGCACGTCGCGGGCAGTGCCGACCCGCCCGATGACCACGCCAACGGCGTCGACCAGAGGGCGCGCATTGACGGCCATCCACAGATAACCCCCGTCGCGGGTGCGCAGCCGGGCCTCGTACCCTGCACCCCCAGCGCCCGGCTTCAGGTTCTCGCTGGCTGTCCGCGTTCCCAGCACATCATCGGGGTGGACGAACTCTCCGATGGGGTGCCCGACCATATCCTCCTGTACCCACCCGAGAACGCTGGTCACCGAGGGCGAGATCCACTGCACGACGGCCTCGTTGTCGCCCCGGAACACAATGTCCGAGGCGTTCTCGGCCAACAACCGGTACTGCTCCTGCGAGGCGGCCAGGAGCAGTTCGGCTTCGTGCCGTGCGGTGACATCACGCCACGTGTAGGCCAGGCCGTCACCGATCCGGTTCGCGCGAACGTCGAAGTACCGCTGAACCCCGCCGAGCGGTTCATGGGTGTACGGCAAGTCGTCCAACACCGTCGGCGCACCGGTCTCGACGACGCGACGGCACACCCTCAGCAGGTCAGCACCGATGGGCCCGGGCACCACGTCAAGCATTCGCGCCCCGATGAAATCCTGGTACTGCCTTCCGGCAAACGCGCATGCCGCCGAGTTCGCGTCGGTGCAGACGAAATCAACGATAATCCCCGACGTGTCGCGCACCGCCTCCATCAGCATGTGCGGGTCCAGCAGGGAGTCGATTGTTGCCCGCGTCCGTGCCCGCTCGGCTTCAGTGAGTCGCTTAGCTAGCGCCGAGATCAAGACGACCAATAGCACGGCCGACACCACGAACCCGAACACCCGACTCCAGTACCAACCGACCGAATAGCGCTCTGCGGGCAGTTGGACAATTCCCTCGCCCAGCAACAACACCATCAGCACTATCAGCCACCGACCCATTACCGAACCGGTGCGCGCCGCCCAAACGACCAGGACCGTGCCCAGAACGGCGAACCCCAGGTAGCTGTTCGCGATCACATAATCCAGGCCCGTGATTCCGACCGGGGTGGTCAGTACCGGGAGCAGGTCATGGCCCACCGAAACGTACAGAACGGTCCCTGCCAGGAGCAACACCACGGCAGCGAGCGACCACCCCAGAGCACTTCCCAATCCCGCCTGCCGGTACGACAGTCGGTCAGCGGTCAGGACCAAGGCCCCAGCGACCAGCCCGACCAGGAATACAACATGCCACGCCCAGAACAGCCAGATGGCACTCTGCGTCCCGCCCAGTAACGGGCTCGGCGGATCGGCGATAAGTAGACCGTTGGGGAAGAACAGGGGGAAGACGGCCATGACTCCGCACACGTACAGGTACGAACACCCCAGGATCAGATAGCCGCGACGCCCCGAGCTGCGCGCGTACCACAACAGGACCAGCGCAGTCACCCCCGTGATTGCGAACATCGCCACCGCGTGAGCTACTGCAGTCGCCGGAATCACCGGACCCGGGACCGCTGCATCTCTCCACAGCCAGACCGTCAGCAGCGCGTATGCAACGAATCCGACCACCATCGCGACGAAACTGCCACGGCTCCAGGTCCGCGGCTCATCAAGAGCCGACAGTTCGGTCGAAGTCGGATCCGTGGCCACCGGCAGTTCCTCCATTGCTGGCTGTCACCCGACAGTACCGGACGGCTACCTGCGAACCACTGTCAGCGACAAACACCCACCCCCGGCTGCGCAGTTTCCACAGCAAAAGTCCCTTGCCGTTCTTCTTCGAACGTAACTGGTCAGATCTGTCACGCGGGTAACTGGTCCTTAGCCGGTTGCGGGCATCCAGGGATTGCCCTCAGCCAATGTGGTGAGGGCTTGAAAGGATCCGATGTCGTGGTTGGCGGCGGTGGCCAGGTAGCTGCGTATCGCGCAGAATTGTTCGGCGCCGGTACGGGTTCGCAGGCACCCGGACACTCTCTGCCGCAGTTTGATCATTCGGATTTCAGGCTCCGCCGCGTTGTTGTCCGCCAGGACTAGCGGATTCGTCGTGAGGCGTAAATGATCGGTTTCGCGTTTGATCAGACGCCGGGCCAGGGTGTTGTGCTTGGCCTGAGGCTTGGTGGCCCGGGCCGCCGCTGTGGTGGCCCTCGGCCCGATCAGTAACGCTGCGCAGGACACAGTCAATGGTGTGGTCCGTCCGGTTAGGCAACATGATCTGGGCCCCGGAGTCTCCCACCAAACCCCCGTAGGACAGCGAGGCCCCTGACTGTCATATATGTGCCATAGCCACCGGCGGCCTCTTCGAGTTCGGCGTCGGGCACGCCCGCATCGGGCAGGGCCAGGTCGTCGGTGGTGAAGGCGAACCAGTGGTCGGCGGCGATGGCCAGGGCCTGCTCAGCGGACGTCGCTGCTTTGAGGTCATCTTGCAGCGCCGGGTCTTCCTGCATGTGCGCGGTGAACGCGGACAGTTGTTCCTCAGCCACGACCAGCCCCCTTCGTTGACCCTTCCACGCTACGTTCGTGACGGTGACCGACTCACTATCAATCACCCGATCGCACCCTTGCACCGGCATCGAGGCTCGATTCCAGCAGCTGAAACCCGCCAGATGCAGAGCCCGAGCGGACGTACCAGTGCCGCGCCAACTCACTGCAGAGGTTTCCACCCGAACAGGAACTGCCCGGACCTCTTCACGAGGTTCGGGCAGTTCCTGTTCAACGCAAATTCGCAGTTCCTAAACCGAACCACCCATAGTGAACGGGCGGTTGAAAAGCGGAACATTGCGTGTCCGCTTCTGGGACATTAGTGTCCGTTTCTGGGACATTGATGTCCAAGTCCCAGGGACATAGAATGTCCGTTCACATTAACTGCCGAAAACCGTCATAAATCCTGTCACAAAACCGTGGTCCGAATTCGGCGCCAAGTCTTGATCAGCAAAGATCCAGCGCTCCTGTTCGTCACCGTGTGCGTACAAGCATTGTGCGCTGGCCTAAGCCTGAATCCGTGGACGGTGCGGATGTGTCACACGGTGTGTTAATGGGGAAAGT